>NZ_CP103371.1:3036675-3340342 GCF_024802625.1 Massilia sp. H6
AGACTGGCCTGGATGTCCCTGTAAATACAGGATGATACATCCATCGAACCGGCCCCATCGAGATTAAGCAGCAGCTCGTCGCCCGCGAAGCCGCTGATGCTGGTGCCGCCGACGCTCTCTGAGTTCACTTCGCGCAGGTTGGGCAGCGTCAGGTCTGCGCGCAGGCCCTTGTTGCGGCCCAGGTTGATGTGCATGCCCCGGGTCTCGGAACTGATGTCGATAGTGTCGCCGCGTTGCAGCGTGGTGGTCTTGCCAAGCAGGCGCGGATCGCCGCTCAGTACCAGCATCGGGATCGCACCCTGGCGGATCCTGAGGTCGACCACCCCGTCGACCTTGATGCGCACCACGCGGGCATCGACCTGGCGGGTTTCAGTCACTGTCTCGGGCGCGGCGAGCGCGATGTCCATGAAGCCGAGCAGCGCCGCGCATAGCGCGGCAAAGGCCACGCCTGCCCTGGATAGCTGTTTCATTGCATTGTCCATACCTCGATATCCCTGGTTGCCGGCGCGCGAGGACCGGATAGGCCAACACACGCACATGGTCGGTTGCGGCGCCGGGCGCCAGGGATCATCCTGGCGCCCGGCGCTGGCATCGTGTAACTATAGCCGGGGGCACCCCCTGCCCCACCCGCCCTGCGACGAACTGCATGAAACGCGGTGCAGGATGGCTTATGGCGGGATGAAACGCCAGGCCAGGAAGGTGGATTATGCGCCCGTCATAAGCTGAAGCGCCGACCCTGAAAAGAGTAATAATTGACATGTCTTTGCGCTACTATGCAGCGCGTGACGGCCGTGGCCGTCGCGTGGAACACACTGTAAATCGTCACTTACCGCGTACATTTTTGAGGTCAACAATGCGCATGCGCCAATACCCCGTTTTACTGGCCGGGCTCGCTTTCTCGGTCACGGCATTCGCCGCTACCGCGGACCAGTGGACCCTGCCGGTCAATGTCAAGAAGCTCGACAACGGCCTGACGGTCATCGTCACCGAAGACCACAGCTCGCCAACCGTCGGCGTCTCGGTCGTCTACCATGTGGGCATGCGCCTGGAACCGAAGAACCGCACCGGCTTCGCCCACCTGTTCGAGCACCTGATGTTCCAGGGCACCCCGAACGCCAAGAAGGGCGTGTTCGACAAGACCATCACTGGCGGCGGTGGCCGCAACAACGGTTCGACCCGTCCCGACTACACCAATTACATCGAGACCGCGCCAGTGTCGGCGCTGGAACCGATCCTGTGGCTCGAGGCCGACCGCATGAAGACACTCGACTTCAATGCCGCGACCCTGAAGAACCAGCAAGACGTGGTGAAGGAAGAGATTCGCGTGAACGTGAAGAACCAGCCTTACGGCGGCTTCTATGTGTTCGACATCAGCCAGCATGCGTTCCAGAAATGGGAAAACAACCATGACGGCTACGGCAGCTTCCAGGACCTGGAAAACGCCAGCCTGGAAGACGTGCGCGCCTTCCACCGCGATTACTACGGCCCCAACAATGCCGTGATCGCGATCGCCGGCGATGTCACGCCGGCCCAGGGCTTTGCACTGGCGCAGAAATATTTCGGCGGTATCCCGGCCCGCCCGACCCCGAAGCCAACCGACTACAGCGAAGGGCTCAACACCGCCGAGAAGCGGCTGGTGCAGAGCGATGCCCTGGCCCAGGTGCCGGCCATTGCCGCGGCCTGGAAGCTGCCGCCACGCGGTCATCGCGACCAGGCGGCCATGGCGGTGCTGGCCGAGCTGCTCGGCGGCGGCGACGCGTCCCTGTTCTATCAAGGACTGGTGAAGGGGCGCGAGATCGCGCTCAACGTCAATACCTTGTTCGGCCTGGGCGGCCCGTTCGACTACGACGGCCCGACGCTGCTGACCGTGTTCGCGCTGTACAAGCCCAACAGCAGCGCCGATGCGATGCTGAAGGCGATGGACGAGGAAATCGCCAAGGTGGCGCAACACGGCGTCGACGCCGCCACCCTCAAGCGCGTCAAGACCCGCATGCTGGCCGATTGGAACAACCAGATGGAAAGCTTCATCAACCGCGCCGACACCATGGCCAAGATGCAGGTGCTGTGGGGCGATGCGAACGTGGTCAACAAGATCCCGGGCTGGATCGACGCCGTCACGTCGGACGACATCCAGCGCGCCGTGCGCACCTACATGGTACCGACCAACCGGACCGTGATCGACCGTAAGCCGGCCGCCATGCTCGCTGCCCCGGCCGCTACCCCAGCCGTTTCCCCGGCGACGGTTCCTACCACCCCTGCGCCAGCCGGCGCTGCAAAATAAGGAGCGCATCGATGAACAAACTGATGCCACTGGCCCTGACTTCGGCCATCTTGCTGGCCTTTGCCCCGGGCGCTGCCGCGTCGGCCGCTGCCGCCGTGGAGCCATCCAGCGCCATGCCGGCCTACGGCAAGGACAAGCCGATTCCGGTGCCAAACGTCGCCAGGAAGACCCTGCCGAACGGCTTGAGCGTGTGGATCGTGCCGCGCCAGGGCCTGCCGCGCGTGGACTACGTGCTGGCGGTACGCAACGCCGGCTTCGCAGCCGATGCGCCGTCGACACCGGCCTTTGCCAGCATGCTGGCCGGCCTGCTCAGCGAAGGCAGCGCCAAGCGCGACTCGCGCGCCATCGCCGAGGCGGCGCAAGGAATGGGCGGCGAGATCGGCGCCGGCGCCTCGTCGGATGGCTTGATCGTCTCGGCCAATGCCTTGAGCTCGCAGGCCGCGCCGATGATGCAGCTGCTGGCCGAAGTGGCCCGCACGCCGGCCTTCCCGCAAAACGAAGTGGCGCTGGCCAAGGCCAATGCGTTGCAGGCGCTACGGGTTGCCGAAACCCAGCCGGCCTTCCGTGCCGAGCGCGCGGTCAACAAGGCAGTCTATGGCGAGCACCCGTATGGCCGCACTTCTCCCACGGTAGAAGCAATCAACGCGGTGACGCCGGAGATGCTGCGCGCCGAACACGCGCGCCGCATCCGCCCGGACCGCGCCCTGCTCGTGATCACCGGCCGCATCAGCCAAGCCGAAGGCATGAAGCTGGCGCAGCAGGCTTTCGGCGACTGGAAAGCCAGCGGCCAGCCACTGCCCGATACCGCTGCCGCGCCCAGCAATGCCAACCCGGCGCGCATCCTGCTGCAGCGTGACGGCAGCGTGCAGTCGACCCTGCGCCTGGGCAGCCCCGGCATCGCCGCCAGCGCCGACGACCAGATTGCGCTGCGCCTGGCCAGCACCATCCTGGGCGGCGGCTTCTCGAGCCGCGTCAACACCAACCTGCGCGAAGAAAAGGGCTATACCTACGGCGCCTCGGCGGGCGCACGCATGAACCGTGCCGGCGGCGCCATCGTCGGCGGCGCGGACGTGCGCAACGAGGTCACCGGTGCGGCCCTGAGCGAATACCTCGGCGAATACCAGCGCATCGGAACCGAACTGGTCCCGCCCAAGGAAATGGAGATGAACAAACGTTATGTCGCGGGCAGCTACATGATCAGCAACCAGCTGCAGCGCGCCGTCGCCGGCACCCTGGCGCAGAACTGGCTGGTCGGCCTGCCGCCCGAGTTCCTGGGCCAATATGTGCCGCGCATCCTGAAGGTCTCGCCGGAACAGGTGCGCGACGTATCGAAGCGGTATTTCTCGCCCGAGCGCCAGTCGATCGTGGTCGTGGGCGACAAGGCTGCGCTGGGCGAGCAGCTCAAGGCGTTCGGGGAATTTTCGGTGCAGGAAAAATAAGGCGCCAGCCCGCCTTGTTTCAAAGGCTAGCCTGGCGCCAGTTGCCGGGCTAGCCTTTCAGCGCCCGTTCAAGGTCGCCCAGCTCGGCCGGCTTGACCAGATGGGCGTCGAACCCGGCTTCCATCGCACGCCGGCGGTCTTCCGGCGAGCCGTAGCCGGTATGGGCCACCAGGCGAATGCCGGCCAGCGCGGGATTTCTCTTGATGCGGCGCGCGACCTCGTAGCCGTCGATACCAGGCAGGCCGATGTCGAGCACGATCACCTGCGGTCTGTGGTGCAGCGCTAGCGACTCGATCTGCGAGGCGTCCGAGCTCGCCCAGGTCTGGTAGCCCATCTCGGCCAGCAGGAAGCCCATCATCTCCATCGCGTCGACATTGTCGTCGACCAGCAGCACGCGCATGCCGCTGCCGCCGGCGTCGGCGGCCGGATCGCAGGCCAGCGCCGGCGCGACCGTGCCCAGGCGCAGCAGCGGCAGCTCCACCGAGAATGTGCTGCCCATCCCGATGCCCGGGCTTTCGGCCGTCAGGCGCCCGCCATGCAGTTCGAGCAGGTGGGCGACCAGCGACAGGCCGATGCCCAGGCCTTCGGGCGCGCGGTCGGGCGGCACATCGACCTGGGCGAACATGCCGAAGATGCGCGGCAGGTTGTCCTCGGCGATGCCGATACCGTTATCGTGCACCGAGATCTTTACCTGCCCTGCGTCCGCCACCCCTGCCGTCACGCTCGCGAGCACGGTGATGTCACCCCCTTGCGGCGTGAACTTGGCGGCGTTGTGCAGCAGATTTCCGATCGACTGGGCCAGGCGCACCGGATCGCCCGAGACCCAGACCTCTTGCTCCGGCAGCCTGACGTCGAGCCGGTGGCGGCGCGCCGCGATCAGCGGGCCGGCCGTCTCGATGGCCTGGTGGACCACGGTGCCAAGGTTGACGTCCTCGCGGCGCAGGACGATCTTGCCTTCCGAGATGCGGGCCACGTCCAGCAAATCGTCGACCAGGTGCGCCAGGTGATCCACCTGGCGCGTGATGACTTCGCGCGCGCGCGCCTGGCGCTCGTTGATCTGCCCCGCGCTGCCGTCGCCCGACGTCCCGAGCAGCGCCGCCGCATTGCGGATCGGGCTGAGCGGATTGCGCAGTTCGTGCGCCAAGGTGGCCAGGAACTGGTTCTTGTTGCGGTCGGCGGCGCGCAGCAGCGCCTCCATTTCCCTGCGGCTGGTGATGTCGCTGGTGACGCGCGCGACGCGATAGACGTCGCCGCGCGTGCCACGCACCGGAAACAAACGGTCGCGCACCCAGCGTGTCTTGCCGTCCTGGCCGATCACGCGGCATTCCTCGTCGTAATGCGGCGCCAGCGCCAGCTGATTCCAGCGCTGCGCCATGCGAGAGCGGTCGTCGGGATGAACCGCGTCGAGCCAGTCCATGGGCTGCACGCGCAGGGAATCGACGCTGCGCCCCCACAGGGTCGGATAGGCCGGGCTGACATAAACCAGCGCGGCATCGGGTACGGTGAACATCCAGAACACGTCGTCGATGTTGTCGGTGATCTGGCGGAAGCGCTCTTCGCTGTCGCGCAGTTCGCCCTGGGTCTGGCGCATGCGCACCAGCGCATTGACGTTCGCGATCAGCTCGTCGGCCTCGATCGGCGCGGCCAGGTAGTTGTCGGCGCCGCCTTCCAGGCCGCGAATCTTGTCGGCGCGCCCGGTGAGCGCGGCCGAGGTCTGCAAGACCAGTACCATGCTGCTGTCCGGATTGGCCTTGATGCGCCGGCACACTTCGATGCCGTTAATATCTGGCAGTTTTACATCCAGTAATACCAGCGCGGGATGCTGTTGCTGGACCATCTCGAGCGCATCGGTGCCGTTGGCTGCCTCGATTACCTCGAAGCCAGCGCTTTGCAGGATCCGGGTCTTGGCGTAGCGCGCGCCGTCGTTGTCGTCCACGTTGAGAATCAGGGGCATCTTGGTCGGATGGGAATTCATTCGTTCGTTCCATGGGAACCATCCGCGCACGGATGGCGGCGCGGCAGTTCGAGTGAGAAGGTCGATCCGCTACCTTCCTGGCTGGTGACCAGGACCCGGCCGCCGAGCAGGTCGGCCAGCTTGCGGCACAGCGGCAGACCCAGGCCGGTACCCTTGCTGCGCCGCTGCAGCGGGTGCTCGATCTGGCTGAATTCTTCGAAAATCAGTTGCAGGTTGTCGGCGCTGATGCCGATGCCGGTATCGGTCACATCGAAGCGGATGGTGCCGGCCGCGGCATCCTCGCTGGCCGTCACGCGAACCGAACCGCTTTCGGTGAATTTCAATGCGTTCGAGATGAAATTGCGCAGGATTTGCGAAATCATGCCTTCATCGGAATCGAACGGCTGCGCCACCTCGTCGGCTTCGAATACCAGTTCTACCCTGGTCTCGTCGACCAGCGGGCGCAGCATGCCCTTGAGCGCACGGAACAAGTGGTCGACCACCACCGGCTCGAGATGCACCTCGACCTTGCCGGCCTCGATCTTGGCCAGGTCGAGCAGGTCATTTACCAGTTCGGACAGGTCGCGCGCCGCGCTGGCGATGAACTGCACCTGGCGCTCCTGCTCGACGCTCAGTTCACCGTCCATGCGATCGAGCAGCAACTGGGCCAGTGCCCGGATCGACGACAGCGGCGTGCGCAGCTCGTGGCTGGTGTTGGACAGGAAGCGCGACTTCATTTCGTCGGCGCGGCGCAAGCGCTCGGCCTTGTCTTCGATCTCGGCGTACAGCGCAACGATGCCGCGATTGGTGTCTTCGAGTTCGCGCGTGAGCGACATCAGGTCTTCCTGACGCTCGCGCAATTCGGACAGCGTAGCCACCAGTTCCTGGTTCTGCAGCTGCAGTTCGTGCAGCGGATTGGCCACGGGGGTATCGGCCAGGAGGGTACTGATCTCCAGCAGCCTGGCGCGGCTGATGGCCGTCCCGCGCGTCAGGTACTTGCGCATGCTGACCTTGCCGATGCCGCCGCCAGCGACCGGCTCGGATTCGCACTCGTCCATCAGGCGCTGCGCCGTGACCAGGGCCGGTCCGGGCGCCGAGAGCGTACCGGCATCGGCGTGCGGCGCCTGGCGCAGCAGCGCACGCGGCCCGGTGCCGGCGAAGATGCTCACTTCCAGATACTGGCGCTCGTCCTGGTCGTCGAAGGTAAAACCCGCGCGCCCGCCGCGGCCCTGGTGGCAGGCGCTGCGCGCGACTTCGGACACCGCGGTACCGATACGCACCTGGTCCTGTTGCGAAAATCCCAGCAGCGCCGACAGCTGGCGGGCCCGCTGGCGTACCTGCACCACGTCCTCGTCGTTGTCGAGGGCGACGTTGAGGATGCGCTGGACGCTCACCCGGCAGCTCCCACGCCGTGCGCAGCTGCGTGGCCCAGCCGGCGCACCACCAGCACCATCGCATCGTCGCGGCGGCGGATGAAGTCGCGCATCAGCACGGCCGCGATCAGCGCCGGGCTATGCCCCTGCAAGCCTGGATACTTGTCCAGGTCCCACTGGGTCGAGATACCATCGGAGTGCAGGATGCAGATCGCGCCCGGTGGGAACGGTACGGTGAATCCCTGCACCTTGCGCATGTTGTGGCCGACGATGCCGTTGTGCGACACCAGTGCGCGCCGTGTGTCGTGGTACACGTAGCCGGCAATGTTGCCAATGCCGGCATAGTGCAGTTCTGAGGCAGCGAAATCGAGGCGCGCCACCGCCAGTGCAGCGCCGCGCGTACCGCGCAGCGCTTCGTGCGTGGCGTGGACCGCGTCAGCGGCGTTCAGTGGAGGTGCCGGCTTGTCGAACACCCCGATCGCTGCAGCCGAGGCGCGCGCCGCGTTCGGGCCATGCCCGAGTCCGTCGGAAGCGAGCACCATCGCGCCGCCGTCGTCGCAGCGGACCGCCCAGCCATCGCCGCATTCGTCTTCGCCGGCCAGCGGCGTCATGAGCGCGCCCACGTCGACGCCACACGCATCGGGCGCCGGGGCCGTGCTCCACAGCCGCATGAAAAAGACCGAGCCCTTGCCGGGCTGCGAATAGACGTCGAATTCATCCGCCTGGCGCCGCATGGCGCCCAGGCCGGTACCGGCGGTGCCGGCGGTCGAGACGCCATCGACCAGGCTGGCCGCCAGGTCGGCGATGCCGGGCCCCTCGTCGAGCGCCAGCACGTCGATGCCGACGCCCGCGCTCGACTGGGAGGGCCCGATATGGATCACGCCGCGGTCCGCGTGCTTGAGGATGTTGGTGGCCGCTTCAGTAACGATCAGGGCCAGTTTCCCGGCCCGGATGTCATCAAAACCGAGACTGTCCGCCAGCCGCTGCCCTTCCCTGCGCGCTGCCGCGACATCGCTGGCGTGCTCGATCGAACACACCAGCTGCGGTGTCAATGAACTGATCATCGTTTCCATTTACTTACCAATACCGCTGTTCCTTCGCCGAAACGGCTGTCGACCTCGAATTCGTCGACCAGGCGCCGGGAACCGCCAAACCCGAGACCCAGGCCGCCGCCGGTGGTGAAGCCGTCGCGCAGCGCGCTGTCGACATCGGCAATGCCGGGACCGGCGTCGACGAAGATCAGGCTGATGCCCTTGCGCACGCCATCGTTGAGATCATCGAGATGCGCTTGCCCGCCACCGCCGTACTTGATCGTGTTGCGCGCCAATTCGCTCGCCGCCGTGACCAGCTTGGTCTGGTCGACCAGCGACAGCGCGATCGCCACGGCGCGTTCGCGCACCTGTTTGCGCAGTCCCACGACATCCTCGTCCGAGCGCAGGCGCAGCGTCACACGCCCGGTGCGCTGCTGGCGATGAAGCTCCAGCAGTTCGGTCTCGAACAGGACTGCATTGGTTTGCGCGTCGCCCATCAGCCGAGATTCTTTCCTAACAACGCCATGCCTTTTTCGACGTTGAGCGCGGTCTTCACGCCATGCAGCGTCAGGCCGAGTTCGACCAGGGTAATGGCCACGGCCGGCTGCATGCCAACCACCACGGTCTGGGCGTCGAGCACGCGTGCCATCGCCGCGGTGTTGCTGATCATGCGGCCGATGAAGGAATCGACCAGGTCGAGCGCCGAAATATCGATCAGCACGCCCTTGGCGGCATCGCGCACGATGCGCTGGGTCAGGTCGTCCTGCAGCGTCATCGCGAGGCGGTCGTGCATGTCGACCTGAATCGTCACCAGCAGCAGGTCGCCCATGCGAAGGATAGGAATCCGTTCCATGTCGGGCTTATGCCTTGTTGGTGATGATGGTGGTGCCGGTGCGCTCGAGCGCGACCATGAAGGCATCGGCCAGCGTCGCCTTGGTGACCACGTCTTCCAGGTTCACGCCCAGGTGCACGATGGTCTGGGCGATCTGTGGACGGATGCCGCTGATGATGCAGTCGGCACCCATCAGGCGCGCCGCCGCGATGGTCTTCATCAGGTGCTGCGCCACCAGGGTGTCCACGGTCGGCACGCCGGTGATGTCGATGATGGCGATCACGGCGCCGGTGTCGACGATCTTTTGCAGGATGTTTTCCATCACCACCTGGGTGCGTGCCGAGTCCAGCGTGCCGATCAGCGGCAGCGCCAGGATGCCGTTCCACAGCTTGACGACCGGCGTGGACAGCTCGAGCAACTCCTGCTGCTGGCGCACGATGATCTGGTCTTTGGTCTTCTGGAACATTTCGATGGTGTACAGGCCGAGCTGGTCCAGCAGGGTGCTGACCAGCCAGGAAGCGCCGGCCAGGCCTTGTGGATCGTCGGCGAAACCATTGCGCAGGCGCGCGAACACCGGCTGCTTGAACGAGAACACGAAGGTAGCGGTGTCGCTCGGCGTCGAACCCGACTTGGCGCGCGAGGACGAAATTTCGGCCAGCAGGTCGCGCACCTCGTCCCACGAGCGGTGCTCGATATTTTCAAGTTCGCCGCCACGGGTGGCGGTAATGAAGGCAGCCAGGAACTGCTGGGTGTGGCTGCGCAACTGCTCGCGCGATGCGCTGGTACCGCGCACCATCAGCGATTCGAGCTGGGCCAGCCATTCGGCGCCGATAGGAGCTTGTTCCTGCTGCAGCAACTGGCTGATGTGGCTCGCGAGATCGGTCGTCGTCATCTTCATTTCCCTTGTCGAATATGGATTATTGTCGACACCGCGCCTGGAGTTAGCGCAGTGTCATTAGAATTCTTTTAAACGGCCAACTATACCATTTGACCAGCAGCATTGACGGCTCTATTGGATTGGTTAAAAGCACAATCTGATCTGTGGTGGAAAAATGGGGCAATTGAAGGTTATCGCAGAGCAAAAATGCAGTGCATTTGCGGGTTAGCCTGCCCTGCGGCGTCCTGCTCGATTCCGGCCGGTGCGCGACGTCGCCCAGCGGGTTAGCGTCCATCGCAATACGGCATTTCGCTGGCGCCATCGCTTTCTGGAGCGGGTTCAAGCACACCGCGAGGTCGTCGCCGAATACCTTGACGGCGACATCGCTGCGCACGCCGGAAATGAGTTCATTGACGCGCAGCTGAATTGGCTGGCTGAACTCGTAGCGATAGCCCGGCAGTTGCTCGAGCGTGTGTTGTATGGCGGCCAGCAATTGCTTGCGGCTCTACCGGGGCGCCGGCCAATCGCGTTCGGGCTTGAGCATGATAATACTGTCCGCTACGTTCGGTGGCAGCGGGTCGGACGCGATGTCGGCCGTGCCGATGCGCGCGATTACCCGTGCGATCTCAGGAAAGCCACGCAGCAGCGTCGTGTCGATTTGCTGCAGCACGCCGCGTGAACCGCTCGTCAATCGCTTTTGAAAGGTCTTCCGCCAGAATTGGACGGGGAATTTTGTCTTATTTACTTCGTAATTTTCGGCACGAGCCGGGTTTTCAGCACGCGTCCTGTTTTCTTGTCCGTCACGAAAATCAGCAAGTGCCCCTTGCCGTACTTGCTTTCCACTGTCGGCGGTCCGACCACGTAGGCAGGATCCTCGTCGTAATCGGCATAGCCTGTCGGTGTGCCGAGCAACTGCTTGACACGCTCCGCCGTGAGCTCGTCCGCCGGATGTTTGGTAAGGAAGGAGGCCAACATTTTTCCGCGCTCGACTTGGGATGCTATGGCCCATGACTGCTGAGTGAACTCTCGTTGGCCTAGCATGCGCGCCTGTTCGACAACCGGTAAGCGGTTGCAGCCGACCATCAGAAGCGTGAAGATGACGAAAGCAAGTAGAGTGCGCATAAACTATTCGCTCAGAACACGTAGTTTTCCAGTTCGCAGCGCAGTCATGCAGCGGGCGCTGAGACTTGCATTTGTTCCTGTTAAAAGGCCGATGCCAAGCCCGATCCGGTTATTATGCAAGTCCATCCGTTTTTCTTCGAGTCTATTTTTGGGTGACGATTCATGTGCAGTGGTGAACCTGGTTGCGTTATGGAAGCCCAAGTCTCGTGCCAAGATCGCTGACCAAAAGCAGTGGCGAAAAGCATCGGATTTATCATTCTGCCTATTTCGCCTGAAGATCCGTATCGTTTCTGCAAATGCAAGTTCGCGAGAATCCTTGAGGATCATTGCATGATGTGGGTTACTGCTCAGGTAAGCTTTCTCCTGACGCGTCAGCTCTTCGTAATGCTCGTAAAGCGTTGTCATATGCCCTCCTTCGTGATGAGAACGGCTCTGCCTACCCCTTGCGTATGCAGAGCACAGCAATCATTACGTCGAATGCAGCGGAGCCAGTTGGCGCCACGCAATCGATAGCGCAACGAAAAGCGCAGCGCGGACTTCCGTTGGTTGACATCAGTAGATTGAAAAAAAACCGCCAGGCTCACGCACTGGCGGTTTTTTCTGGAGCGGCGAACCGCTCAGGCTAACCGCAAAATTACTGCGCCGCGCCCTCAGCCGGATCGGCAGCCTTCATCGACAGCTTCAGGCGGCCGCGCTCGTCGGTCTCGAGGACCTTGACGCGCACTTGCTGGCCTTCTTTCAGGTAGTCGGCGACGGCGTTGACACGCTCGTTGGCGATCTGCGAGATGTGCAGCAGGCCGTCCTTGCCTGGCATGACCTGGACGATGGCGCCGAAGTCGAGCAGCTTGAGCACGGTGCCGTCATAGGTCTTGCCCACTTCGACCGACGCGGTCAGCTCTTCGATGCGGCGCTTGGCTTCCTGGCCGGCGGCGGCGTCGACCGATGCGATGGTCACGATGCCTTCGTCGGTGATGTCGATCTGGGTGCCGGTTTCTTCGGTCAGCGCGCGGATCACGGCGCCGCCCTTGCCGATCACGTCACGGATCTTTTCCGGGTTGATGCGCACGGTGATCAGGCGCGGTGCGAAGTCCGACAGTTCGGTCTTCACGGTCGGCATGGCCTTCTGCATTTCGCCCAGGATGTGCTGGCGGGCTTCCTTGGCTTGCGCCAGTGCCACCTGCATGATTTCCTTGGTGATGCCCTGGATCTTGATGTCCATCTGCAGCGCAGTGATACCGGCTGGCGTACCCGCCACCTTGAAGTCCATGTCGCCGAGGTGGTCTTCGTCACCCAGAATGTCGGTCAGGACGGCGAACTTGCCGCCTTCCTTGATCAGGCCCATCGCGATGCCGGCGACGTGCGCCTTCATCGGCACGCCCGCATCCATCAGTGCCAGGCAGCCGCCGCAGACCGACGCCATCGACGACGAGCCGTTGGACTCGGTGATTTCCGACACCAGGCGCACCGAGTAGCTGAAATCTTCAGGGTTGGGCAGCGCCGCGACCAGCGCGCGCTTGGCCAGGCGGCCGTGGCCGATTTCGCGGCGCTTCGGGGTGCCTACACGGCCGGTTTCGCCGGTGGCGAACGGAGGCATGTTGTAGTGCATCATGAAGTCGTCGGTGTACTCGCCCATCAGGGCGTCGATCTTCTGGCTGTCGCGCGCGGTGCCGAGGGTGGCAATGACCAGCGCCTGGGTTTCGCCGCGGGTGAACAGGGCCGAACCATGGGTACGCGGCAGCACGCTGCTGCGGATCTCGATCGGACGCACGGTGCGGGTGTCGCGGCCGTCGATGCGTGGCTCGCCATTGAGGATCTGCGAACGCACGACCTTGGATTCCATGTCGAACAGGATATTGCCGACGTCGCCAGAATCGGCGCTCACGCCCTGGCTTGCCAGGGCAGCCATGACTTCCGACGAGAGCGACTTGAGCTTTTGCTGGCGGCTCGATTTTTCGCGGGTCTGGTAGGCGTCACGGATCTTTTCCGAGGCCAGGTCGTTCACGCGGGCGATCAGTTCTTCGTTCTTCGGTGCCGGCGACCATTCGACTTCCGGCTTGCCGCCTTCGGCGACCAGGTCGTGGATCGCGTCGATCACGACACGCATCTGGTCGTGGCCGAAGACGACCGCGCCGAGCATGACTTCTTCGGACAGTTGCTGGGCTTCCGATTCCACCATCAGGACGGCGGTTTCGGTACCTGCCACGACCAGGTCCATCAGCGAGGTCTTGAGCTCGGTGGTGGTCGGGTTCAGGATGTACTGGCCGTTCGCGTAGCCGACGCGCGCGGCGCCGATCGGGCCGCTGAACGGGATGCCAGCGATGCACAGCGCAGCCGAGGCGCCGATCATGGCAGGGATGTCCGGATCGATTTCAGGATTGACCGACAGCACGTGGATGATGACCTGCACTTCGTTCAGGTAGCCTTCCGGGAACAGCGGGCGGATCGGACGGTCGATCAGGCGCGAGGTCAGCGTTTCTTTTTCGGACGGACGGCCTTCGCGCTTGAAGAAGCCACCCGGGATCTTGCCGGCTGCGTAGGTTTTCTCGATGTAGTCGACGGTCAGCGGGAAGAAATCCTGGCCCGGCTTGGCGTCCTTGCGTGCAACCACGGTTGCCAGCACGACGGTATCTTCGACCGACACGAGCACGGCGCCGCTGGCCTGGCGCGCGATTTCACCCGTCTCCAGGGTGACCGTGTGTTGACCGTACTGGAAGGTTTTCGTAACTTTGTTAAACATGGGTAAATCCCTTTCATTTTGCCGACAGATTTTCAGGAGCTGTCGTTCACCTCACCACAGGGCGGTAACACTTTCCGCCATTACCGCAAACAACAAGACTGCATACGACTAAAACGAAAAATGCCCGCGACAGCAAGCTGGCGCAGGCATTTCCTGACTAAACCGTCAGACCCAAGCGATTACTTACGCAGGCCGAGTTTGGCGATCAGGTCGCGGTAACGGGTTGCATCCTTGCTTTTCAGGTAGGACAGCAGGCTCTTACGGCGGTTGACCATCATGATCAGACCACGACGCGAGTGGTGATCCTTCTTGTGCGCCTTGAAGTGGCCGTTCAGTTCGTTGATGCGCGCGGTCAGCAGTGCAACCTGGACTTCCGGCGAACCGGTATCGTTCTGGCCACGTGCGTTGTCCGCGATGATCGCGGCTTTGTCGATATTTTCTACGGTCATGATGTTACCTTTCACATGCGGTGCATGAGTCGAAACCCAGCGCACCGTGATTATCAAATACCTGTCCAAAACGGACAGACCCGCCAGTATAGGGGAAAACCGGGCGTGCGGCCACTATTTGCGTCGGCCGCATGGCGCAGCAGGGACCGAATCAGCCGTTGCAAGGAAAAAACAATGAGACTACCGATCAAATTGACAATGCTTGCAGCCCTCGCGCTGCTGGGCGGCTGCGCCGGCCTGATCCAGCAGGCCCCGACCCTGGGCGACCCGGTGGCCGTGGTAGAGCAGAAAATGGGCCGGCCAAGCGCGCGCTACCGGGTCGGCTCCGGCCAGGTCTTCGAATACGCCACCGGGCCGATGGGCCAGCAGACCTTCATGGCGCATTTCACGCCCGACGGCCGGCTGCTGTCCTATGAGCAGGTGCTAACCAGCGAAAAGTTCGCCACCGTCAGGATCGATGCGGCGACCAAGAACGACATCTTGCTTGCCTTTGGCCGTCCGGCCGAAGTGTCGCGGGTAGCGATGCACGACTACGAGGTCTGGTCCTACCGCTACAAAGAGGCCGGCGTGTGGAACTCGCTGATGCACGTGCACTTCGACCGCCAGGGCGTGGTGCGGCACATGATGAACGGGCCAGACCCGCAGTACGAGCCGCGCGACCGGCAAGGACCGTGAACCTGCGCGCCCGCCCCGCTCAGCGCTCTGGCGCAGGCAGCGTAACGGTGGCCGGCCGGCGCCCGCCGTCGCTGCGCACGAAAGCCTCGACCGCATCGAGGGTCGGCGCCAGCCGCCGCAGCGTGCTCGACAGCGAAGCCACCAGGGTGGTGTGGCTGACACCGTCGTAGTACAGCTCCTGCACCGGAACCTGCGCGCTGCGCAGGCGCGCCGCCAGGGCGCCGGTATTGCGCGCCGGGTTGACCAGGCTGTCGGAACTGGCTGCGATCAGCAAGGCAGGCGGCGCATCGGCCGTCACGTGGTTGACCGGCTGCGAGCTCGCTGGCGTATCCGGATAAGCGAAGACCGGACGCGTGGTGCGGTTCTGCACCGGCAAAAAGTCGTAGGGGCCGGCCAGGCCGATCCAGCCGCGCAGCGCCTCTGGCGCACTCCCCTGCTTGCCCAGCCAGCGTCGGTCCAGCGCCAGCATGGCCGCGTTATAGGCCCCGGCGCTATGGCCCATCACGAACAGCCTGGCCGGATCGCCCCCATGTGCGGCGATCTCGCGCTGCGTCCATGCCAGCGCCTGCGCGGCGTCGTCGAGAAAGTCCGGGTAGCGCACCTCGGGGTAGAGCCGGTAATCAGGAATCACCACCACGAAGCCCCGCGCTGCCAGGGCCTGGCCGACGAAGGCATAGTCATGGCGCTCGCCGCTGACCCAGTTGCCGCCGTAGAAAAAGACGATGACGGGAGCGTTGGCGCGGCCCGTTGGTGGATGGTAGACGTCGAGCAGGCGGCGCTCGCCAGGGGCGTAGCGCAGGCCCGCAGTGGCGCTTGCGCCGCCCGCGGGAGAGACGGCGTTGACGATCGACAGCGGGGAGCAGGCAGACAGTGCGGCGACAAGCGCGAGTGCGACAGCGAAGACGGCGATAGCGGTTTTGGGCATTGGTCGGGCCGATGAAGACATGGCCCGAGTATAGGAGCAAGACAAATCAAGGCAGCGCACGGCTGCCTGGGTTTGCCTATCGGCGCACGCTCTCGTCGGTATCGTCGTCGGTCGGGATGATGCTCACCGGTTTACCCTTGGCGAAGCGCCAGATGAACACCGCATAGCCCGACAACCCATAGATCACGAAGATCGGCCACAGCACCTTTGCCGGATCGATCGCCACCAGCGCGAAGGCCAGCGCAATCAGGAACACCACGATGAAGGGCACCGACTTGCGGAAGTTGACGTCCTTGAAGCTGTAGAACGGCACGTTCGACACCATCGTCAGGCCCGCGAACACGGCCAGGGCCCAGCTCACCCAGTCCACCTGGCGCGAGCTGATGTTGATGTCAGGGTCGGTCATCATCATGATGAAGCCGACCACCAGCGCCGCCGCCGCCGGGCTTGGCAAGCCCTGGAAGAAGCGCTTGTCGACCACCTCGATATTGGTATTGAACCGGGCCAGGCGCAGTGCCGCGCCCGCGCAATAGATGAAGGCGGCGATCCAGCCCAGCTTGCCCAGGCCGCGCAGCGACCATTCGTAGATCACCAGCGCCGGCGCGGCCCCGAACGACACCATGTCCGAGAGCGAGTCGTACTGGGCGCCGAATTCGGACTGGGTATTGGTCAGGCGCGCGATGCGGCCATCGAGGCCGTCGAGGATCATCGCAATGAACACCGCCCAGCAGGCGTGCTCGAAGCGCTGGTTCATCGCCATGACGATCGCATAGAATCCGCAAAATAGCGCACCGGTGGTGAACGCGTTGGGCAGCAGATAGATACCGCGTCCGCGCTCACCCTGTGCGCGGGCATCGGCACGGCGACCGAAGCGTTTCAGGCGAGAAAAACGAGGCGGTTTCGGCGCTGCGCCGAGGGGCCTACGGCGTGGAAAATGGGGCATAAGGATCCGTATTCAAATGTAGCTGTTTCCGCATTATAGAGGCGGAAACAGCGCGTTAGCGAATCGCTATTGTTTCGCGAACGCTTTACTTGAACCGCACCTTGCCTACCAGCCGCATCTGGAGGGTGGTTTCGCCCGGCTCGAAGCTCGGTTCGGTCATCGCGTCGGCCATCTCGCGCTTGGCGCTCATGCGCACCATCATCTGTTGCGGCCCGCCCTGCGCATCGCCGCCATAGTTGCCCGAGCCTTCGAAGTCGACCGTTTCAATGGTGGCGTCGGCCGGGGTACGGCCCATGGCGCCGGCGATCGACACGATGCGCTCGTTCAGGTTGTGGTAGGTGGCGGCGATGCGCCGGTCGTCGAGCCGCTTTTGCGTGGCCGGGGTCAGGCCGAACTGAATATTACTAACCGCCAACACTTTCTGGGCGCCGGCCGTGGTTTTCGCCAGCGTGTCGAGGCTGGTGGTCTTCATTTCCAGGTACTGGCCTACGCGCCATGCGACCGGAACCGGAACCGGCGGCTTGGCGCTGCCGTCCAGCGGACGCGGCGGCTGCGGGTTGTCGGGGTAGATCGGGTAGGTGAAGTAACCCATGGTCTTGAACTGCGCGCGCGGATCGAGCTGGCGCAGGATCGCGGTACCTTCTTTCATCTTGCGATTGACCCGCTCGGCGGCCTTGACCTTGTCCTTGTCGTGTTCCTCGACGCTGAAGGTGACCACGGCCTGGTCGTTGGCATGGCTGACTTCTCCAAAAGCCGGGACGATGACCATGGTGCCGGCGGTGGACAGCGTGGCGCCCGGGGTGGCGGCCGCTGTCTGCGCGTGGACTTGGGCGTGAACCTGGGCTGCTAACAACAAGGCCGCGACAAGCGCGGCGGGTTTGGCGAGGGACATGGTGGTTCTCCTTTTTGTGGACGGCGACATGCTACCGCCACGATACCGTTTTTCGCGGGCTGATGATGTTTATGTAATGGAAAGTTGCAAACCATTGCACTCGGAGAGGCGCTGTACTCGTTAGCTATGGATGAGCACTGAACTTCTGAGCTGAACTGCTGAGCTGAACTGCTGAGCTAATTTTTGGTCCAACCCCGGTCGATCCCGATACGGAGTGGTGGATGAAAACGCCCAGGTTCGCCAAGCTGTTTGCCCAGCTTCCCATGCTCAACCAGGCCCAGCGGCTGCAGATGCTCGATTCCCTGCATCCCGCAGCCGGCCTCGACCGGGTAATCGCCCTGATCGGGCAGATCCGTTCGGCAGGGCGGCGCTGTCCGCAATGCGGCTGCCAGCGCTACCACCGGCACGGCCAGGCCAACGACCTGCAACGCTTTCGCTGCTGCCAGTGCCGGCGCACATTTAACGACCTGAGTGGCACGCCGCTGGCACGGCTCAGGCTGCGCGGCAAGTGGCTCGACTACCTCGGCGCCGTGCTCGATTCAAGGCCGGTGCGCGACGCCGCCAAGCGGGTTGGCGTCCATCGCAACACGGCGTTTCGTTGGCGCCATCGCTTCCTGGACCGGGTCAGGCATGACCGGCCAGCGCAGCTCGGCGGCATCGTCGAAGCCGACGAAATGTTTCTGCTCGAATCGCAAAAAGGCTCGCGCACACTCGGTCGCCCGCCGCGCAAGCGAGGCGGCCGGGCCAGTCTGCCTGGCATCTCGCATCACCTCGACTGCATCCTGGTCGCGCGCGACCGCAGTGGGCAGACCATCGACGCCGTTACCGGCCGTGGCGCCTTGAAGGTAGTCCAACTGGTGCGGCACCTGTTGCCGAAGCTGGCCCCGCAAGCGCTCCTGGTCACCGATTCGCATGCCGCCTACCGTGCTTTTGCCCGCCAGTGGAGCATTGCCCACCAGGCGGTCAACCTGCGCTCCGGCGAGCGGGTTCGGTTCAGTAAGGGGGGCGCGATCCATGTCCAGAACGTGAACGCCTACCACCGGCGCTTGCGCCAATGGCTGGCGCGGTTCCACGGGGTTGCCTCGCGTTGGCTGCCCAATTACCTGGGTTGGTATTGGGCACTCGATGGCGGGCGGGTCACTTCCGTCGAGCACTTGCTCCGCATCGCATGCGGACTCAACCATAGCCAACGGTGACAGCGCCACGGTGACAGCGCCATTGGAGACACCATGAAAAACGGGCGGCCACCGACTAAGCCCGGTTGCCGCCCGACCAAGGGAAAACCTGACTTAGTTCTTTGACTGGTCCACCAGCTTGTTTTTCGCGATCCACGGCATCATCGCGCGCAGCTTGGCGCCAACCTCTTCGATCTGGTGCTCGGAGGTCAAGCGGCGGCGCGAAATCAGGGTCGGGGCCCCGGCCTTGTTCTCCAGGATAAAGCTCTTCGCGTATTCACCGGTCTGGATGTCCTTCAGGCACTGGCGCATCGCGTTCTTGGTGTCTTCGGTAACGATGCGCGGGCCGGTAACGTACTCGCCATACTCTGCATTGTTCGAGATCGAGTAGTTCATGTTGGCGATGCCGCCTTCGTAGATCAGGTCGACGATCAGCTTGAGTTCGTGCAGGCATTCGAAATAGGCCATCTCCGGAGCGTAGCCCGCTTCGGTCAGGGTCTCGAAGCCCGCCTTGATCAGCTCCACCGCGCCGCCGCACAGCACCGCCTGCTCGCCGAACAGGTCGGTCTCGGTCTCTTCGCGGAAGTTGGTCTCGATGATGCCGGCGCGCCCGCCGCCATTGGCCATCGCATACGACAGCGCGATGTCGCGCGCCGAACCCGACTTGTCCTGGTAGACGGCAACCAGGTGCGGCACCCCGCCACCGCCCTTGTAGGTGCTGCGTACCGTGTGGCCCGGGGCCTTTGGCGCGATCATGATCACGTCCAGGTCGGCGCGCGGCACCACCTGGCCGTAATGCACATTGAAGCCGTGGGCAAAGGCCAGCACCGCGCCCTGCTTCGCGTTGGGCTCGACGTTGTTCTTGTAGACCTCGGCAATGCTCTCGTCCGGCAGCAGGATCATGATGATGTCGGCATTCCTGACCGCGTCGTCGACCTCGGCGACGCTCAGGCCGGCTTGCTCGACCTTGTTCCACGAAGCGCCGCCGCGGCGCAGGCCGACGGTCACATTGACGCCCGATTCGCTCAGGTTCTGGGCGTGCGCATGGCCTTGCGAGCCGTAGCCGATGATGGCGACGTTCTTGCCCTTGACGAGGGAGAGGTCGCAGTCTTTGTCGTAGAAAACTTTCATTATTATTCCAGTATAAGTATGTGGTTATAGTCGGGACGATTGGGCGCGCTCGGCCGCGCCGTCCTACACTTTCAGGATGCGCTCGCCGCGGCCGATGCCGGAGCCGCCGGTACGGACGGTCTCCAGGATGGACGCACGGTCGAGGGCACCGATGAAGGCGTCGAGCTTGCTCTTGGCGCCGGTCAGTTCGATCGTGTAGGTCTTCTCGGTCACGTCGATGATCCGGCCGCGGAAGATGTCGGCGGTGCGCTTGACTTCCTCGCGCTCCTTGCCGACCGCCCGCACCTTGATGAGCATGAGTTCGCGCTCGATGTACTCGCCTTCGGTCAGGTCGACCACTTTCACCACTTCGATCAGGCGGTTCAGGTGCTTGGTGATCTGCTCGATGATGTCGTCCGAGCCGCTGGTGACGATGGTCATGCGCGACAGCGTCGCGTCTTCGGTCGGCGCCACGGTCAGGGTTTCGATGTTGTAGCCGCGTGCCGAGAACAGGCCCACCACGCGCGACAGCGCGCCGGCTTCGTTCTCGAGAAGGACGGAAATAATATGTCGCATTACAGGTCCTCCGAGCCAAGCAGCATTTCACTCAGGCCTGCGCCCGCCTTCACCATCGGCCACACGTTTTCGCTCTGGTCGGTAATGAAGTTCATGAACACCAGCCGGTCCTTCATGCCGAAGGCCTCGACCAGCGCCCCCTCGACGTCGCCCGGCTTGTCGATGCGCATGCCAACGTGGCCATACGCCTCGGCCAGCTTTTCGAAATCCGGCAACGAGTCCATGTACGACTCGGAATAGCGCGAGCCGTAGTCGATCTGCTGCCACTGGCGCACCATGCCCAGGAAGCGGTTGTTGAGCAGGATAATCTTCGGCGTCAGGTGATACTGCTTGCAGGTGGCGAGCTCCTGGATGCACATCTGGATCGAGCCTTCGCCGGTGACGCAGGCGACCGTGGCGCCGGGGTTCGCCATCTGCACCCCCATCGCGTACGGCAGGCCCACGCCCATCGTGCCCAGTCCGCCGGAATTGATCCAGCGGCGCGGCTTGTCGAAGCCGTAGTACTGCGCCGCCCACATCTGGTGCTGGCCGACGTCCGAAGTAATGAAGGCGTCGCCCTTGGTCACCCGGTGCAGCTGCTCGATGACCGACTGCGGCTTGATCAGCTCGCTGGAGTCGGCATAGGCCAGGCAATCCTTGCCGCGCCACTGCGCGATCTGCTTCCACCAGCCCTGCAGCGCATCCGGATTGGGTGGGGCCGCGGCCTCGAGCTGGTTCAGCAGCTCGATCAGCACGTCCTTGACGTTGCCCACGATCGGAATGTCGACCTTGACCCGCTTCGAGATCGACGAGGGATCGATATCAATGTGAATGATCTTGCGCGGATGCGAGGCGAAGTGCTTGGGATTGCCGATCACGCGGTCGTCGAAGCGCGCCCCGATGGCGATCAGGACGTCGCAGTTCTGCATCGCCATGTTCGCTTCGTAGGTGCCGTGCATGCCCGGCATGCCGACGAAGTGCGGACTGCTCGAGCGCGAGCCGCCCAGGCCCATCAGCGTGTTGGTCACCGGGAAGCCGAGCTTGTCGACCATGCGGTTGAGCTCGTTCGAGGCATTGGCCAGGATCACGCCGCCGCCCGCGTAGATCATCGGGCGCTCGGCCTGCAGCAGCAGTTGCACGGCCTTGCGGATCTGGCCGGCATGGCCCTTGTCGACTGGCTTGTACGAACGCATCTCGATCTCGCGCGGGTAGTCGAAGACGCACCGGTGCATCGTGATGTCCTTCGGGATATCGACCAGCACCGGACCGGGACGGCCGGTACGGGCGATGAAGAAGGCTTTCTTGATCGTGATGGCCAGGTCCTTGACGTCCTTGACCAAAAAGTTGTGCTTGACCACCGGGCGCGTGATGCCGACGGTATCGCATTCCTGGAAGGCATCCTGGCCGATCGCATGGCTTGGCACCTGGCCGGTGATGACCACCATCGGGATCGAATCCATGTAGGCGGTGGACAGGCCGGTGACGGCATTGGTTACGCCGGGGCCCGATGTGACCAGGGCCACGCCCACGGTGTTCGAGCTGCGTGAATAGGCGTCGGCGGCATGCACCGCGGCCTGTTCGTGGCGGACCAACACGTGCTGGAATTTATCCTGCTTGAAGATGGCGTCGTAGATATACAGGACGGCCCCGCCCGGATAACCGAAGACGTGCTTGACGCCTTCTTCCGCGAGACAACGCACCACAATCTCGGCGCCGGTGATGGGGACTGATGCTTCGTTATTCATGTCATTCCTTTCAAGACCCATTGGGTGGTTTGATCGGATGCCCTTCCTGACGAAACGCGTCAACGCGCGACAGCTCTCATGCGTCCCTTCTCTCTGCGGGCACGTCGGTGGTTCGGGACGCCGTAGGGTCCTTACGCACGGGCGCTGGGCGCAACTCGTTCGGCTTGAGTGTCTGTGGCGGTCAATCGCATCTCTCGCGCTTGTGGCGCGGGTTGGAGCAAACTGCCTACAAATGAAAGCGCGTCGAACCTGGCAAGGCCTTGTGTGCCTTTCCAGGTGACTGGAGAGCTTCGGGGGTGCAAAGCGTTCAATCACATTACTGCGTTGCACCATTCTGGTCAAGACGTCGCGTTGAAAATACTTGTTGCACCAGACAGGTGCGCTGCAGCGGGCCGCTACCGGGGTCGGCCGACAGCCGCGCTGTGCGATTTCGATGCGCCGCCTCCGGTTTTTTGCTAGGATTCGTGGGTTTTCCTCATGGCATTCGCATTTTTGCCTCTCAAGCACGCATGGCCACAGACAAAGAACTCAACGACTTCCTCGAGAATGTCGAACGGCGCGCGTTCAAGCAGGCGGTCTATGCGGTGCGCAAGGACGAGTCGGCGCTCGACATCGTGCAGGATGCAATGATCAAGTTGTCGGAAAAATACGGCGACAAGCCGGCGGCCGAACTGCCGATGCTGTTCCAGCGCATCTTGCAAACAACCATCCTCGATTATTTCCGTCGCGAGAAGGTACGCAATACCTGGATCAGTCTGTTCTCGGGCTTCAGCCGGCCCGATAGTGACGATGAGGAATTTGATATACTTTCTTCGTACGAAGCCGAGGCGGGCACGGCTGCCGCCGAGTCCAGCGCCGACCAGTATGAGCGTGCGCAGACCTTGCAACTGATCGAACAAGAGGTAGAAAAGCTCCCGACGCGTCAACGGGAAGCCTTCCTCATGCGTTACTGGCAGGACATGGACGTGGCCGAGACGGCCGAAGCAATGGGTTGCTCCGAGGGAAGCGTCAAGACGCATTGTTCCCGCGCCACTCACGCTCTCGCCGCCGCGCTCAAGGCCAAGGGAATCAAGCTATGAACACCGACGACATCAACCTGGCGTACAAGATACGCCATGCCCTGAACGAGAACCTCGACACACTGCCCGCTGACACCAGCGAGCGGCTGGCGGCAGCACGCGCACGCGCCATGGCGCGCAAGAAGCCCGACGCGGCCCGCGCAGCAGCCCGTGCTGGACAGCGCCCGCGATTCGACCTGGCCCGCCTGGCACGCGCCCTCTTCACCGGCCCGGCTCTGGTGCGCCTGGGCGTGGCGGCGCCGCTGCTGGCGCTGGTGATCGGCATGGGCGGCGTGTACGAGTTCGAGCAGGAGCAGCGCGTGGCCGCCATGGCCGACATCGATGCGTCGATGCTGGCCGACGAATTGCCGCTGACAGCCTACCTCGACCACGGTTTCAATGCCTACGTGGAGTCGCAACAGCGCCACCAATGACGAAGTCCGCTCCGAAGCCTCGCCTGGCCGTCGTTGCAACGGCGGCAGCGGTCTTGATCGCCGGGGCCGCTACCTGGGCGGTTGTCAACCGCTCCGAATCGACGACGCCCGCGGTGCGCGGCGCCGGTGACGCTACCACGCTTGCGGCCGGCGCCCGGCCAGCGGCAAAAACCCTCGACAAGCCCCTTTGGCGCCAGCTGAGCCGCGCGCAGCAAGCTGCGCTCAAGCCGCTGCAACCCGAGTGGGACGGCATGGACGGCATGCGCAAGCGCCGCTGGCTCGAGTTATCGCAACGCTACGCCACGATGAACGAGGCCGAGCAGGCCCGCGTGCACGAGCGCATGCGCCAGTGGATGCGGCTGACGCCGGCGCAGCGCAAGCTCGCACGCGAAAATTACAACAAGACCCGCAAGCTGGCCCCCGGCGAAAAAACCGCCAACTGGGAAAGCTATATCCAGTTGCCCGCAGAAGAAAGGCGCAAGCTCGCCGGCTCGGGACAGGCCCGGCCTCAGGGCGCACCGGCCATGCCGCAGTCGCCTGTCATCGAGGCGCCGATCCCGTGCCCGCCAGGCGCCATGCGCCGCGGCGCCACCTGCGTTCTGCCGCCGGCAGCTTCGGCTGGCGCCGCTCCCGGCACCGGCCCTGCGGTGACCACGGCGACGCCGCCGGCCGCCGCCTCGGCCCCGGCACCGGCCGCCGCTGCTTCTGTTCCCGCTTCTGTCCCCGCTTCTGTTCCTGCTTCTGTCCCTGCTTCTGTCCCTGCTTCCACCCCTGCCGCCGCCGCTCCCTCTACACCGAATGCAAGCAACTAGCCCTGTCATGGTCGCCACGCCGACCATTCGCCGCCGTGTGTCGGCGATGCTCTACGAATTCTTTCTGCTGCTATCGGTACTGATCCTGGCGGTGGCGCTCTACCTGCTGGTGACCCTCAACAGCCAGCACCCGGTGGCTGAAGTTGGACGCAATGTCTTCGTGCTGCTGGTAACGGCGGCTTATTTCATCTACTGCTGGACCGACAGCGGGCATACCCTGGCCATGAAGACCTGGCGTATCAAGGTGGTCAAGCTGGGCCATGCGCGGGTGCCCATCAAGGCGGCGGCGCTGCGCTTCGTGTTTGCATGGGGGTGGTTCCTGCCGGCGCTGCTGGTGTCGTGGGGCTTCGGATTGCGCGGCAAGGAAGTAGCGCTGGCCATGATGGTCGGCATCGTGGCCTGGGCGCTGACGGCCTTTTTGGACAAGGACCGTCAGTTCCTGCACGACCGGCTGGCAGGCACGCGCCTGATCGCGTTGCCCAAGGCGGTGCGCAAGTAGTTACCGGTAACGCATCAGAACCGCTCGTAATCGAGCAGATAGCGCCACTCTCCTACCGCCAGCCCGGCCATCGGCACGCGCCCGATCCGGATCCGGCGCATCGCGACAATCTCCAGCCCGACCTCGCCACACATGTGGTCGATCAGCCCGGGGCGAACGTCTTTCAGCGCAAAGCGCAGCCGGTGTTCGTTCTGCCAGCTCACCTTCATGGGCGCGATCGGCTTGCCGCTGAACTTCAAACCGTGGTTGAGCAGCGCCAGGCCGCCTTCGCGGATGGTACCGGCTACTTCGACGATGTATTCCTGCTCCATCCTGGCCGCGTCGTCCACCAGCTTGCGCACGACCCGGAAATCCTGCGAATAGATGACCAGTCCGCTGGCATCGGTTTCCAGGGGCGAGGTCAGGGTCAGCTTGCTGAGGTGGCGCTTGAGAAAGCGCTGCTGGCCGTGGCCTTGCGCGGCATGCGACTCGGCGGTGATGCAGGTCAGCGCCGCCTCGCCCCGCGCGCCAACGCCAGAGTTGAATCCGGCAGGCTTGTGCAGCAAGATGGTGGCCGGCGGCGCTTCGTCGGCGCTGGCGCCGGACTGGACGCGCACCTGCTGGCCTGGGAGCACGCGGCTGGCCGGGTCTTCGATCATGTCGCCGTCGACGCTGACCGCGCCGCCAGCGATATAGCGTTCGGCCTCGGCGCGCGAGCAGCCCAGTTGCGCGGCGACGCGCTTGGCCAGGCGGATGCCGTCGTCGGTGCTGCTCGTTGGGTCACTCATGCTTGCCATCCTGCGAAGAAATGCTTGAATACGTCGACCGTGCGGGCGACGTCGGCGCCCGACACGTCCAGGTGCGTCACCAGGCGCATGCGCGGCCCGACCGTGGCGCGGATGCGCTCGCGCACCAGTGCCTGGCGTAGCGGCTCGCAGGCGCCAGCCGGCACGTCGATCCAGAAAATATTGGTCTGCGGAGTACTTACGCGCAGCGCCTCGATGCCGGACAGGCCAAGCGCCAGCGCGGCGGCGTTGTCGTGGTCGGCGGCCAGGCGCTGCACGTTGTGCTCGAGCGCAAACTGGCCCGCCGCCGCGATCACGCCGGCCTGGCGCATGCCGCCGCCGAGCATCTTGCGCCAGCGCTTGCCCTGCTCGATAAAGGCTTTCGGTCCCAGCAGCACCGAACCGACCGGCGCGCCCAGGCCCTTCGACAGGCACACCGAGACGGTGTCGAACCCGGCCACGACGGCGCGCAGGCTGATGGCCTGCGCCACCGCCGCATTGCAGATACGCGCGCCATCGAGGTGGGTAGCCAGGCCTTGGGCGTGGGCCAGCGCGGTAGCTGCCGCCACGTAGTCACGCGGCAGGACGCGCCCGCCGATGGTGTTTTCGAGGGCCAGCAGGCGGGTGCGCGCGAAATGGACGTCGTCGGGCTTGATATACGCCGCGATATCGGACAACAGAATGCTGCCGTCCGGCTGATTGACGATCGGCTGCGGCTGGATACTGCCCAGCACCGCGGCGCCGCCGCCTTCGTATTTGTAGGTATGCGCTTCCTGGCCGACCAGGTATTCATCGCCGCGCCCGCAATGGGTCATCAGCGCGATCAAATTGGTCTGCGTGCCCGAGGGCGCGAACAGGCCGGCCTCGAAACCGAACAGCTCCGCCGCGTATTCCTGCAGGCGGTTGACCGCCGGGTCGTCGCCGTAGACGTCGTCGCCCACCTCGGCGCGCGCCATCGCGGCCAGCATCGCGCTCGAGGGCTGGGTGACGGTATCGCTGCGCAGGTCGATCCAGTTGTTCTTGTCGCTCATGTCGTCCTTATTCGGGGTTGACTGCGTCGGCCGCTTCGGCAGGCGCCGCCTGTGGGGTATAGAAACGCTGTTCCATTTCGCTCAGCCCCAGCTCGGCCAGCACCTCGCGCAAGCGCTCGGCCGGACGGCGCCGCGGCAGGTTCTTGTAGGTCGCCACGATCAGCTCGTTTTTCATCGAGTGTTCCCAGCCTACCAGCTCGGTTACCGTCACCTGGTAGCCGTGCGCCTCGAGCTGCAGGCAGCGCAGCACGTTGGTCAGCTGGCTGCCGAATTCGCGGGTGTGGATCGGGTGGCGCCAGATCTCGGTGAGCGCGCTGCGGCCCAGGTCCTTGCCCTTGTTCTTGCGCAGCACGGTCGCGATCTCGGCCTGGCAGCACGGCACCAGCACCATGTGCTTGGCTTTTTTCTTGAGCGCGAAATCGATGGCGTCGTCGGTGGCGGTGTTGCAGGCGTGCAGCGCGGTGACGATATCGATGCTCGCAGGCAGCCGGCCAGACGTGGTCGACTCGGCCACCGACAGCGGCAGGAAGGACATGCCGCTAAAGCCCAGGCGCGCCGCCAGTTCGGTGGATTTCTGCACCAGCTCTTCGCGCGTCTCGATGCCGTAGATGTGCGCGCCAGGGTCCAGCCCCTTGAAGAACAGGTCGTACAGGATGAAGCCGAGATAGGACTTGCCGGCGCCATGGTCGACCAGCGAGACGCCCTGCTTGCCTTGCTGGACATCCTTGAGCAGCGGTTCGATGAAGTTGTACAGGTGGTAGACTTGTTTCAGCTTGCGCCGGCTGTCCTGGTTCAGCTTGCCGTCGCGCGTCAGGATATGCAGCTCCTTGAGCAGCTCGGCCGACTGGCCGGGGCGAACTTCGGGCGGCAGTTCCGCCACCGCCGGGGGTGTGGTGTTGTGGTGTGCGCGCTTCATCGATACCAGCCGGCTCCGTTCAGTGGCTCTTCTCGGCCGCGTGGTTGATCGTGTATTTCGGGATCTCGACCACCAGGTCCTGGCCGGCGACGATGGCCTGGCAAGACAGGCGCGAATGCGGCTCCAGGCCCCAGGCCTTGTCGAGCATGTCTTCTTCGGTTTCCTGCGGCTCGTTGAGCGAGTCGTAGCCTTCGCGCACGATCACGTGGCAGGTGGTGCAGGCGCTGACGCGGTCGCAGGCGTGCTCGATCTCGATATCGTTCTCGAGCAGCACGTCGCAGACCGATTTGCCGGCCGGGGATTCCAGCACGGCGCCGTCAGGGCACAGCACCGGATGGGGGAGAATGACGATTTGTGGCACTTGGATTACCTCGTAATGATTTTTTGCGTAGGGTGGCCGGGGCTACCGGCTACCCCACCTATAGAACTTGCCTAGATTGCGTCCAGCGACTTGCCGGCCAGCGCCTTGCGCACGCTCTTGTCCATCCGGCGCGCGGCGAATTCGTCGGTGCCCTGGGCCAGCGCCTGCACGGCCGCGTGCAGCGCGTCCTGGCGCTGTCCGGCGTCAAGCGCCGTGTCGTTCGAGCGCGCGATGGCGTCGCGTACGCCCTGCATCAGGGCGGCCAGCGCCTGCTGTTCGGCAGCGGCCAGCAAGTCGGCATCGCTGTCGAGTGCCGCCTGCGTGGCCAGCAGGATGCGCTCGGCCTCGACCTGCTCTTCGCGCAGCGCGCGCATCTGCATGTCGCCCTGCGCCGAGCTGTACGAATCCTGCAGCATGCGCGCCACCTCGTCGTCGCCCAGGCCATACGAGGGCTTGACGGTGATCGAGGCTTCCACACCCGAGCGGGTTTCGCGCGCCGACACCGACAGCAGGCCATCGGCGTCAACCTGGTAGGTCACGCGGATGCGCGCGGCGCCGGCCGCCATCGGCGGAATGCCGCGCAGCTCGAAGCGCGCCAGCGAACGGCAATCCGACACCAGCTCGCGCTCGCCCTGCACCACGTGCACGGCCAGGGCGGTCTGGCCATCCTTGAAGGTGGTGAACTCCTGCGCACGTGCGCACGGAATGGTCGAATTGCGCGGGATGATTTTCTCGACCAGGCCGCCCATCGTCTCGATGCCGAGCGACAGCGGGGTCACGTCCAGCAGCAGCCAGTCGTCGCCCTCGGCGCGGTTACCGGCCAGCAGGTTGGCCTGGATCGCCGCGCCCAGCGCCACCACCTTGTCGGGGTCGATGTTCGCGTGCGGAATGGTATGGAAGAACTCGGTCACCGCGCGGCGCACGTGCGGCATGCGCGTCGCGCCGCCGACCATCACCACGCCATCGACGTCTTCGACCGACACATCGGCGTCGCGCATGGCCTTGCGGATCGCGTTCATGGTCTTGCCGACCAGGTGCCTGGTGATCTCGGCGAAGGTATGGGCCTGAATGGTCACCTGCACCAGCTCGCCCGACTTCAGGATCGCTTCGATGGTGGTCTCGTCATTGGTCGAGAGCTGTTCCTTGGCCTGGCGCGCCTTGACCATCAGGGTCGCGGTATCGTGGTCCGACAAGGGCGCCAGTTTGGCCTGCTCGGTGATCCAGCAGAACAGGCGGTGGTCGAAATCGTCGCCGCCCAGGGCCGAGTCGCCGCCGGTGGACAGCACTTCGAACACGCCCTTGGACAATTTAAGAATCGAGATGTCGAAGGTGCCGCCGCCCAGGTCGTACACGGCGTAGATGCCTTCCTTGGCATGGTCGAGGCCATAGGCGATGGCCGCGGCGGTCGGCTCCGACAGCAGGCGCAGCACATTGATGCCGGCCAGCTGGGCCGCATCTTTGGTGGCCTGACGCTGGGCGTCGTCGAAATAGGCGGGCACGGTGATGACCGCGCCGACCAGCTCGTCGCCGAGCGCATCTTCGGCGCGCTGGCGCAGCGTGGCCAGGATCTGGGCCGAGGTCTCGACCGGGCTCTTGATGCCGGCCACGGTATTGATCTGCACCATGCCGGGAGAGTCGACGAAATCGTACGGCAGGTTCTCGGCGTGGGCAATGTCTTTCAGCCCGCGGCCCATGAAGCGCTTGACCGAGACCACGGTGTTCTTGGGGTCGGTGGTCTGGTGCGCCTGCGCCTTGTGGCCGATGTTGGCATTGCCGTTGGCCAGGTAGCGCACGACCGATGGCAGCAACTGGCGGCCGTCTTCGTCGCTCAGCACTTCCGGAATGCTGTTGCGCACGGTGGCGACCAGCGAATTGGTGGTGCCCAGGTCGATGCCGACCGCCAGGCGGTGCTGGTGGGGGGCGGTGGACATGCCGGGTTCGGCGATTTGGAGTAGTGCCATATGTCGTGTTACCTGTTTATTTTTCTTTACGGTTCGATCGCCTCGAACGCGTACTGGATATCGGCTCCAAACTTATCGAGGAACATCATCGCGCGCACGCCCTGCGCGGCGCCCTGGAAGTCGCCCGCATCGAGCTGCGTGCCGACCTGCTCGAGCATGCGCTTGCGCTCGCGCCGCACCTGGGCGTCGAGCGCGTCGAGCGCGCCGGGGTCTTGCGCGGCCCGCGCATCGTCGAGCTCCTCGCGCCACTCCATCTGCTGCATCAGGAAGGCGGCCGGCATCGCGGTGTTCGATTCGGTCTGCAAATCGACACCGTTGATCTCGCACAGGTATTGCGCGCGCTTTTGCGCAGACCGCAGGGTCTGGTAAGCCTCGTTGGCGCGCGTGGCCCACTGCATCGCGACGCGCTTTTCGGCGTCGGTGGCATTGACGAAGCGATCCGGATGCACGCGCCCCTGCACCTCGCGGTAAGCCGCGTCGAGCGCGTCGGTATCGAGCGCGAAACGGGCCGGCAGCTGGAACAGCTCGAAGTGGTTCTGCATCATCTGGCGGGCGCGCTCAAATGCGGAAGCTTTCGCCACAGCCGCAGTTGTCCTTGACGTTCGGGTTGTTGAAGCGGAAGCCTTCGTTCAGGCCTTCGCGCGCGAAGTCCAGTTCGGTGCCGTCGATATAGGCCAGGCTCTTCGGGTCGACGAAGACCCGCACGCCATGCGACTCGAAGACCTGGTCTTCAGGGGTCATCTCGTCGACATATTCGAGCTTGTAGGCCAGGCCGGAGCAGCCGGTCGTGCGCACACCAAAGCGCAAGCCGATGCCCTTGCCCCGGCGCTCGAGGTAACGGTTGACGTGTTTCGCGGCTTTTTCAGTCAGGGTGATTGCCATCAGCTTGGCTCCAGTATCTGTAGGACTCGTTACGCCTTCGCGGCGTGCTTGGCTTTGTAGTCGGCCACGGCGGCCTTGATCGCGTCTTCGGCCAGGATCGAGCAGTGGATCTTCACCGGCGGCAGCGCCAGTTCTTCGGCGATCTGGGTGTTCTTGATCGACAGCGCTTCGTCGAGCGACTTGCCCTTGACCCATTCGGTCACGAGCGAGCTCGATGCGATGGCCGAACCGCAGCCATAGGTCTTGAACTTCGCGTCTTCGATCATGCCCTGCTCGTTGACCTTGATCTGCAGCTTCATCACGTCGCCGCAGGCCGGAGCGCCGACCATGCCGGTGCCGATTGCATCGTCGCCCTTGTCGAAGGCGCCGACGTTGCGTGGGTTTTCGTAGTGGTCCAGTACTTTGTCCGAATATGCCATGGTAGTGCTCCTTGAATTTTTAAATTAATGAACCTTGAAAAACCGTAGCGAGCGGCAGCAAGGTTGGCCGAGACGCGCAGCAGGTTTAGCGAGGTTCATTAGTGGGCTGCCCATTGAATCGAGGAGATGTCGATCCCTTCCTTGAACATGTCCCACAGCGGCGACAGTTCACGCAATTTACCGACCTTCGACTTCAGCAGGCTGATGGCGAAATCAATGTCTTGTTCGGTCGTGAAACGGCCGATGGTGAAACGGATCGAGCTGTGCGCCAGCTCATCGCTGCGGCCCAGGGCGCGCAGTACATAAGATGGCTCCAGGCTGGCCGAGGTGCAGGCCGAACCCGACGACACGGCGAGGTCCTTGATCGCCATGATCAGCGACTCGCCCTCGACGTAGTTGAACGATACGTTCAGGTTGTGCGGCACGCGGTGCTCCATGTCGCCATTGACATAAGCTTCTTCGATCTCCATCAGGCCCTTGGCCAGGCGGTCGCGCAGCGCGGTGATGCGCACCAGTTCCGTGTCCATTTCTTCACGGGCGATGCGGAAGGCTTCGCCCATGCCGGCGATCTGGTGGGTCGGCAGCGTGCCCGAACGCAGGCCGCGCTCGTGGCCGCCGCCGTGCATTTGCGCTTCGAGGCGCACGCGCGGCTTGCGGCGCACGTACAGGGCGCCAATGCCCTTCGGGCCATAGGTCTTGTGCGCGGTGAAGGTCATCAGGTCGCACTTGGTTTTATTCAGGTCGATCGCCACCTTGCCCGTCGCTTGCGCGGCGTCGCAATGGAAGATGATGCCCTTCGAGCGGCACAGCTCGCCGATCTCGTCGATCGGCTGGATCACGCCGATCTCGTTATTGACCAGCATGACCGAGACCAGGATGGTGTCCGGGCGAATCGCGGCGGCCAGCTGCTCGACGGTGATCAAGCCGTTATCTTGCGGTTCGAGATAGGTTGCATCGAAACCGACGCGCTCGAGCTCGCGCACGGTATCGAGCACGGCCTTGTGCTCGGTCTTGACCGTGATGATGTGCTTGCCCTTGCTCTTGTAGAACTGGGCCGCACCCTTGAGCGCCAGGTTGTTAGACTCGGTCGCGCCGGAAGTCCAGATGATCTCGCGCGGATCGGCGCCGACCAGGGCTGCCACGTGGGCACGCGCCTCTTCGACCGCCGCTTCCGCGGTCCAGCCATACATGTGGCTGCGCGAAGCCGGATTGCCGAACTGCTCGCGCAGGAAAGGAATCATCTTGTCGGCCACGCGTGGATCGATCGGCGTTGTCGCCGAATAATCCATGTAGATCGGGAAATGCGGCGCAGTCACAAAGCTGTGCTCGGTTTGTTTGTCCAAAGGCGCGTTCATCAGTTCACTCCGGTTTCAATTTTTTCTGAATTTGGTACAACTGACGCCGCGGGCCGGTGCAGCACCACGACGTTCTGCTCTTTTTGCTTCTGCTGGTCGACCAGGTCTTGCAGGGACACCGAATCGAGGTAGTCGACCATCTTGGCGTTGAGCGTGGCCCACAGTTCGTGGGTCATGCAACGGGTGCCGGAAGCAGCGTCGGCGCCATGACAATTTTCTTTGCCGCCACACTGGGTGGCGTCGAGCGGCTCGTCGACCGCGATGATGATATCGGCCACCGTGACCTTGTCGGCGCTGCGTGCCAGGCTGTAGCCGCCGCCCGGGCCACGGATTGACTCGACGATGGCGTGGCGGCGCAACTTGCCGAACAGCTGCTCCAGGTAGGACAGCGAAATGGCCTGGCGCTGGCTGATGCCCGACAGCGTGACCGGACCCTGGCCCTGGCGCAGGGCAAGATCGATCATCGCAGTAACAGCAAAACGGCCTTTGGTGGTCAGACGCATCACAACCCCGGTGAACAATAAAATTTTGTTACTTTTCAACTTGTCGGTGCGCCGCAGCAATCCAGTTTCTGCTGCTGCCAACTAGAATGACCCGAGTAGTTGAATGATTTAGTCAAGTATAGCAAATCCTGACCCTGTTGTCTTGGCGGGCCCTGTTTTGCACCAGGGGCGACGCCTCGGGCGGCGCCTGGCAGCGCCGCTAGCGCAAGCGCAGCGATTGCATCGGCCCGAACAGGGCGTGCATCTGCTGGTTCCCGATAAACGAGAGATTGTAGGGATGCTCGGCAACGATCTGCGGCAGCCGCGCCGTCTCGGGCAATTTCTTGAGCAGTTCCGCGATTTTTCCCCACAGCACCAGGGTCGGCGGCTGCGGCCGGCTGGCCAGGGCGGCCAGCACCGTCTGCAAGAAGGGCTGCCAGGCGCGCGCGTCGGCCAGCGGCGCCACCTGCGAGCGAAACACCAGTGCCGCGTTCAGCAGCAGGAAGCCCTGGCGCGCCAGGTTGTCCTGCAGCTGGGGCAAGGTCTGGATGGTTCCGTTGGTGCGGGCGCGCGCTGCCACCGGGGCCAGGGCGGCGCCGCCGCAGTCGTCAGCCTGCAACTGGCCATCGGCCACCAGCAGCATTTTCATGAAATTGCGCAGCGACGTGGCGCGGTTGACCGGCTTGGACAGGCCGCCATCGCTCCAGATCTGCCCGACGGCGCCGTCCATGAAGCAGACCCCGGTCGCGCTGGCGGCGCGCGGATAGGGTCCTTCTCCGACCAACACGTAGCGCACCATGTCCAGCGGCTGGGCAAAAGCGGCGAAAAGGCGGCCCTGGGTGGGCAGGTAGTCGCTTGCGGCAAGTTGCGGCAGGTAGTCTGGAGCGGCGGCGGCAACGGCCTGCAGGCCGGCTTCAAGCACGGGTCGCCAGGAAACGTCGACCCGGTCGAGGGCGTCGCGGATCGACTGAGGAATGGGATGAGGTAACATGAAAAAAGGCCAGGCGCGGAAGGCGCGATTGTAACGCAGGCGCCGGCCCAGGCGCTCGCCCCCGCTCCGCCCCCGCTCTCCCGCGCCGGCTACTCGGCGTCGCCCTGGCGCGCCGGATGGGCCGCCTGGAACGCCGGCAAGTCGGCGCACAGGCTGTTGATGCGCGCGATCGTCGGGTAGGCTTCCAGGTCGACATCGAAACGCTGGGCATTGAACACCTGCGGCACCAGGAAGCAGTCGGCCATGCTCGGGCGATCGCCGTAGCAGAAGCTGCCGGTACAGGGGTTGCGCGCCAGGTGCGCCTCGAGCGCGCCGAAGCCTTCGATCACCCAATGGCGGTACCAGTCGGTCTTGGCCTGGTCGGACTGGCCCAGATGCTTGACGAGATAATTCAGCACGCGCAGGTTGTTGAGCGGATGGATGTCGCAGGCGATGATCTGCGCCAGTTCGCGCACCCGTGCCCGCCCGATGGCGTCTTTCGGCAGCAGGGCGACCGCCGGATAGGCGTCTTCGAGGTATTCGAGGATCGCCATCGACTGGCTCAGCACCAGCGCGTCGTCTTCGAGCGCCGGCACCAGGGCGCTGGGATTGACGGCGCGATAGGCGTCGCTCTGGTGCTCGCCGCCGCCGCGCACCAGGTGCACCGGCACCGCCTCGTAGTCCAGCGCCTTCAGGTTCAGCGCAATGCGCACCCGGTACGCGGCCGAGCTGCGAAAATAGGTATAGAGCTTCATGCCGGCCTCCGGTCCTTGCGGTGATAAGGCGTCACTTCCTGGTCGATGGCGCCAAAGATGCTGGCGCCGCTCTCGTCGAGCATCTCGATGCGTACGGTATCGCCAAAGCTCAGGTAAGGCGTGCGCGGCTTGCCGCCCTCGATGGTCTCGTACATGCGCACTTCGGCCAGGCAGCAATAGCCGACGCCGCCGTTTTCGATGCTCGAGCCGTGCAGGCCGCCCTGCTTGTTCGACACGGTGCCCGAGCCGATGATGCTGCCCGCACCGAGCTCGCGGGTCATGGCCGCGTGCGCGACCAGGTGGGCGAAGCTGAAGGTCATGTCTTCGCCGGCGTTCGGGCGGCCGAATGCCCGGTCGTTGAGCGTGACCTGGATCGGCAGATGCAGCTTGGCATCGGCCCAGGCCGCGCCCAGTTCGTCGGGCGTGACCGCCACTGGCGAAAACGCGCTGGCCGGCTTGGACTGGTAGAAGCCGAAGCCCTTGGCCAGCTCGTTTGGAATCAGGTTGCGCAGCGAGACATCGTTCACCAGCATCACCAGGCGGATCGCATCGGCCGCTTCTTCGAGGGTGGCGCCCATCGGTACGTCACCTAGCACCACCGCCACTTCGGCCTCCAGATCGACGCCCCATTCTTCGGAGAGCACCGCGATCGGGTCGCATGGGCCCACGAAACTGTCCGAGCCGCCCTGGTACATCAGCGGATCGGTGTAGAACGACGCCGGCACCTCGGCGCCCCGCGCCTTGCGCACCAGCTCGACGTGATTGATATAGGCCGATCCGTCGCACCACTGATAGGCGCGTGGCAGCGGCGAATGGCAGGCCTGCTCGATGAACGACTCGGCCTTGTCGGCGGTGCCGGCGTTGAGCCGCTCGTAGACTTTCTTGAGCTGCGGCGCGACGTGGTCCCAGTCGTCCAGCGCTGCCTGCATGGTGGCGGCGATCTTGGGGACGGCCTGGCAAGTAACCAGGTCGCGGCTGACGACGACCAGCGTGCCGTCGCGGCCGCCTGTCTTGCGGGTGGCGAGTTTCATTGCGCTTCCTTCAGGTGTGATTGCATTTCGCCATTACAATTCAAAACGAACTATCATACAAACAGTATTTTTCAGCCGATTTATCAGACTATCTTATGAATGCCCCGGCATGAACCCGACCCTGCGCCAGATGCGCGCCTTCGTCGCCCTGGCCAAGACGGGTAACTTTACGCTTGCAGCCCAAAGCATGCACGTGACGCAGTCTGCGCTTTCGGGTTTGATCAAGGAACTCGAACAGACGCTCGAGGCCAAGGTGGTCGACCGCAGCACGCGCCGGATTGTGCTAACCGACATTGGCCGCGAGCTCTATCCGCTGTTTAGCCAGATGATCGACGATCTCGACGGCGCACTGGCGAACGTGGCCGACCACACGCGCCTGAAAAAAGGCATCGTCCGTATCGCCGCGCCGCAACTACTGTCGTGCACCCTGCTGCCCGGTGTGATCGCCGCCTACCGCCAGGCCTGGCCCGATATCGAGGTACACCTGGGCGACACCGGAGTCGAGAGCGTGATTGCGCGCGTGCTCTCGGGCGAGGCCGACTTTGGTATCGGCCCCGAGCGCGAACCTGCGCCGCCGCTCGATGCGCGCCTGCTGTTCGAGATGCCGTTCGCGCTGGTGTACCCGAAGGGGCACGCACTCGACGGGCAGCAGCGCGTCACCTGGAAAGACGTGGCGCGCTATCCTTTCATTTCGCTACAGGGGCAGTTCACCGAGCGCCTGCTGGGCGAAGTCCATGCCTCGCTCGACATTTCCTTGCGCGAAGTGCCGGTCAAGCCGGCCAAGGAAGTAACCTTCATGACCACCGCGCTGGCGATGGCCAGCGCCGGCCTGGGCATCACGGTCTGCCTGCCCTATGCCGAGCCGCTGGCCAAGCTGTACGGACTGGTCATGCGCCCGCTCGAGGAGCCGGTGCTGAGCCGGCGCTTCTTTGTCTACACCCGCCCGGGACGCTCGCTGTCGCCTGCCGCCGAGAGCTTCATACAATTTTTGCACGGGTTCGTCGAGCCGACGCAGCGCTAGCGGGCACGCTACAATGGGCGGCTTATTTTGTCGCCCACGCTACCCATGTCTCACGACACCATCGCGATCAACCGCCGGATGGACCGCTTCGACCGCCATGACAGCGTCTGGCTGTTCGGCTACGGCTCGCTGATCTTCAAGGCCGACTTCCCCTTCATTGAGCGCCGTCCCGCCAGCATCGGCAACTGGAGCCGACGTTTCTGGCAAGGCTCGCACGACCACCGCGGCACCGAAAGCGCACCCGGGCGCGTGGTGACCCTGGTACCCGAGCTCGGTGCGACCTGCCACGGCATGGCCTATCTGGTCACCCCCGAAGAATTCGCCCATCTCGACCACCGCGAGAAGAACGGCTACCTGCGCCTGGCCACCGACATCGGCTTCGAGGACGGCAGCGCCATCGAAGGCATCGTGTACATCGCCACCCACGAGAATGCGGCCTTTCTCGGAGCGGCGGACGAACGTGACATCGCACGCCAGATCGCCGGCGCGCGCGGCCCGAGCGGCCCCAATAGCGACTACCTGCTGGCGCTGGCGCAAGCCCTGCGCGAGCTCGACAAGCCAGACGCCCACGTGTTTGCGATCGAACGCCATCTCGGCGAACTGCTCGCGCAACAGCTCACTTAAACAATGATCGCCAATGATCGCCAACGATCGCCAGCGATAACCAGCGCGTGCTGGTCGCGCGCCATTACCGGAGAACATGGAATGCTAACGAAAAAGATGCTGGTAGCAGGTGCACTGGCGCTGGCGGCACTGCCGCCGATGGCCGCGCAAACCGGGGCCGCCGACGCGGCGCCGCACGGGCAGGCCCCGGCGGCACCAGCCTACGACGCCGAACTGGCCAGCTCGCTCGGGGGCAACGACCAGGGCATGCGCAAGTATGTCCTGGTGATCCTCAAGACCGGTCCGAACAAGGTCACCGACAAGGCCGAACGCGCGACGATGTTCGAGGGTCACTTTGCGAACATCAAAAAGTTGGCGGCCGAGAAGAAACTTGCCGTTGCCGGCCCCCTGGACGGCAAGGAAGGTCGTCGTGGCATCTTTATTTTGGCGACCCCGGAGTTGGCGCAGGCCAAGGCCTATGTCGACGCCGACCCGGTGATCGTCAAGGGCGAAATGGTGGCTGAATACCATGTGTTCTATAGTTCCGCGGCCTTGATGGCAGTTAACGATCTACACAACAGGATCGAAAAGAAACATTAAACGGACGCTTCCCGGGGTGGGCCGTCTTCGGCACGACGGATGGTTCCCCGCGACGGGCCTGGCGGCGCGGGATCGACCCAAACAACCGTTGCGGCGGTTTCTCAGAACAGATCGAGCTGCCCCGCCCCTTTGTTGCTTGCGTGGCGCCGCGCCGCCGGCACCAGCACCGGCTTGCAAAACTGCGAGCCGTCGAGCCGCCCGAAGCGCCCGCGCAACTGGCCCATCCCCAGTCGCGCCACCGCCCGGGTGAAGCGCTGGCGGATCAGGTCGGCCCAGATGCCCTCGCCTTGCATGCGCTTGCCGAAATCGCTGTCATAGTCTTTGCCGCCGCCCAGGTCGCGCACGCGGTTCATCACGCGCTGCGCCCGCTCAGGAAAATGGGCTCGCAGCCACTGCTGGAAAAGCGGATTGACCTCGTGCGGCAAGCGCAGCACCACGTAGTGCGCGCCGACCGCGCCGGCGTCGCGCGCCGCTTCCAGGATTTTTTCGATCTCCGGCTCGGTGACAAAGGGAATGATCGGCGCCACGCTGACGCTGACCGGGATGCCCGCGTCGGCAAGGGTGCGGATCGCGCGCAGGCGCCGCGCCGGAGCGGCTGCGCGCGGTTCGAGCGTACGTGCGATCTGCGGGTCGAGCGTGGTCAGGGTGATCGCAGCGCAGGCCTGCCCCCTTGACGCCATGGGAGCGAGCAGGTCGATGTCGCGCTCGATCAGCGCCGACTTGGTAATGAGCCCGACCGGGTGCTGGCACTGGCTGAGTACTTCGAGGACCTGGCGCGTGAGCCGCAGCGCGCGCTCGCAGGGCTGGTAAGCGTCGGTGTTGACGCCGATGGCGATGGGCTCGGGCACGTAGCCAGGCCTGGCCAGTTCGCGCCGCAACAGCTCGGCTGCGTTGACCTTGGCGACCAGACGGGATTCGAAATCGAGCCCCGGAGACAAGCCTAGAAAGCTGTGGGTCGGACGCGCGAAGCAATAAATGCAGCCGTGCTCGCAGCCCCGGTAGGGATTGAGCGACACATTGAACGGAATGTCGGGCGAGCTGTTGCGTGTCAGGATGGTCTTGGCGTGCTCTTCGGTAACAACGGTGCGGACGCTGGCCGCGATCGCTTCTTCGCGCTCCCAGCCATCGTCGAACTGTTCACGGCGATTGACCTCGTAGCGCCCTTGCATGTTTGATACCGCGCCGCGCCCCTTGTGCACCGCGAGCGGAATTGGGCCTCGGATTGGCTGCCGATCGGCATCGAGATCGGGATCGAGATCGCGAACGAGATCGACATCGGGATCGACATCGGGCATGGCGGCTCCAGTACTGTATATTTATACAGCATCCTACGCCAGCGCTGCACGAAACTCAAGTGCGCCGTGGGGGGTGCGCCACATAGGCGGCTTGCTGCTGCACGAAGCCCTCGAAGGCATCGAGTAGCGGCGCCAAACGCGCGCCCTCGCCCTCGCCCTCGCCCTCGCCCTCGCCCTCGAGCCTGGCCAGTGCCAGCGCGGCCGCTTCCAGCGACGAAAGCTGGTGCGGCGCGTGCGCCTTGCGGATGCGGTACTTCGACGGCGCCACATCCGCCAGCGCCAGCCGCGGCAATGCTTGCAGTGCAGGATTCAGGTACAGCATCTTGCGGCTCTTGCGCCAGGTCGCATCCAGTACCACCAGGCGCACCCGGCCGGCGTCGGGGGGCGCCCAGGGCGGTGGCTCGGCCAGGTTGGCATCGTCCGGCGTGGCGGGATACAGCAGCACCGGCACCCGCCTGCCCGCATGCAGCAAGGCCTCCAGCGCACCCGCCTCGAAGGCTTCGCCCACGGCCAGCACGCTGCCCGTCACGCTCAGGTGCAGCAGGCGTGCGCTGTTCTTGGCGTTGGCCACTTCCAGCGGATGCTGCAACACCAGCAGCGCCGCGCGCGTGTCGACGCGCGTGATCCAGCGGCAGATGCAGGCCGACTGCGCGCGCAGGCAGGTGGCGCAGTGCTGGCGCCGGGGTGGGTCCTTGCTCATCCGATCATTTTTCTGTCTGGTTGCCAGGTTCGCATGATAACCGTACACGAAAACGCACGCCCGCCGGCCGGGGCGTGGTCATCTTTGCACGCCGCAAAAATTTAGCTCAAGAGTTGGTTAAACGGATATTGCTCTGGACATCTCGCGTACCTAGAATCAAGTTATGCCTCACGGCAATTATTTCGAACGCTAGGTTCTTTACGCACGCAGACAGAGTCACCATGGTCCCCCGCCCTTCGCTTCGCAACATGATCGCTGCCGTCCTGGCCGCGCTTGCCATGCTTCCCTGTAGCGCCGTGCAGCACGAGTTGCAACTCGACCACCGGATGAACGAGCACATCGTCCAGGTGCCGGCCGGCGCCGAGCACCGTGCCATGCTCGAGACCACGGTGTTCCGGCCCAACGGCCCCGGCCCCTTTCCCCTCATCGTCATCAATCACGGCAAGGAGCCCGGTCGCCCCAGCCTGCAGGCGCGCGACCGCTTCTATCACATGGCCAGGGCCTTCGTGAAACGCGGCTACGCGGTGATGGTGCCGATGCGCCAGGGTTTTGCCAATTCGACCGGCCGCTACCGTGACCATGGCTGCAACATGACAGCCAACGGCTATACCCAGGCCGACGACATTGCGTCCACCCTCGCCTATGCGCGCCGCCAGCCATGGGTTGACGCGCAGCGCATCGTGGTGGCCGGCCAGTCTTATGGCGGCCTGGCGACGATCGCCCTGGGCGCCCGCGAACTGCAGGGCGTGCGTGGCCTGATCAACTTCGCCGGTGGCCTGCGCGACGACAGCAATCGCTGCGCCTGGCGTTCGGCGCTGGTAACGGCGTTCGCCGACTACGGCGCCAAGGCCACGCTGCCATCCTTGTGGATCTATGGCGCCAACGATTCGCTGTTCGGCCCCGCACTGGCGCAGCGCATGCACGCCGCCTTCGAGCAGGCAGGAGGGCGCGGGCGTCTGGTCGAACTGGCCGCCTTCAAGCGCGATTCGCACGGCATGCTCGCCAGCCGTGACGGCGAGAAGGCATGGCTGGCCGACACCCTGCAGTTCCTGCAGCAGGTCGGCATGCCGACCGAGGTCCTGCATGAAGTGCCGCCGCCGCCGAGCCCTACCCGCACCGACTATGCCAGGATCGACGACATCGACGCCGTGCCTTTCCTGTCGGAGAACGGCCGTCGTGCCTACCAGGAATATCTCGGCAAGATGACGCCGCGCGCGTTCGCGCTTTCGCCAAGCGGTGCCTGGACCTGGGCCGAAGAAGGCGAAGACCCGGATGGCCGCGCGCTGGCCACCTGCACCGCCAAGAGCACCGAACCTTGCCGCCTGTATTCGGTCGACGACTACGTAGTGTGGAGCGGCGAGCGCCTCGACCAGGCCGAGAAAGCGGCCGTCACGGCCGCCGTGACGCCGGTGCCGACACCGGATACGGCCGGCTCGGCGGCGAGCACGTCGATCGGCGGCAACAAGGCCACCCATTAAGCTGCGCGCAGGGTGGGCGGCAGCACCCACGTTTGCGATGCAGCGCAAACTGTCCATCTTGCGCAACTCCGACAATGGCCTTGAGCCATCCACGGAGATTTGCATGTCCCGCATCGCCCAAGCCTTGACCGCGCTGGCCGCGCTGGCCACATTCGGCGCCGGCGCGCCGGCCGCCGCGCAGAACAACTATCCGGTGATCCTGGTCCACGGTTTCCTTGGCTTCGGCCCCGACACCTTCCAGCACAGCGGCTTTAATTACTGGGGCGGCTACGGCGACATTGCCTCGCACCTGCAGGTCTACCGCGGCCCGCGCACGGTGTTTGCGGCGGTGGTCGGGCCGGTCAGTTCGAACTGGGACCGCGCGGCCGACCTGTATGCGCAGATCAAGGGTGGCTGTGTCGACTACGGCGCGGACCACGTGCGCCGGCACGGCAATCCGGGCCAGCAGCGGGCCCCGGCCGGAAAATGCTGGGCCGCCGACCCCAGGAACAATCCGCAAGGCTATCCGCTGGCGCTGTATCCGGCCTGGGACGCCCGGCACCCGATCCACCTGATCGGCCACAGCCAGGGTGGCACCACGATCCGCGCACTGGTCGAGCTGCTCGAGCATGGCTCGCCGCATGACGAAGGCGGCCACCCGCTGTATGCCGGCGGCAAAGTGGGCTGGGTACGCAGCGTGACCACGATCTCGGCGCCGCACAACGGCACCACCTATGCCGACGCCGTCGTGAGCGCCGCGCCGCTGCTGCGCACGCCGCTGCACGGGGCCTTGCAGCACCGCTGGGCGCAGTGGGAACTCTCGCCCGATGGCGCGCGCGCCTTCAACCTGTGGGCGCGCACCTCGCCGCACATCTATTACTACTCGGTCGGCACCGTCGCGACCGAAGCTGGCAGCTGGTGCTGCAACGGCACCGACCGCGCGCTCGCACCGGTGCAAACGCCGTACCACCAGTATCCGCGCCAGGACATGATCGCCGCTTTCAAGGCCACCGCCGGAGAATGGATCGTGCCTTCGGCCTTCCAGTACGGCCTGGGCGGCTACACGCAGGCGGCCCGGGGTCGGGTGCGAATCGACAGCGACTGGTTCGCCAACGATGGCGTGGTCAATACCGTGAGCATGCGCGCGCCGCAGGGGCACCCGGTGCGCGACTACGACGGCACCTCGCTCAAGGGAACATGGAATTTCCTTGGAAACTACAAGGGCTACGACCACTTCGACATCCTCAACTGGCCCAACCCCGGGCCGTCGGCCAATGCGCTGTATGAGCAGGTAAGCGATATTATTTTTGGTTTGTAAGGGCACTGGCCGGACGTCCTGGCGCCGACAGGATGCGAACACCGCTAACATGTCGCCACGCAACAATATCGTCATCTCGCGTCACGTAAATTTCCGGGATAATAGAGCGCAAGCGACAATGCCGCTGCTGAATTTGCCGGATTTGACGCTACAATATCCGACCGTAGCGTGCGCATCTATTTTTCTGACCATGACCCAGGCTTCTTCCGACATCTTCGACCTCAGCGCGTGCGCGGACGAACCGATCCGTACACCGGGAAGCATCCAGCCGCATGGCTTCCTGCTGACGCTGGCGCCTGCCCCGGACTTTACGGTATTGCAGGCCAGTGCCAATCTCGGGCACTGGACCGGCCTGTCGGTCAGCGACGCGCTCGGCCAGCCGCTCGCGCAGGTGGTGGGCGAGGCCACCGCAGCCCGCCTCGCCTCGCACCTGGCCGCCGGCAAGCTGGCCGCGCGGCCTGCCTATATCGGCAGCGTCGATGTCGCCAGCGGCGCCCATGTCGATGTGCTGGCCCATGCCTGGGACGGCCTGGTCATCCTCGAGTTCGAGAACGTCGTGCGCGAGGGCGCGGCCGATTTCCGCCACCTGTATCCCCTGATCGGCGACTTCCTGCTCAACGTGAACGGCTTGGCCTCGATTCCGGTGCTATCCGACCTGGCCGCGCGCCATGTGCGCGCCGTGACTGGCTATGGCCGCGTCGTGGTCTACCAGTTCGACCCCGACGGCCACGGCCACGTGGTGGCCGAATCGAAAGAAGACAGCTACGAGTCTTACCTGGGCCAGCACTTTCCTGCCAGCGACATCCCGGCGCAGGCGCGCGCGCTGTACCTGCGCTCGCCGATCCGCGTGATCCAGGATGCGAACTACACCGCCGCTCCCCTGGTGCCGGAGCTGAACCCGGCGACTGGGGCGCGCAACGACCTGTCGTTTGCGGCGCTGCGCAGCGTCTCGCCAGTGCACCTGCAGTACATGCGCAACATGGGCACGCTGGCGTCGATGTCGGTCTCGCTCATCGTCAAGGGCAAGCTATGGGGCCTGATTTCCTGCCACAACGCCACGCCACGCCCGGTTCCGGTCGAGGAGCGCACCGCCTGCGAGCAGCTGGGCCAGATCCTGGCGCTGTGCATCGAGTCGCGCGAGGACGCCGCCGAACTGCAGTTTCGCCTCGAGGTGCGCCGCATCATGGTCGAACTGCTCGGCCACCTGACCAAGGGCGCCGACTTTTTGGAGAACATGGAGTCGGTGTTTCCTGAACTGCTGCGCTTCGGGCGCGCCGGCGGCGTCGCCATCGTGGTCGACGACCGGGTGCTGACCTATGGCGACACGCCCGACGAGACCGCGATTCGCGCCCTGGTGGCGTGGCTTGCCATGCAGGGCAATGCCGGGGTGTTCCACACCGACCACCTGATGGGCGCCTGGCCGGCGGCAGCTGGCATGGTTCGCAATGCCAGCGGCCTGCTGGCGCTGCCGATCTCGCGCATCCACCAGCACTACCTGCTGTGGTTCCGTCCCGAGGTGGTGCAGAGCATCGAGTGGGCCGGCAACCCGTACCAGAAAGAAGCGTCGACGCTCAACAGTGTCGTCCAGCCGCTGACGCCGCGCCAGAGCTTCCAGTCGTGGCGCGAGACCATCCATGGCCGCAGCCTGCCCTGGCATGTCGCCGAAGTCGAACTGACCGAGGAGTTTCGCGGCGCGCTGCTGGGCATTGCGCTGGAGCGTGCCGAACAGATGGCCGAACTGGCCGAGGAACTGGGCCGCGCCAACAAGGAGCTCGAAGCGTTCTCGTATTCGGTCTCGCACGACCTGCGTGCGCCGCTGCGCCACATCGTTGGATTCTCCGACCTCCTGATCGAATCGGACGGCGTCGAAGACCCGCAGCGGCGCCAGCGCTTCCTGAAGAACATCAAGGAATCGGCGCGCCTGGCCGGCAAGCTAGTCGACGACCTGCTGTCGTTCTCGCAGATGGGCCGCGCCGCGTTGCGCCCGACCCGGGTCGACATGAACGACCTGATGGCGGGCTGCATCGACAAGCTCGGCACCGAGATGGCGGGCCGCAAGGTTGACTGGCACATCGAGCCGCTGCCCGTGGTCTGCGCCGACCCGACCTTCCTGAACCTGGCGGTGTTCAACCTGCTCTCGAACGCGGTGAAATTCACTGGCGCGCGCGAACAGGCCGTGATCACCATTACCTCGGAAGAGAGCAGCGCTGAAACCGTGTTCCACATCGCCGACAACGGCGCCGGCTTCAACATGGACTACGTGCACAAGCTGTTCGGCGTATTCCAGCGCTTGCACCGGATGGAAGACTTCCAGGGCACCGGCATTGGCCTGGCCAATGTGCGCCGCATCATCGAGCGCCATGGCGGACGGGTCTGGGCCGCATCGGTGCAGGGTGAAGGCGCGACCTTCTCGTTCAGCATTCCCAAACATCCTCTCCCCGAAGGCGCATGATGCTCAAGCCGATTCTTCTTGTCGAAGACAACCCGCACGATCTGGAACTGACGCTGATCGCGCTGTCAAAGAGCCAGCTGGCCAACGAAGTGGTAGTCATGCGTGACGGCGCCGAGGCGCTCGACTACCTGTACCGCCGCGGCGAATTCGCCGGGCGCGCGGTCGGCAACCCGGCCGTCATCCTGCTCGACCTGAAACTGCCAAAAGTGGACGGGCTCGAAGTGCTGAAAGAAATACGCCAGGGCGAGGCGCTCAAGAGCGTTCCGGTGGTGATGCTGACTTCGTCGAAGGAAGAACAGGACGTCGTGCGCAGCTACGAGCTGGGCGTGAACGCCTATGTAGTCAAGCCGGTCGATTTTACGGAGTTCTTGCGCGCCATCGCCGACCTGGGCATTTTCTGGGCGGTCCTGAACGAACCGCCTCCCGGTTCGCGCCGTTACATCAAGCCCAAGTGAGCACCTTCGCCTGACGCGGCGGTCGCGCAGGCGTCCTGGGTCCGGCGCGAACCACGCAACAGATGGCGGATGCGTGCGCCGAGCACGTCCGGGTGATAGGGCTTCTGCAGCAGGTGCACCGACGCGTCGACCTTGCCCTCGTGCGACAGCACGCCCTCGGCATAGCCCGAGGTGTACAGCAGCTTTGCCTCTGGCAGGCGCTTGCGCACCACGTCGCCCAGCTGCAGGCTGGTGACAGGGCCCGGCATGATCACGTCGGAGAACACCAGGTCGACGTGGCGGCCGCTCTCGATGATCTCTACCGCCACTGCCGCGTCGGGCGCCTCCAGCACCTCGTAACCCAGCGCCGCCAGGATCGCGGCGGTTGAATCGCGCACGGCGTCTTCGTCCTCGACCACCAGGATCGTTTCGAGGCCGCCCGCCAGCGGCAGCGTGTGCACCGGTTCCAGGACGGTCGGCGCCGCGTCGCCTCGCGGCAGGTAGATGCGCACGCTGGTGCCGCTCCCGATCTCGCTGCGCAGCACGATCTCGCCGCCCGACTGCTTGACGAAGCCGTAGGCCATCGACAGCCCCAGCCCGGTGCCCTGGCCGGTCGGTTTGGTGGTAAAGAACGGCTCGAAAGCGCGCAGCAGCACCTCACGCGGCATACCCTTGCCGGTATCGGCTACCTCGAGCATGACGTAGTCGCCCGGCGACACCTCGGACGGAAGCTCGGAGCCAGGACCGGCATTGCGCGCGCGAATAGTCAGCGTTCCCTGCCCACCCATGGCGTCGCGCGCATTGATGGCCAGGTTCAGCAATACATTATTGAGCTGGTCCGGGTCCACCGTGGTGGTGCCCAGGCCCGGCTCGATCTCGGTGACCACGCACGCGTTCGGCCCCAGTACGCGCCGCATCATGTCGTCCATATCGCGCAGCAGGTGGCCAGGATCGATCACCACCGATTGCAGCGGCTGGCGCCGCGCAAATGCCAGCAGGTGCGCAGCGAGCTTGGCGCCACGCTCGACGCCAGTCAGTGCCATGTCGATCCGGGAGCGGGCGCTGTCGTTCAGGTTGCCCACCAACTTGAGCAGCTGCAAATTGCCACCGATGACCTGCAGCACGTTGTTGAAATCGTGGGCGACACCACCGGTTAGCTGACCGATCGCTTCCATCTTCTGCGCCTGGTGCAGCGCCGACTGGCTTGCCGCCAGCTGTTCCTGGCTCACGCGCAACGAAGCAAAGGCGGCGTCGCGCTGGCGCAGGGCGATGTAGGCGCCACTGTGATAGCGCACGCGCGCAACCAGTTCACGCGGGTCTGGCCACTTGACCAGGTAATCGTTGGCGCCCACGGCAAACGCGCGCGCCTTGATATCGGCGTCGTCTTCGGACGAGAGCACGATGACCGGAATGTCTGCGGTCTCGGGATCGGCGCGCAGCATCGCGGTGACTTCGAAGCCGTCCAGGCCGGGCATGCGCAAGTCGACCAGCACCACCGTGGCGCGCACGTCGCGCGCGACCTCGACGGCGCGCGCGGCGCTGGATTCGTAACAGAGGGAATGCGCGACGCAGCCCGCCAGTCCGTGGGCGATGATGTCTTGCGCAAAAGGCTCATCATCGATGAGAAGGACGGAGCAGTCGGGACGGTCGTCAATCATTACGTCATTGGCAAGAATTCAGCACGATGTTACAAAATGGTAAGCGCAGATTCTACAACAACTCGCACAGCGCACGACACATTTGGCGGGTCAAGGTCGCGCACGTATTGACACCTTCTGCCTTGCAAGTTGCCGGCCCGGGCGCCATATACACCCCATGCGCAAGCGTCAGTCCGACCCGCCCGACACCCTGCCCCCGACCGAAGCCGCCTGCCCGCTTTGCGGCCGGGCGCTCGGCACGGTCAACATCGACCGCCACCACCTGGTTCCCAGGACCTTCAAGGGCAAGGAGCAGTTTCCGATCCACAAGATCTGCCATCGCAAGATCCATTCCGAACTCACCGAGCGCGAGCTGCTCCAGTCCTATCACACCTGGGACGCGCTGCGCGGCCATGAAGGCATCCGCAGTTTCATCGCCTGGGTAGCAAACAAGCCATCCGGTTTTTATACGCGCACCTATACGGCGAACAAGAAGAAGTTCCGGTAGCGGGGGATGCTTTTGTGCCTGGCGCTCGCGCATGACGTGCTGTCTCAAGCTCGCGTCCGTTCATGGTCTTGCCGTATCCGCTTTTTGCGCCGGAAGAAAGTACGAACCCTCGGGTGCGCCAGGAACTTTGACGCGGAACTTCAAGCCCGATAGGAGCTTGTCCCACAGAGCAACGGCCTCATCGTCGCTGACGGAGGCAGCTTTGGCGGCCCCGACCATGTTGGCCTCAACCTTGGTGAACATGGCGACATGAAACGAGGACGGGTTGGCCACGTCTGTTGGCGTGCCGACAAAAGCCCATTCGAAATCGTGGGTGCCATCGGGGCGGCGAATGAGGGATTCTTCTCCCTGCCAGTGCTGCACCTCCCGCTTGCCTTCACGCAGCACGTCGCGCTTCGGGTAAAGTGCGCCCTGCGTTTTCTGAGCTCCCTTGATACGGGCGAGCAGGGACAGCTCACTGTGTTTCATCTTCTCGAATTCAGCCTTGTCGTAATCAGCATAGGCGTCCTTGTTCGAGCTGATCGAGAACGTGATGTCGGGGAAGCTGGGCAGGTAGATTCCTGCGTTTACTTGCTCTTGATCCCGATACCGATCACCAGTCATGAAACCGTGATCAATGCAGAAGCCTGGCTCGGTTGGAATTTCCTCCACAGCGCGGAGCCGCAAGCTCGTGGCTCGCGCGAGCTGTCTAGCGATCACGGTACTTTCGGTTTCGCTATCCTCTGTGGCGTCTCCTAACACGAATGTAAGGTTGCCTTTGCTGATATATGTATCGAAAAAATAAAGCGCATACCTTTTTGCACTCTCGCTTTCGTAATACCGCATCTGCCAGCTATCATCAATTGGACCGGGACCGTTGTAAGTGATGTCAGCGCTACCGTCTTTCCACTTCAGTTTTGCGATTTTTTCTTCTGCGGTGCGTTTCGCTTTTTCGAGTCCACCTGAGACGATCTCTATGTCCGAAGGAAAAGAAGCGCTTCCCCAAACGAGCTGAGCGTCCTTCGGCACTTCGATCGCATAGCGGCCGAAACAAAGAATTTTTGTCTTTTCGAACAACGCATGCAGGCGTGGGCTCAGCTTTACAGGTGTGGGCACGGCGGTCTCCTTGTAACTGTAGTTGCGGGAGTTACCAACTAACGACACCAAGGCGATGAGTAATACGGAAAATATCGCAGTGTTCTTCAAAAAAGCGCTGGTTTTCACGGGCGCTCCCATTTCGCGGTCTTAGCAATCTGGATGACCGAATACAGCAAAGACGCCAGCACATCCTGGTCGGCATAGCTGTTTTGGTGCTCGTAGCTCTTGCCTTCTGTTTCGCCATGCACGAAGAGCTTGCCTGTGATCTGTTTAGCGGACCGGGCTGCGGGCACGGTTTCGTCGCCAGGCGTGGCTGGCGGTTGAAGGACAAGGGTCAGCACACGAGTGCCGGTCTGGACTTTCAAGGTGCCTTTAGCGTCGTCGCTCAACAGCTTCCATTCCTCGACGGGGGGAAGCTGTATGTGCCTGGCGTCCCAGACTTCCGGGTTGGTCACTTTGAAAACGATCTCACCATAGCTGAGACGTTCCGACGACGAACAAAAACTTGCATAGCAACTGGTCGGATGAAAACTTTGTTGTATGTCTTGAATAAACCTAGCCGCATCCGTCAATCGGCTTGAAACGTTAGCGAGGCCCCCGCCGTTCCTTTTTTCTATACGTCCCGGATTAACCCATTCAGGATGCAGAAGCCGCCACCACTTGTCCGGTTGCTGCAGATAAATTTCGTCCAACGCACTCCCCGCGCTACCGGGCCAGCTCCACATCTCGCGTCCCGACCCATCCACGACTTTGAGCCACGACTTTCCGTAGGCCGATCCGGGAAGCAATTCCAGGGCCGCAGGCGCATTGGCAAGAATGGCGGTTGCATGCTTGCCATCAATCCCAAATATGCTCGCCTTGATCTCGGCAAACGTGCCCGATCCTTCCAGAAAACCAAAGCGCATGCGTTTATAGGACGCCGCCGCGCCCGTGCTTGGCATCACATTGTGGTAAATGCCCAGCACCTTGACGGTGGGATCGTCGAGCAGGTTGCCGTACTTTGGATGGATCAGTGCGCGTGCAAGCAGGCCACCCATGCTGTGGGTGATGACGATGACCTCGTCGCACTGGAACCCGCGCTTCTGGTAGCCCCTGGCGAGCCCGCGGATACGCTCGGCGATTACCTTGGCGGACTCGCCGTTGCTTCTTAAATAGTTGTAGCCCATGGCGTGCACCGGATACCAGCATGCTGCGACTTGCTTCAGATCCTGCTCGGTCAATGCTGGGCCTGCATCAACCCCGCCAAACCTACTGGGGTCGGCCAGGAACGGTTTCCATGTCGGATGGGGCTGGTCGCGCGCGACCATGTTGTTGAGGTGGTTTTCCGCCGTTTTCAGCAGCTTTCCGTAGGCGCCGTCGAACATGACTTCGCTCCAGCCGCGCCAGCGGGCGACCTGGGCGGGCGTTTCACGCTTTTTCATGATCACGCCCGCACGCGGCGGACGCCAGCCAGCAGGCGCGCGCTGCCCCAGCAGGGGCGGAATGCGCACCAGGTGGTTGGGGACGTTTTGATGGCGCTTGTCTGCCTCCAGAGTTTCCTTTCCCTCTGGATCGAAGCGATCCTTGCTCTCGGTGTAGTGGTAGTACTCGACTTCGGTCTCGTTCGGGTCAAGCATCAGTTGCCGCTGTTCCGGCGACGCGTTCTTGTACCAGCCGCCCAGGCCCACGTCGAAAGCCGCCAGGCCAATTTGGTTGGCAAGGCCAACCATGTCATCCGGCCGCCACGAGCGGTTGTCCGGCCGTTCCAGTTTTTTTTGCCGCTCCTTGCTCAGGCGCAGATTGCTACCCATTACACCGGGCAAGAAAATCACAGGAATAACTTTCTTTGGTGGAACGGTGACGTCGTGGCGGATGCCATCGGTGAGCGCCGTCGTGTAGACCGTGTATTCGGCCCAGCCGCCGACGCCTTGCGAGAACTCTCCCTGATGATTGCCGCGCTCGTTTAGCTGATTGCTCACAGAAGCTTCCTTCATGACCAATGGTGCAGGAGTCGAACCCGTTCGACGAGGGCAGCATCTTCGGCTTGCCGAGCAATTGCATTGGCGATGAAGTGAAGAACTGAAGCTGGCGCCGACGTCCCACTGATTGCCTCCGATGGCCGTCCCTGGTGTCTGTGAGGGCGAACGAAAGAACCAGCAGCCAGCTTAGCCAGATGCAGTGAGTCTGGAATTGACCAGAATCAATACGTTTCCCTGCGCCAAATCTGGAATACCGGCCGCAGAAAACCAAAAAGGAGCTCATATCGCTATGAGCTCCTTATCTTGTTCTGGCTCCCCGACCTGGACTCGAACCAGGGACCTGCGGATTAACAGTCCGTCGCTCTACCAACTGAGCTATCAGGGAAAAGAGGCCGCATTATAGCGGCCCAAAAACGTTTTGACCAGCACCGCGCGCGAAGCGCCTTCGATTGCCGCCTGCCCAGCACCGCGCAAGCCGCTTTGTTATAGTGGTGGATTACGCGTTCCTAACTCCCATCACGGCTTCCCATGACGACCCCACCCATTCTCGGTACCCCACTGTCTCCTTCTGCCACCAAGGTCATGCTGCTCGGCTCGGGCGAATTGGGCAAGGAAGTGATCATCGCGCTGCAGCGCCTCGGCGTGGAGGTGATCGCGGTCGACCGCTACCCGAACGCGCCGGGCCACCAGGTGGCCCACCGCGCGCACGTGATCGACATGACCGACGGCGCCGCGCTGTCGGCGTTGATCGCGCTCGAACAGCCCGACCTGGTGATTCCCGAGATCGAAGCGATCGCCACCGAGACCCTGGTGGCGCTCGAGGAGCAGGGGCGCATTACCTGCATTCCGACTGCGCGCGCTGCCATGCTGACCATGAACCGCGAAGGTATCCGCCGCCTGGCGGCCGAGGAACTGGGCCTGCCTACCTCGCCCTACCGCTTCGCCAGCAGCCTGGAAGAACTGCAGCAGGCTTGCGCCGCGGTGGGTTTCCCCTGCGTCGTGAAACCGGTGATGTCGTCGTCGGGCAAGGGCCAGTCCAAGCTTGACGGCCCGGACGAGGTCGCGGCCGCATGGGAACATGCGGCCAGCGGCAGCCGGGTCGATGCGGGCCGGGTGATCGCCGAAGGCTTCATCGACTTCGACTATGAAATCACCCTGCTGACCGTGCGCGCACCAGGCAGCGGCGGCGCGGTGGAAACGGCGTTTTGCGCACCGATCGGCCACAAGCAGGTACAGGGCGACTACGTGGAATCGTGGCAGCCGCACCCGATGAGCCCTGCGGCGCTGGCAGCGGCGCGCGAGGTCGCGGGCAAGGTCACCGGCAACCTCGGTGGCTACGGCGTGTTCGGGGTCGAGCTGTTCGTCAAAGGCGACACCGTATGGTTCTCGGAAGTGAGCCCGCGCCCGCACGACACTGGCATGGTCACCATGATCACCCAGGTGCAGAGCCAGTTCGAGCTGCACGCCAAGGCAGTACTGGGCCTGCCAGTCGATGTCACCCTGCGCGCGCCGGGCGCTTCGGCCGTCATCTACGGCCAGCTCGAGGCTGCCGGCATTGCATTCGAGGGCGTGGCCGACGCGCTGCGCGTGCCTGGCACCGACCTGCGCCTGTTTGGCAAGCCCGAGTCCTTCGCGCGCCGCCGCATGGGCGTGGCACTGGCCAGCGCAGACGATATCGACACCGCGCGCCAGCGCGCACTGGAAGCGGCGTCGCGCGTCAAGCCAGTGTCGGGCTAAGCAGGTATCACGGGCCATCTGGCCCGATCAACGAAAAGGGCCGCATTTGCATGCGGCCCTTCGTATTCTGGCTCCCCGACCTGGACTCGAACCAGGGACCTGCGGATTAACAGTCCGTCGCTCTACCAACTGAGCTATCAGGGATTAGAGGCCGTATTATAGCAAGGCTTTGCGAAATCGCGAAGCCCGAGCCAGGCGAAAACCAGGATTTCTTGCAAGGCCAGGCAGAACGCTAACGCACCGGCGCCTGTACCCGGGTTCGCGCGAGCAGTTTCTCCAGCTCCCTTAGCACCACCCGCGGCTCGGACATCTGCGGGAAGTGCGCGCTACCCTTGGCAATCACGCGCTCGCCCTGCGGCGACAGGCGCGCCAGCGCTTCCTGGTTGCGCTCGCGCTCGCGCAGCGCAGTCGCCGACATGATCCAGCGCGGCAGCGGCTTGCCACCCGAGATGACCGTGACCGGAATGTCCGGAAAAGGCGGGGCCTCGGCGATTTCGGCCACCGTCTCGGCCTGGTTGCTGATCTCGTCGTTCGGGTCGAGCGGAGAAACGCGGTCGAGCAATGAGGCGGTCAATCGCTGCAAGCGGGAACGGTGTTCGCCCAAATGGAGCACATCTTCGGGCGCGCTCGCCTCCAGGAACAGCACGCCGCAGGTCTCTTCCGGGTAGATGCGCGCGAACAGGTTTGCATGCAGCCCACCGAAGCCATGCGCTACCAGCAGGTAGGGGGCCTTGGCGCCAATCTGGCGCAATAGCGCGCGCAATGCCAGGATAACAGTGGTGCACAGTTGCGGCTCGCGCGGGCGGGCGCTGGCCCCGACCCCGGGCCGGTCGTAGGCCACGACGGCCCCGAGTTTTTCCAGTTCGGGAAACAGCTTGTGCCAGCCTTCCAGCGGGGCGTTGGAACCGCCGAGCATGACAATGGTGGGACTCCCCTCGCCCGACAGGGAAAACCGCAGCACCTGGCCCCCGACGGCGATGATTTTGCTCTTTGGCAAGTGCTTCACTATACAAGTCCACTAACAATGTATTGACAGACTACTCTCTGCGCATGGAAATGCAACTGCTGATGAGTAATTTCGCAAAACAAAAAGGCCACATCTCGCGATGCGGCCTTTCAAAATTCTGGCTCCCCGACCTGGACTCGAACCAGGGACCTGCGGATTAACAGTCCGTCGCTCTACCAACTGAGCTATCAGGGAAGTGATCGCAGCATTATATGTTTGCAAGGACACGCTGTCAATTCACGTCGTGTGCGCTTGCACGCTTGCCGCTCTTCGAGACCGAAACAGCTCAGTTCCGAAGAGCCAGCATTTTAAAGAACTTTTGCGACGGCGTCAACGACGCGGTCGAGATTGGTCGAGTTCAGCGCGGCAACGCAGATGCGGCCGGTATCGACCGCATAGATCGACTGTTCGCGCAGCTTGGCAACCTGCTCCTTGGTCAAGCCCGAATACGAGAACATGCCAACCTGTTCGCGCACGAACTCAAAATCGTGGCGGGGTGCTTTCTCTTTCAGTTTCTCGACCATGGCGCCGCGCATTTCGCGGATACGCACGCGCATGCCGGCCAGTTCTTCTTCCCATAGCTGGCGCAGTTCCGGCGTGGCCAGCACCATCGCCACGACCTTGGCGGCGTGGGTCGGCGGGTTCGAGTAGTTGGTGCGCACCACCCGCTTGAGCTGCGAGAGCACGCGCGCGGATTCTTCGGCGCTGGTGGCAACGATCGACAGCGCGCCGACGCGCTCGCCGTAGAGCGAGAACGACTTCGAGAACGAGTTCGACACCAGGAACGGCAGGCCGGTGTCGGCGAAGCGGCGCACCACGGCGCCATCTTCGGCAATGCCGGCGCCAAAGCCCTGGTAAGCCATGTCGAGAAAGGGCACCAGGCCGCCATCGACCACCGCCTCGATCACCTGGCTCCACTGGTCCTGGGTCAGGTCGGCGCCGGTCGGGTTGTGGCAGCAGGCGTGCAGGACCACGATCGCACCGCGCGGCATGGCCGCCAGCGAGGCGAGCATGCCATCGAAGTTCACGCCGTGGGTGGCTGTGTCGTAATAGGTGTAGTTATTGACCACGAAGCCGGCGCCCTCGAACAGCGCACGGTGGTTTTCCCAGCTTGGGTCGCTGATATACACCTCGGAGTCGGGTGCAAAACGCTTGAGGAAATCGGCGCCCAGTTTCAGCGCGCCGGTGCCGCCGATGGCCTGCACGGTGATCACGCGCTTGTCTTGAATAAGGGCGCTGTCAGCCCCAAATACCAGTTCCTGCACCGCCTTGTCATATGCGGCCAGTCCTTCGATCGGCAGGTAGGTGCGCGGCGCCGGTTGCGCCATCAGCTTCGCTTCGGCTTGCTGTACGCACTGCAGCAAAGGCACCTTGCCCTGATCGTCGTAGTAGACACCGACCCCCAGGTTGATCTTGGCCGGATTGGTATCGGCGTTGAACGCTTCAGTGATGCCCAGGATTGGGTCGCGCGGGGCCATTTCAATGGCGCCGAAGAGGCTGGCGGAGGCAGTGGAAGTCATCGTGATAAACTGAGTTTGTCGGTGGGTTCGCAGCGGTGGTAGAGCAAGCGACACTTGTGCTGCAGTGCCGCATCCGGATCCTATTCTAGCAAAGGTCTGAAAGTATGGCTGATTTATCCCTCGCAAATGCCCCTGAACCGACGGTCATCACTTTTCCGGGCTCGCCGTTCAAGCTGCACCAGCCGTTCGAGCCGGCCGGCGACCAGCCCACCGCGATTGCCGGGCTGATCGAAGGCATTAACGACGGCCTGATGTACCAGACCCTGCTGGGCGTAACCGGCTCGGGCAAGACCTACACCATGGCCAACGTCATCGCCCAGGCCGGCCGCCCCGCGATCGTGTTCGCCCCCAACAAGACCCTTGCAGCCCAGCTGTATTCGGAGTTCCGCGAATTCTTTCCGCAAAACGCGGTGGAATACTTCGTGTCCTACTACGATTACTACCAGCCGGAAGCCTATGTGCCGCAGCGCGACCTGTTCATCGAAAAGGACTCGTCGATCAACGAGCACATCGAACAGATGCGCCTGTCGTGCACCAAGTCGCTGATGGAGCGGCGCGACGTGGTCATCGTGGCCACCGTGTCGGCCATCTACGGTATCGGCAACCCGAACGAATACCACAAGATGATCCTGACGCTGCGCCACAAGGACAAAGTGGCCCAGCGCGACATCATCGCGCGCCTGATCCAGATGCAATACACCCGCAACGAAATGGATTTTTCGCGCGGCACCTTCCGGGTGCGTGGCGATACCATCGACATCTTCCCGGCCGAGCACGCCGAACTGGCGATCCGGGTCGAGATGTTCGACGACGAGATCGAATCCTTGCAGCTGTTCGACCCCTTGACGGGGCGCGTACGCCAGAAAATCCCGCGCTTTACGGTCTACCCGGGCTCGCACTACGTGACCGCGCGCGGCACGGTGCTCAAGGCGGTCGAATCGATCAAGGCCGAGCTGCGCGACCGGCTGGAAGAATTCCGCCAGCAAAACAAGCTGATCGAAGAGCAGCGCCTCGAGCAGCGCACCCGCTTCGACCTCGAGATGCTGGCCGAAATCGGCTTCACCAAGGGCATCGAGAATTATTCGCGCCACCTGTCCGGCTCGATGCCGGGAGCGCCGCCGCCGACGCTGATCGACTACCTGCCGAAAGACGCCCTGATGTTCATGGACGAGTCGCACGTGATGATCGGCCAGCTCAACGCCATGTACAACGGCGACCGGTCGCGCAAGGTCAACCTGGTCGACTTCGGCTTTCGCCTGCCGTCGGCGCTGGACAACCGGCCACTGAAATTTGAAGAATTCGAATCCAAGATGCGCCAGACCGTGTTCGTCTCGGCCACGCCGGCCGACTACGAAAAAGGCAAGGCCGACAACGTGGTCGAACAGGTGGTGCGCCCCACCGGCCTGGTCGACCCGCTGATCTTCGTGCGCCCTGCACGTTCGCAGGTCGACGACCTGATGGGCGAGATCAACGACCGCATCGCCAAGGACGAACGGGTCCTGGTCACCACGCTCACCAAGCGCATGGCCGAGCAGCTCACCGAATACCTGGGCGACCACGGCATCAAGGTGCGTTACCTGCACAGCGATATCGAGACGGTAGAACGGGTGGAAATCCTGCGCGACCTGCGCCTGGGCACCTTTGATGTCCTGGTCGGAATCAACCTGCTGCGCGAAGGCCTGGACTTGCCCGAGGTGTCGCTGGTGGCGGTGCTCGACGCCGACAAGGAAGGCTTCCTGCGCTCTGAGCGGTCACTCATTCAGACCATCGGCCGCGCCGCCCGCAACCTCAATGGCGTGGCCATTCTGTACGGCGACCAGGTCACCGATTCGATGCGCCGCGCCATCGACGAAACCGAACGCCGCCGCGCCAAGCAAATCGCCTTTAACCTGGAAAACGGCATCACGCCGGTCGGTGTCAAGAAGAAGATCAAGGAAATGATCGACGGCGTCTACAGTAATGCCGCCCAGCGCGGCATGCTCGAGAACGCGCAGGAAGCCCAGGAGACGGCCAAGGTCGAGTCGATGAGCGAGAAGCAGATCAGCAAGGAGATCAAGCGTCTCGAAAAGCTCATGGTCGATCACGCCAAGAACCTCGAGTTCGAAAAGGCGGCCCAGGTGCGCGACCAGCTGCATGTACTCAAGCAGCAGGCGTTTGGCGCGCCTGGAACGGACAATGTGGTGTCGATGCTGGGCAAGTAAGGCGTGATCGTGCGTTGCCTGCGCCAAAGGCGCGCGCGACGCACCTGTCCTTAGCCGGGCTGCCGCGCTTGCGCCAGGATCGCCAGCAGCGCCGACAAATCGGCCGGTTTCACCAGGTGACGGTCGAAGCCGGCCTCGCGCGCGCGCTCGCGGTCTTCGCTTTGTCCATAACCGGTGAGCGCGACCAGGGTCGCCCCAGCCGTCACGCTCGATGCGCGCAGGCGCCGCGCCAGCTCGTGTCCATCCATGTCGGGCAGGCCGATATCGAGCAGCATCACGTCGGGACGCTCGCGCAGGGCGCAGGCATAGCCACTGCTGCCGTCGTAGGCTACGCTGACGGCATGGCCGTGCGCCTCCAGCAAGGTGGCCAGCATCTGCGCCGCGTCGGCATTGTCGTCGACCACCAGCACCCGCACCGGGCCGCTGGCGGCAGCGGCCGCCGGCGGCTTGCCTAACGCCTTGGCCGCGCGCACCGCCCCCAGCAGCGGCAACCGGATCACGAATTCGCTGCCCTGCCCCAGGCCCGCGCTATGGGCCGACACCCGCCCCCCGTGCAGCGCGACCAGGCTAGCGACAAGGGCCAGGCCGATACCCAGCCCGCCCTGCGAGCGGTCCGGGGTACGCTCGGCCTGCGTGAACAGGTCGAAGATATACGGCAACATCTGCGGATCGATGCCCTGTCCGTTGTCGCGCACCGCAATCACGGCTTCGTCTTCCTCGGCCGTTATGCGCAGACCGAGCCTGCCGCCCGCCGGCGTGTACTTGGCGGCGTTATTCAGGATGTTCGAGAGCACCTGCACCAGGCGCGTACGGTCGCCCGACACGTACAGGGGCGGCTCCATGAGCTCGACCTGCAGCTCTTGCCGCCTGGCGTCCATCAGCGGTCGCACCTGTTCGATGGCACCGTGCACGACGCTGTTCAGATCCAGGTCTTCCCGGTCGATGCTGACCAGGCCGCGCGTGACGCGCGAGACGTCGAGCAGGTCGTTGACCAGGACAGTCATGTGCTCGGACTGGCGCGCGATGATGGCGCTGGCATGGCGCGCGCGCTCGGGGTCGAGCGAGCCGCGCTGCAGCAGCTGGGCGGCGGTGGTGATCGGCGCCAGCGGATTGCGCAGCTCGTGGGCCAGCATCGCCAGGAACTGGTCTTTCTGGCGATTGGCGGCGCGCAGCTCGTCTTCCACGCGCTTGCGCTCGGTCACGTCGCTGCCTTCGACGAAAATGCCGGCGACCGCGCCCTTGGCGTCGCGGATCGGCTGATACACAAAGTCGACGAAGCGCTCTTCCATCAGCCCGCTGGCGTCGCGCTGGACCCGTACCGGCACTGCGTGGCCGACGAAGGGCTGCCCGGATCGATAGACCTGGTCGAGCAGCTCGAAGAAGCCCTGTCCGGCAACTTCGGGAAGCGCCTCGCGGACCGGTTTGCCGATCAGTTCGCGGCGCCCGATCAGCTGCAGATAGGATTCGTTGGCAATCTCGAACACATGGTTCGGTCCGCGCAGCACCGCGATAATGCCGGGCGCCTGCTCGAACAGGGTCATCAGGCGCTGGTTTTCCTCGTCGCGATAGCGCTCGGCCTGCACCTCGGCGGTCATCTCGACGCAGGCGCAGAACATGCCGGCCACCGTACCATCCTCGTCGCGCACCGGCGAATACGAAAAGCGGAACCAGGTGTCTTCGTCGTAGCCATGCCGGTTCATGCGCAACAGCAGCCGGTCCACATAAGTAGCCTCGCCCTTGAGCGCGCGCACGATCAGCGGATGCAGCACCTCCCATATTTCGCTCCACACGCCCTGCATCGGGGCGCCGAGCGCGCAGGGATGCTTCTCGCCCAGGATCAAGGCATAGGAATCGTTGTACAGGAAACCGAGCTCCGGCCCCCACGCCACAAACATCGGAAACTTCGAGTTGAGCATTAGCCCAACCGTCGTGCGCAAGGCTTGCGACCAGTCGCGCGGGTGCCCGAGCGGCGACGCCGACCAGTCGTGCGCCCGCATCATCGCGCCCATCTGGCCGCCCCCACTCAAGAAGGGCAGCCATTCCGAAGGCGTTGCGTGTTCCTGTCTCATGCGCTGTGTCGCCTTGTTTAATATTCTATGTGCCTGGAATAAGTTTGCCAGAGCTGGCTGGTGTTACTCCACACCGTAGCGCGCTACAGGGTCTTGACGAATTCGCGGATACCGCCGAGCAGCATTTCAATCGACATGGCCGTCAAAATCAAGCCCATCAGTCGTTCGAAGGCGGTCATGACCTGCGGCCCGAGCTTTTGCTGCAGTCGTTCAGCGCTCAGGAAGACCGCCAGCCAGACTACCGCCACCGCCGCCAGCGCCGCCACATGCACCATGGTCTCGGACACGGAACCCGAACTGAACAGCAGCACGGTTGCCAGCGCCGAAGGGCCGGCCAGCGCCGGAATGGCCAGCGGCACGATGAACGGTTCGCCGCCGTGTTCGCTGCGACCGAGCACGCCGTCGGGGTGGGGAAAGATCATGCGAATCGCAATGATCAGGAGGATCACCGCGCCGCCGATCCGCAGTGCGACCGGGCTCAGGTGAAGCGCGGCCAGGAAGTGCTGGCCAAAGAACATGAACACCAGCAGCAGCAAGAAGGCGATCGCGCACTCGCGCATCACGATGCGCGGGCGGCGCTGGAGAGGCGTGTCCTTGAGGGCGGCGGCGAACAGGGGAACATTGCCGAACGGGTCGGTGACGAGAATCAGCAATATGAAAGTCTGGAAAAAGCTTTGGGTCATGGGATTGTTTTTGTTGGGCTTGCCCGGGGTACGGTAGCGCGATCTTAACAGGCTTGCATATCGCAAAACTGACTTCACAGAAATTCTTAATGCAGCAGAAATAAAGAAAGCGGAGCAGGCTTGCGCCCTGCTCCGCTTCTTGCAGCACCGGTCAAGGCGCCTGGATTATTTCTCGAACTTTTTCAGCCACGCCGACAGTTGGTGTGGGCGCAAGCCGTCGTAGTCCTCGAACGGCTGGTGGATCCACGGGTTGTGCGGCAGGTCGTCCAGATGGTAATCCGGCTTGAAGCTCGACGTTCCCTTGACCCACAGCACGGCCGAACGCACTTCTGTCACGTCCGGATAGTTCGACTGCAGGTGCTCGCGCACTTTTTGCAGGGTCACGCCGGAGTCGGCCAGGTCATCGACCAGCAGGATGCGGCCAGCCAGCGGGCCCTTGGTCATCGTCATGTACTTGGCGATGTCCAGGTTGCCCTGCTTGGTGCCCGACTCTTCGCGGTATGAGCTGGTCGACAGGATCGCCAGCGGCACGTCGAAGATGCGCGAGATGACGTCACCAGGACGCACGCCGCCGCGCGCCAGGCATAGCACCATGTCGAACTTCCAGTTCGATTCATAGACTTGCAGCGCCAGGCGCTCGACCATGCGGTTGTACTCGTCCCACGAAACCCAGAGGTCTTTGTCGGTGGTTGGTGGAGTGGTCATGTTCAGGAATCCCTATCGTTACCTGTTCTTTTAATTACGCTGCAAACGGATGGCGCAGCACGATGGTCTCTTCGCGGTCCGGACCGGTCGACACCATGTCGATCGGGATGCCGACCAGCTCTTCGATGCGCTTGATGTAGGCACGGGCGTTGGCAGGCAGTTCGTCCATCGACTTGGCGCCGACGGTCGAGTCGCGCCAGCCCGGCATTTCTTCGTAGATCGGCTCGCAGCGGGCCGCTTCTTCGGCGCCGACCGGGAAGATGTCGACCTGGCGGCCGTCGATCTTGTAGCCGGTGCACAGCTTCAGGGAATCAATGCCATCGAGCACGTCCAGCTTGGTCAGGCACATGCCCGACACGCCGTTGATCTGGACCGAACGGCGCAGCAGCGCAGCGTCGAACCAGCCGCAGCGGCGGGCGCGGCCAGTCACGGTACCGAACTCGTGGCCCACGCGCGACAGGTGCTCGCCAACGCCAGCGTCGGTCGGCAGTTCGGCCGGGAACGGGCCCGAGCCGACGCGCGTGGTGTAGGCCTTGGTGATGCCCAGGATGTAATGCAGCATGTTGGGGCCGACGCCGGCGCCGGCGGCGGCATTGCCGGCCACGCAGTTCGACGACGTCACGAACGGATAGGTGCCGTGGTCGACGTCGAGCAGCGAACCTTGCGCGCCTTCGAACAGCAGCTTGCCGCCGGCCTTGTGCGCGGCGTACAGCGCCGACGAGACATCGCCGACCATCGGGCGCAGGCGCGGAACCAGGGCCATGGCGTCGTCGAAGGTCTTCTGGAAGTCGATCGCGGTGCCGCCCAGGTAGTTGGTCAGCACGAAGTTGTGGTACTCGAGGTTCTCTTTGAGCTTCTCGGCGAAGCGCTCTTCGTTGAGCATGTCGGCGATACGAATGGCGCGGCGTGCGACCTTGTCTTCGTAGGCCGGGCCAATGCCCTTGCCGGTGGTGCCGATCTTGTTGACACCGCGCTTGGCTTCCCTGGCCTGGTCGATGGCGACGTGGTAAGGCAGGATCGCCGGGCAGGCTTCCGAGATCATCAGGCGCGACACGACTTCGACGCCGGCCGCGGCCAGCTTGTCGATCTCGCGCATCACGTCCGGCACCGACACCACCACGCCGTTACCGATATAGCAGGCCACGCCTTCGCGCATGATGCCCGACGGGATCAGCTGCAAGGCGGTTTTCTGGCCCTTGATCACGAGCGTGTGGCCCGCGTTATGACCACCCTGGAAACGGACCACGCCGGCCGCATGGTCGGTCAGCCAATCGACGATCTTGCCCTTGCCTTCATCGCCCCACTGGGTGCCGATGACAACGACGTTCTTTGCCACGTTTGTATTTGACATCACTTAACCTAAGTTTTTGAGAATCCAATTTCCGTTTTCGAGGACGAGCACACGGTCGCACTCGAATTCGTCCTGAACATTATCGTGACCCGGCATGGACTGAATCACGACTTCACCGCTATTCCGCAGATCAACGATTTTTTCGCGCAGCTCCGGGGCATTGCCCCAGGGCGCGCAGATGGAATGCTTGCGTTCGGCCGTCGGCAGCAGCCGCGCCAGTTCGCGCAGGTCGAGCGAGAAGCCGGTGGCGGGACGCGCCCTGCCAAAGGCTTCGCCGACGTGATCGTAACGCCCACCGCGCGCCACCGCGTTGGGCAGGCCCGGCACGAACAGCGCGAACATGGCCCCGCTTTCGTACTGGTAGCCGCGCAGGTCGGCCAAGTCGATCGCGACCTCGGCCCGGCCAATGGCGCCAGCCGCCAGCGCGGCCAGCTCCGCCAGTGCGCGGGTAATGCCCGGCAGCGCCGGAAGTTCTTCTTTTGCGCGCGCCAGCACATCGACATCGCCATACAGGTGCGGCAGCGCCAGCAGCGCCTTGCGGGTGGCAGGCAAATACTGCTGGGTCAGCTCATCGAGTCCCGGCGCATCCTTGGCACGCAGCAGGCAGGTGAGCTGGGCTTCGTCGCGGCGCGCCGCGGCGTCCTCGCCCAGGATCGCGCGCAGGATGCCGACGTGGCACAGGTCGAGGCGCACGTCGGCGAAGCCGGCCAGCGCCACCGACGCCAGCGCCAGCTCCTGGATCTCGGCATCGGCTTCCAGGCCGGCGTGGCCATAGATCTCGGCGCCGATCTGGAGCGGCTCGCGGGTGGCATGCAGGCCCGACGGGCGGGTGTGCAGCACGCTGCCGGCATAGCACAGCCGGGTGACCGACTCGCGGTTGAGCAGATGGGCATCGATGCGGGCGACCTGGGTGGTCATGTCGGCGCGCAGGCCGAGCAGGCGACCCGAAATCTGGTCGACTACCTTGAAGGTGCGCAGCTCGGTGTCCTGACCCGCTCCGGCCAGCAGCGACTCGACGTATTCGAGCAGCGGTGGCATGACCAGCTCATAACCGTACAGACGGAAAGTGTCGAGCATCTTGCGGCGCAGATCTTCGATCTTGCGCGCCTCGGACGGCAAGACATCAGCAATATTCTCGGGCAAAAGCCAGTTCGGCATGGGTGACAGCTAACGGTTTGTAGGTGAAGAACGAGGGCAGGCACGCAGGCGTGCAGACGCACAGCGCGAACGCCGAATCGGCAATTTTACCCGAAAATGGCGAGGTGTAGGCGGGGGATGTTGGTTTGACAGCGATTCCGGGTTGCCAGGACGCTTGTCTATACCGGTGCGAAGAAGGGTTGCCGCCCTTGACTGGCGGCAGTAGCCGGCCGTTAAGCCGCAGAGTGAGCAATTTTATTGCCCACTCTGCGGGACGCCGGCTTATTTACTACCGGGGGCTTTGAAATACTTGAAGAACTCCGAGTTCGGATCTACCACCATCACGTCGCCGCGGTTCTTGAACGTGGTGCGGTAGGCCTCGAGCGAGCGATAGAACTTGGCGAATTCGGGGTTCTTGCCGAACGAACTGGCATAGATCGCCGATGCCTTGGCATCGCCCTCACCCTTGATCTTCTCGGCCTCGCGGAACGCTTCGGCGATGATCACGGTGCGCTGGCGGTCGGCGTCGGCGCGGATCTGCTCGGACTCGGCGGCGCCGGTCGAACGCAGTTCGTTGGCGACCCGGGTGCGCTCTGCCTTCATGCGCTCGTACACCGAATTGTTGATCTGCTCGATGTAGTCGACGCGCTTGAGGCGCACGTCGACGATGCCGATGCCGATCTGCTTGGCTTCGGCCACGACCTTGAGCTTGACCGCTTCCATCACGCGGCCGCGTTCGCCGGAAATCACTTCGCGCACGGTGCGCTTGGTGATCTCGTCGTTCAGGGCCGCCTTGATGATCTGCGACATGCGGTCGCGCGCACGGCTTTCGTCGCCGTTGAAGCTGACGTAATACAGGCGCGGATCGACGATGCGCCACTTGACGAAGGCATCGACCAGAATGTTTTTCTTCTCGGCCGTGATGAAGCGGTCGGCGTCAGGCGTGTCGAGCGTCAGGATGCGCTTGTCCAGGTAGATCACGTTCTGGAACGGCGGCGGCAGCTTGAAGTGCAGGCCCGGTTCGGTGATCACGCTCTTGACCTGCCCCAGCGCGAAGACGATGGCGTAGCGGCGCTGGTCGACCACGAAAATCGTGGAGGACAGCAGCAACAGGGCAATGAAGCCCGCCACGAAGATAGTTACGAGGCGGTTCATTAACGGCTCTCCCGGTCACGTGAGGAATCGCGGGCCCGTTCGTCGCGTTGACGAACCGACTCGAGGGCTTGGGTCACTTCGGCTGGCGCAGAGCCAGGCACCTGCACCGGGCCCGACTTGCTGCCAACGCCATCGTTGCCGGCATTTTGCGAGATGAGTTTATCCAGTGGCAGGTAGATCATCGAGTTGCCGCTGCGCGAGTCGATCATGACCTTGCTGGTGTTGGAAAAAATCTGCTGCATGGTATCGATGTACATGCGGTCGCGGGTGACCGCCGGCGCCTTGCCGTAGGCAGCCACCACCTGGTCGAAGCGCGACGCATTACCGGTTGCGTTTTCGACCACCATCGAGCGGTAGGCTTCGGCTTCTTGCATCAGGCGGAAGGCCTGGCCGCGCGCCTGCGGAATCACCTGGTTGGCATACGCCTCGCCCTCGTTGCGGGCACGGGCGCGGTCCTGGCCGGCCTTGACGGCGTCGTCGAAGGCACTTTGCACCTGCTCCGGCGGCTGCACCGCCTGCATGGTCACATTGGTGATCAGCGCGCCAAGCTTGTAGCGGTCGACGATGGTCTGCATCATCTGGTGCACGTCGGCAGCGACCTTCTCGCGGCCCTCGTACAGGACGAAGTCCATCTTGCTGCGGCCGACGACTTCGCGGATCGCAGTTTCGGCAACCTGGCGTACGGTTTCATCGTTCTCGCGGTTGTTGTACAGCCACTGGACCGGGTCTTTGAGCGTGTACTGCACGGCGAACTGGATGTCGATGATGTTTTCGTCGTCGGTCAGCATCAGGGCTTCTTGCTGCTGCTTGTTGCGGACGTTGGCGCGATAGCCGATCTCGGCAGTACGAATCTGCGAGACGTTGACGGTCTCGTGGGCCTGGATCGGATACGGCCAGCGCCAGTTGAAACCGGCACCGGTTGTGTGGCTGAGCTTGCCAAACGTGGTGACCACGCCGGTCTGGCCTTCCTGGACGATGAAGGCGCCGCTGGCCAGCCAGATCAGGGCGACGATGAGCGCCACCACGCCGGCGGTGACGCCGGCGCCGCGCATGTCGCCGCCAGTGCCTGCCCCGCCGCCGCCGTCGCCGCTGCCGTTGCCGTTGTTACGGGCACCGAACAGGCGGTTCAGGCGCGCATTGAAGTCACGCCAGAGTTGATCGAGATCCGGTGGGCCTTCGCCCGGCCGACGGCCCTCCTGGGCCTTGTGGTCACCTTCGGGCTTGCGGCCCCAACGTGGATCGTTCAGCGACAGTGTGATGCCGCAACGCTTGAGTAATGAAACGAGCATAGGCTAATGGGGCCCGACGTAGGTAGAGGTTGTCATGGTATCGGCAGGTTCATCGGCTGAGTCGTCCACCGATGCGTCGTCGGAATAGCCAGCTTCGGCGTCATCCTCGGTCAGGTCCTGCACGTCGTTCGCTTGCTTCTTGCCAGGCGCGGCCTTTGCCGTCTCGACGATCGCGTCGCGCAGTAGGTCCAGGCCGGCGCCGGTATGGGCGCTGATAAAAACGCGGCTGATCTTATCATACTCATCACGCTCGATCGCCGGCTCGAGCCCGGCAGCGTCGATTTTGTTCCAGACCAGAATCTGCGGGACATGGTCGGCGCCGATCTCGCGCAGCACGTCGTTGACCTGCTCGATCTGTTCCATGCGCGACGGCGAATTGCCATCGACCACATGCAGCAGCAGGTCGGCGTGGATGGTTTCTTCGAGCGTGGCGCGAAATGCCGCCACCAGCTGGTGCGGCAGCTCGCGCACGAAGCCGACGGTGTCGGACATCACGATGCTGCCCACCTCTTCGCCCAGGTACAGGCGGCGGCTGGTGGTGTCGAGGGTGGCGAACAACTGGTTCGCCACGTACACGCCAGCCTTGGTGAGGGTGTTGAACAGCGTCGACTTGCCGGCGTTGGTGTACCCGACCAGCGAAACCGAGAACGTCTGGTTGCGCCCGCGCGCGCGGCGCTGGGTTTCGTGCTGCTTGCGCAGCTTGGTCAGACGGGCGCGCAGCGCCTTGACCCGCTCGCCGATCAGCCGGCGGTCGGTCTCGAGCTGGGTTTCACCCGGACCGCGCAGGCCGATACCACCTTTTTGACGCTCGAGGTGGGTCCAGCCGCGGATCAGGCGCGTGGCCAGGTGCTGCAGCTGGGCCAGTTCGACCTGCAGCTTGCCTTCGTGGCTCTGGGCGCGCTGCGCGAAGATATCGAGGATCAGGCTGGTGCGATCGACCACGCGAATCTCGAGACGGCGCTCGAGATTGCGTTGCTGGGCTGGAGACAATGCGTGGTTGAAAATGACGATGTCGATACGCTCAAGCTTGCAGGCCATCGCGATTTCGTCGGCCTTGCCGGTACCGACGAAATAGGCTGCGTCGGGACTGCTGCGCTTGGCCGTGATCGTGGTGATCGGGTCGGCGCCGGCGGAGCGCGCAAGGAGCGACAGCTCTTCGAGGCTGGCGTTGAAATCGCCAGCACCGAAATCGATGCCGACCAGCGCTGCACGCATGCTGGAAGTGCCGGGGGCGTCTGCCATCGGCCTTACTCGGCTTCTGGGTCGAGGTTGAGATTGACGGCGCGGGCCGGGACGACGGTGGAAATGGCGTGCTTGTAGACCATCTGGGTCACGGTGTTACGAAGCAGAACGACGTACTGGTCGAACGATTCGATGTGGCCCTGGAGCTTGATGCCGTTGACCAGATAGATGGAGACCGGGACGTGCTCCTTACGCAATGCGTTCAGGAATGGGTCTTGTAACAGTTGCCCTTTGTTGCTCATAACAGCTCCGTAATGTTGTTGTAGTTAGGTTGCAAATAAGTTGTAGAGACGAGTTTGCGGCGATTTTCCGGTTTTCAAGTGCTTGGGCTACATTCGGCTATTGCGAACGTTGGCCCTGAGACTACTGTAACCTGTTTCGCCACTCTTTGTCGTACTGCTACCGCTATTTCTGATCCCTGGCGAAAGGGTTCTTGCCGGTCTTGAGCTCGATGCGCACCGGCGTGCCAACCAGGTTGAAAGTGTCGCGGAAATGGCGCTCGAGATAGCGCTTGTACGGGTCGCTGACGGCGTCGAGTGCATTGCCGTGGATGACGATGATCGGCGGGTTCTGGCCGCCCTGGTGGGCGTAGCGCAGTTTCGGCCGGGTCGTTCCCTTGCGTTTTGGTTCCTGCTTCTCGACAGCTTCCTGCAACGCGCGGGTCAGGCGCGGGGTCGACAGGTTGGCGGTCGCGGCCGCGTAGGCAGCGTCCACCGATTTCATCAGCTGGGCAATACCGGTGCCCTTGAGCGCCGAGATGAAATGGGTCTTGGCAAAGGACAGGAAATCGAGCTTGCGGTCGAGGTCGATCTTGACTTCGTCGCGGTCGTCCGATTGCAAGCCATCCCATTTGTTGACGGCAACCACCAGCGCCCTGCCCGACTCCAGGATGAAGCCGGCGATATGCGCATCTTGCTCGGAAATATCCTGCTGCGCATCGAGCAGCAGGATGACGACGTTGGCATCCGAAATCGACTGCATGGTCTTGACCACCGAAAATTTCTCAATGGCTTCGAAAACCTTGCCACGACGGCGGATGCCGGCGGTGTCGATCAGCGTGTACTGCTTGCCTTCGCGTTCGAATGGCACCTCGATCGAGTCGCGGGTGGTGCCCGGCATGTCGAAGGCGATCACGCGCTGCTCGCCGACCAGGGTGTTGATCAGGGTCGATTTGCCGACGTTGGGACGGCCGACGATGGCGATCTTGACGCCATGGTCGACGTGTTCGCCCAGCTGCTCGGCATCGGGCCGGCTGGCGAAGGCAAAGTCGAGCGCCTCGACCACCAGGTCGTTGACGCCGTCGCCGTGGGCGGCCGAGATCACGTACGGGTCGCCCATGCCAAGCTCGTAGAACTCGGACGTGACCGAGGTGTACTTCATGCCTTCTGACTTGTTCACCACGAGCATGACCTTGCGGCCCGTCTTGCGCAGGTAATCGGTGATGGTCTTGTCGTGCGGGGTCATGCCCTGGCGGCCGTCGACGATGAACACCACGACGTCGGCTTCGGCCACCGCCTGGCGCGTCTGCAGCGCCATCTCGAACATGATGCCTTCCTTGGCTACCGGTTCGAAACCGCCGGTGTCGATCACCAGGAAGGGACGCTCGCCGATCCGGCCTTCGCCATAGTGGCGGTCGCGGGTCAGGCCAGGAAGATCGGCCACCAACGCGTCCCGCGAACGTGTGAGGCGGTTGAACAGGGTCGACTTCCCGACATTCGGGCGACCTACGAGTGCGATTACCGGCTTCATGTAGATTTACTATTCGACCGCGATAGCGGTCACAGTTCCATTTTGTGTTTGAAAAATAAGGTGCGATCCAGCCACCACGGGGGTGCCGACGATCGGGCTGCCGTCTGTCGCGGCGCGCGCCAGGAACGAGCCATCCTCGCGCGAGAGGAAATGCACGATGCCCTGGTAGTCGCCGACCGCGACCGCGCGGCCGTAGCTCAGTGGCGTGGACAGGCGGCGGAAGGCCAGCTTGTCGTTCTTCCAGGCCGAGGCGCCGGTGTCGCGGTTGAAAGCGAACAGCGCGCCCTTGTCGTCGGGTACGAACACGAAGCGCTGGTCGACCGCGACGCCGGCTTCCGACGACAGGTCGCGGGTCCAGCGCGCCGAACCGGTAGTGACGTCGAAGCAGCCGACCCGGCCCTGGTAAGACACCGCGCAGACGTCGTTCTCGAACAGCACCGGGGTGCCGCCGATATCGGTCACGCGTTCGAGTTCGGTGGCGCCGCGCGCCACGCCCACCTCGACATCCCAGCGCGGCGCGCCGGTGGCCAGGATGAACGACGACAGGCGGCCAGCAGGCTGGGCGATGATGACGTCGCTGCCGCTCACCACCATGCCCGGCGCGTTGCGCAAGGTCAGCGGCGGCGAGATACGCTGCACGGTCCATTTCTTTTCGCCGGTTCTGGCGTCGAAGCCGACGATGCGGTTGTCCAGGCTGCGCGCGACCACCACGCCCTGGCCCACCACCGGCGCCGACAGGATCTCGCTCGAGAGCTGCGACTTCCACAACGGCTTGCCGTCCATATCGAAGGCCAGCAGGGTACCCTTGGTGCCACCGACGACGATCAGGTTGCCGTCGGTACCGACTCCGCTCGACAAGTCGGTGCCGGCCTTGGTGCGCCAGATCTGGCGTCCGGTGGCCGCTTCCACGCGCGCGATGTCGCCATTGCCGCTGGCTACCACCACGGTATTGCCGGTCAGCGCAGGCGAGAACTGGTAGCTGCCGGCCTTGCCGATCTCGAGCTTCCAGGCAGTACGCACCGCCATCGTGCCCTTGAGCTCGACGAGCGGCGCAGGCTGGTCGGCCTTGCTTTTCGAGGCGAATGGATTGAGCGAGTTGAGCGACGGCATCGACGGCATGCTCGAGCAACCCGTCATCAGGGCCAGTACACCAACACCAACAAGTTTGCTGCTAATACGCATTTTCTTTAACCTTGTTCTCGGACTATAAAGGACGCAAGGCCCGCGCACGCCGTCGGGCTAGCGCGGGCCTGTGAACCTGGGACGAATTACGCGGCAGCTGCGGCGGCTTTTGCGTCGTTCGCGGCGTTCGTATCGTTCGCCGACGCCGGCGCGGTGCCGCCAATGGCTTCGAGCTTGACCGTCACCAGCTGGCGGCCCGGGCTGTCCTTGGGCATCGCGGCCAGCGCCGCAACATAGGCCTGGCGGGCCTCGGCCAGCTTGTTCTGCGCCACCAGTACATCACCCTTGCGGTCTGCCGCCAGCGCGGTGAACTGCGCCGGGATGGCGTCGTCGAGCAGCTTGAGCGCGGCATCGTAGGCTTTTTCGTCGAGCAGCACGCCAGCCAGGCGCAGCTTGGCAATCGCCTTGTATTCGTCGTTGCCATGCTCGACCACCCACTGCAGCCGGGACTTGGCGGTCTTGAGGTCGTTCGCATCGAACGCCACCTTGGCCGCGCCCAGCGCCGCCATCTGGGCATAGGCGGTGCTGTCGTATTTTTCCTGGATATCGCCGGCAATGCGCTGCGCTTTTGCATTGTCGTTCGCGCCCACCGCGACCTGCAGTTCGTCGTACAGTGCCGAGGCTTCGACCGACTGGGTACGCTTGTGCGAATTCCAGAAGTTGTACGCGGCGAAACTACCCAGCGCGGCGATCAGCACCCAGGTGATAAGACTGCCGAAACGCGACCAAAAGGCCTTGAAGGTCGCTATCTGTTCCTGCTCTTCGAGATCGTATGCCATTGTCTGCTCTGTTCTTGTAGTGGTGGTAAATCGGTTCTGTTCGCCGGGACGCGCCCTGGCTTAATGATGGTGATGCCCTTGCTCGTTGCAGCTCTCGTCGCCGCAGTCATGGTCGCCGCCGCCGATGATCTGGTCGACCACGTAGTCGACCAGGGCGTCGAACGGCACACTGGCCTGCTGCTCGCCGGCCTGCTCGGCTCCCGGGCGCATCGCCTTGACGGCCGCCTGGTTCGATGCCATTTCGTCGTCGCCGATAATGACCGCGAAGGCCGCCCCGCTGCCGTCGGCTTTCTTCATCTGGCTCTTGAAGCTGCCGGCGCCCGCCGGTGTCGCGCAATGTAACACAACATCCAGGCCGGCATCGCGCAGGCGCTCGGCCATGATGAAGGCCTGCACCTGCGCCTGCTCGCCCTGGTGGACCATGTAGACGTCGCACTGGCTCGGCGCCTGGGTCTCGCCCAGGCCCTTCATCAGCTCGATGATGCGCTCGATGCCCATCGCGAAGCCGACCGCCGGGGTGGCCTTGCCGCCGAACTGTTCGATCAGCGGGTCGTAGCGTCCGCCGGCGCAAATCGTGCCCTGCGCCCCGAGTTCGTCGGTGACCCATTCGAACACGGTGCGGTTGTAGTAGTCGAGGCCGCGCACCAGGCGCGGGTTGATGGTGTACTGCACCGCGTTGCGGTCCAGGATCATTTTCAGGCCATTCAGGTGGGCCAGCGATTCTTCGCCCAGGTAGTCGAGCAGCTTGGGCGCGCCATTGACCATCTCTTGCATGGCCGGGTTCTTGGTGTCGAGGATGCGCAGCGGGTTGCTGTGCAGGCGGCGCTTGGCTTCGGCGTCGAGGATTGCCTCGTGCTGCTCGAAATAGGCGATCAGGTCGGCGCGGTGGCGCTGGCGCTCGTCGGCATTGCCGATCGAATTGAGCTCGAGGCGCACGTTCTGCAGGCCCAGGTCATCCCACAGGCGGCGGCACAGCAGAATCAGCTCGGCGTCGATGTCCGGACCCGAAAAACCGACGGCTTCGGCGCCGAACTGGAAGAACTGGCGGTAGCGGCCGCGCTGCGGACGCTCGTGGCGGAACATCGGGCCCTTGTACCACAGGCGCTTGGGGCCGTCGTACACCAGGTTGTTTTCCAGCACCGCGCGCACCACGCTGGCGGTACCCTCGGGGCGCAAGGTCAGCTGATCGCCGTTCATCGAATCGGTGAAGGAATACATCTCCTTTTCGACGATGTCGGTGACGGCGCCGATGGCGCGTGCAAACAGGGCGGTGTCCTCGACGATCGGGGTCACGATCTTCTGGTAGCCGTAGCTCTTGAGGATGGTCTCGGCGGTGTTCTCGAACAGCTCCCACAACGGGGCGTCGGCCGGGAGGATATCGTTCATGCCTTTGACGGCAAGGATTTTTTCTGGTTTGGACATGATTTTATTCTTGGCTTATTGCGCCGCGACCTGGCGGCTGTAATTCTTATCGACGTAGTTCATGACGATCGTCTTGAACTCGTCCACGATGCGCTCGCCGCGCAGGGTGGCGAATTTCTGGCCGTCGACAAAGACCGGCGCGGCCGGCGATTCGCCGGTACCGGGCAAGCTGATGCCGATGTTCGCATGCTTGGATTCGCCCGGGCCATTGACGATGCAGCCCATGACAGCCACGTTCATCGCTTCCACGCCCGGATGGGTCTTCTTCCATACCGGCATCTGCTCGCGCAGGAAGGTCTGGATGTTGTCGGCCAGTTCCTGGAACACGGTCGAGGTGGTGCGTCCGCAGCCCGGGCAGGCGATCACCATCGGGGTGAACTTGCGCAAGCCCATGGTCTGCAGGATTTCCTGCCCCACCACCACTTCGCGGGTACGGTCGCCGCCCGGCTCGGGCGTGAGCGAAATGCGCACGGTGTCGCCGATACCCTCTTGCAGCAGCACCGATAGCGCCGCGGTCGAGGCGACGATGCCCTTGCTACCCATGCCGGCCTCGGTCAGGCCCAGGTGCAGCGGGTAGTCGCAGCGGCGCGCCAGTTCGCGGTAGACCGCGATCAGGTCCTGGACGCCCGATACCTTGCACGACAAGATGATCTTGTCGCGCGCCAGGCCCACTTCTTCGGCGCGCACGGCGTTCTCGATGGCCGAGGTGATCAAGGCTTCGTACATCACCGCCTGCGCGCTCCACGGCGCCGCGCGCAGCGCGTTCTCGTCCATGATGCGGGCCAGCAGCGACTGGTCCAGGCTGCCCCAATTGACGCCGATGCGCACCGGCTTGTCGTACTTGGCCGCAATCTCGATCATCTGGGCGAACTGGGTGTCGCGCTTGGCGCCCTGCCCCACGTTACCCGGATTGATGCGGTATTTCGACAGCGCCTGCGCGCATTCCGGATAGTCGCGCAGCAGCAGGTGGCCGTTGTAATGGAAGTCTCCCACCAGCGGAGTATCGATCTCCATGCGATCGAGCTGTTCGCGGATCGCCGGTACGGCCGCGGCCGCGGCCGGCGTGTCGACGGTGATGCGCACGATCTCCGAACCGGCGCGCGCCAGCTCCTTGATCTGGATCGCGGTACCGATTGCGTCGGCAGTATCGGTATTGGTCATCGACTGCACCACCACCGGCGCATCGCCACCGACCCAGACGGTGCGCGCACCGTGCGAGACCGCTACTTTGCGGCTGGCGCGGCGCGCAAGTGGGCCGGACGGGATCGGGTCGCCCAGGCAGGCTTGGTTCAACATCGTGTTCTGTTCCATCAGCGGCTGGTCTCGTACTTGATTTGAGTGCTTATTTGAGTGCTTACTTAAGTGCAACCCGGGCAATGGTCTTGCCCGGCTGTTGCGGCAGGTCGATGCTGGCCCCGCGCAGCGAAGCGGAAACGGCCGACGGCTTGCCAACCACCAGGTTGACCGGCTCGGCTACCTCGATGGTTTCGGTCGAGCCGCCCTTGACCAGGCGCGAGATCAACGGCTTGCCGCCTCTGGCCGGACGCACTTCGATCCACGAATCTTCGCGCACGTTCAGCACCAGCGCGTTGGCGCCGGGCGCGGCCGCAGCCACCGGCGTGGCCGGCGCCGCGGCGGGTGCGGTCGCCAACGTCGGTGCGGCGCCGGCAGGCGCCACCGGCGTGGTCGCGGGCGCGGTAGCCGGCGCAATGGTTTCGGAACCCGGCGCCGGTACCGAGATCAGGGGTACCGACGGATTCATCAGCGAATCGGGCCCGGCGGGGGTGGCCACTTCCGGCGTCATGATGACCGGATTGTCGAGGATCATGCCGCCATCGGCGTTGCGATCGGCTGCCTGCTTCCCACCCGGGAGCAGACCGAAATACCACAGCGCCGCGCCGGCGGCGATCACGGCAACGGCGCCGGCAACCAGACCAGCCGGTACGCGCGAGCGCTTGCCGCCGATCGGGAAGCGGCTCTGGGAAAACGCAGCCGGACGCGGTTCGCGGCGCGGGATGGCGCTCACCGCGCCGGCCTGCGCCTCCGGCGGCATGTTCATCGCGATCTTGGCCACCAGCGGGGCGGCGTCGATCTTCAACAGCTTGGCATAGGCGCGCACGAAGCCGCGCGTGACGGCCGGACTGGGCAGCGCGGCGTAGTCGCCCGCTTCCAGCGCCACCACCTGGCGCGGGGCCAGCTTGAGCTGGTCGGCCACCTGCTCTACGCTCCAGCCCAGCGCTTCGCGCTGGGACTGCAAGGTCTTGCCGGGAAGGCCGACGTCGTTGCCCGGCGTGGCCGGCTGGTCTGCATGCTCGTTCATTGTCCTCGTCTCACTGTGCTAGTTTCACTCATCAAAGGCGCCACGTTCGAAGGCCAGGTACTCGGGCGAGCCGGGAAAGCGTCGCCGCAACTGGGCAGCGATGCTCGCTTCCATGCTGCGCTCGCCAAGCTTGCGCTGCACGCGCAGGGCAAGCCAGAGCGCCTCGGCCGGCAAGTTGTCGAGTTTCGATGTCTCGATCAGGCGATTGATGAAAAAACCGGCGCGGGGGTAATCGCGCCGCTCGTAATAAATTTGCGCCAGGCCGGCATTGGTCGCCTGCAGCGCGGGGTTGTAGCGCAGCGCGTCGAGCAGGTAGCGCTCGGCCGCCTCGCCATTGTTGTTGCGGATGCTGCACATGCCCGCATTGACCAGCGCGCTTACCGGCGTCTGGTAAGCGCGGTTGCGCAGCGCGGCATCGAAATACGGCATGGCCTGGGCCGGCTTGTTCATCGACTGGCACAGGAAAGAGCCGTAGTTGTTGGCCAGGTCCGGATTGCCCGGTTCGAGCCGCAACGCCTGCCGGTAATTGTCGTCGGCCAGCGCCATCTGCCCCATGGCGGTATAGATCAGGGCGCGCAGGCCATGCGCTTCGGCGTTGCCAGGCTCGGCCGCAATCGCCTGCTTGACCTCGTCGAGCGCGATCTCGTACTTGCCATCCTTGTAGTAGCCGACCGCCAGCTGCACCCGGATCGAGGCGCGCTTTTCCGCCATGGTCTGGTCGGACGCCGTCTTGAGCTCGCCACTACCGGTGCCGCCACCGCTACCGGCGCAGGCGGCCAGCAGGCAGGATGCGAGCACCAGGCAGGCGTTGCCAAGGCGGCGGCCGGTGCTGGCCATCAGGAAGGAATCTCCACGATGCGTCCGAAATCGGCACCGAATTTCTTCTGGTACTCCGCCATCTTTTCCATCCGCTCGACCACCCGGGTACGGTCCTGCACTTCGCCGGCCAGCTGGCCGCAGGCGGCGTCGATGTCGTCGCCGCGCGTCTTGCGCACGGTGGTGACGATGCCGGCGTCCATCAGCACTTGGGCAAAGGCCTTGATGCGCGGATTCTTGGAGCGGAACAGGCCCGACTCCGGGAAGGGATTGAACGGGATCAGGTTGAACTTGCAGTTCACCCCGACCACCGGATCGGTGACCAGCTTGATCAGCTCGCGCGCATGCTCGTCGCTATCGTTGTAGTTATCGAGCATGCAGTATTCGAAGGTGATGAAGTCGCGCGGTGCGAATTCGAGGTAGCGCTTGCACGCCGCCATCAGTTCGCGCAGCGGGTACTTCTTGTTCAGCGGCACCAGCACATCGCGCAGGGCGTCGTTCGACGCGTGCAGCGATACCGCCAGCGCCACCGGCACGTCGTGCGCCAGGCGGTCGATATTCGGCACCACGCCCGAGGTCGACAGGGTCACGCGGCGGCGCGACAGGCCGTAGGCGTTATCGTCGAGCATCAGCTTGAGCGCGGTGGCGGTTGGCTCGTAATTGAGCAGCGGCTCGCCCATGCCCATCATGACCACGTTGGTGATCTGGCGCTCGCCTTTCGGGCCAGGCTCGATGCCCTTGGTCTTGCGCAGCTCGAATTCGGCCATCCACAACTGGCCGATGATCTCGGCCACCGTCAGGTTGCGGTTGAAGCCCTGCTTGCCGGTCGAGCAGAAGCGGCAGTTGACGGCGCAGCCGGCTTGCGTGGAGATGCACAGGGTGCCACGATTTTCTTCCGGAATAAACACGGTTTCTACGGCATTGCCATTGCCTACGTCGATCACCCACTTGCGGGTGCCGTCGAGCGAGGTATGGTCGCTGATCACGCCCGGCGCAGCCACCGTCGCACGGGTCTTGAGTTTTTCGCGCAGCGACTTGGCCAGGTCGGTCATGTCGTCGAAATTCGACGCACCGAACTGGTGAATCCAGCGCTGCAGCTGCTTGGCACGGAACGGCTTCTCACCCAGCTCGCCGCAATAAGCGACCAGTTGCGCGGGATCGAAGTCCAGCAGGTTAGTGAGAGTCGTCATGATGTCCTGGCTAACTAAAAGGTAATACGGTAAAACTCAACGGGCGCCGCCCGCCAGGCCCGGGGCATCGGGCGAGCGGCGCTTGCTACAGAAAACGATTACTTCATTTCTGGGAAGAAGTAAGCGATTTCAACTTGTGCGGCTTCGACAGCGTCCGAACCGTGCACGGCGTTGGCATCGATCGAATCGGCGAAATCGGCGCGGATCGTGCCTTTTTCAGCTTTCTTCGGATCGGTCGCGCCCATCAGGTCACGGTGCTTCAGGACGGCGTTTTCGCCTTCCAGGGCCTGGATCATGACTGGACCCGACACCATGAAGTCGACCAGATCCTTGAAGAAGCCGCGCTCTTTGTGGGCAGCGTAGAAGCCTTCAGCCTGCTCGCGCGAGAGCTGGGTCATGCGGGCAGCAACGATCTTCAGGCCGGCCTGTTCGAAGCGGGTGTAGATTTGGCCGATGACGTTTTTTGCAACTGCATCTGGTTTGATGATCGACAGGGTGCGTTCAATTGCCATGTAAAACTCCAATAAAAAGAAAGGTTAAAATCGAGAAATTCTTGAGAACCTGCAGAACTAAGTCGGGGCTCGATCAACCTTCGATTTTACCATACATCCCCCGTATGACCGATATTGCGCTAGTGCCAAGCAAAGTGGTAGAGTGACATAGTAATCCCGTCCTGTTTTCAGCTCAGCTTAAGGCAGTATTAAGCAAGCTCCAGTAATGTCTCAGTGACGCTTTTCCATCCAACCGGAGGCACCATGACCCCTAATTCGCAACCACGCAGCACGATCGACCTGACCAAGGCCGGGCGTGGTGTCACTCGCAACAATGTACTGCGCAACACTTATTGGCTGCTCGCGCTGTCGATGATCCCGACCGTGTTCGGCGCCTTCATCGGCGTGTCGATGGAGCTGCCGATGCTCAGCGGCGGCTTTGGCCTCATCCTGTTCCTGGCTATCGCGTTCGGCTTCATGTTCGCGATCGAAAAAACCAAGCACTCGGCACTGGGCGTGGCCTTCCTGCTCGGCTTCACCTTCTTCATGGGCCTGATGCTCACGCCTTTGCTGCGCCATACGCTCGGCTATTCGAACGGCGGCAGCCTGATCATGACCGCGTTCGGCGGCACCGCCTGCGTGTTCGCAGTCATGGCCAGCATCGCCACCACTTCCAAGCGCGATTTCTCGGGCATGCGCAGCTGGCTGATGGCCGGCCTGGTGGTCCTGGTGCTGGCGGTCGTGGCCAATGTGTTCCTGCAGATGTCGGCGCTGTCGATCGTGATCTCGGTCCTGGCGATCGGTATCTTCTCGGCCTTCCTTCTGTACGACGTGCAGCGCGTGGTCAACGGCGGCGAGACCAACTACATCTCGGCTACGCTGTCGATCTACCTGAACGTCTACAACATCTTTGCCAGCCTGCTGCACCTGCTGGGCTTTGCCGGCGGCGACCGCGACTGAACGCTGTTTGCATGAACCAAAAAGCCGACCTGATGGTCGGCTTTTTTTCTGTCTCGATGGCGCGGACATGCACGCCATCGCGCCACTCAGGTCGCTACCCCTGCCGCGCCCCCAGCTCGAACACCGCGATCGACTCCACGTGCGAGGTATGCGGAAACATGTTGCACACGCCCGCCCTCTTGAGCACATAGCCGGCCCCGTGCACCAGGATGCCGGCGTCGCGCGCCAGCGTGGACGGGCTGCACGACACATACACGATCCGCTGCGGCATCAAGTCCTCGTGCGACTGGCGCAGTTCGGCCAGCGCCTCGGCCAGCGCCATCGCGCCATCGCGCGGCGGATCGACCAGCATGCGGTCGAAGCGGCCGAGCGCGACCAGGTGCCCCTTGGTGACTTCGAACAGGTTGCGGGTCGAGAACGACGTCTTGTCCGCCAGGCCATTGGCGCGCGCATTCTCGAGCGCGCGCGTGGTCAGCACGGTGCTGCCCTCGATGCCGACCACTTCGCGCGCCTGGGTCGCCAGCGGCAGCGTGAAATTACCCAGGCCGCAGAACAGATCGGCCACCCGGTCGGTCGGCTGGACCTCGAGCAGGCGCAGCGCCTTTGACACCAGCACGCGGTTGATCTGATGGTTCACCTGGGTGAAATCGGTTGGCTTGAAGGGCATGCGGATGCCAAATTCGGGCAACGTGTAGTACAGCTCTTTGGCAGCCGGGTAGTAGGGATATGCCGAATCCGGACCTTTCGGCTGCAGCCACCACTCGATGTTCCAGCGATCGGCAAAGGCCTTCACCAGCACCTCGTCGGCCGGCGTGAGCGGCGCCATGATGCGCATCACCAGCACCGTGCTTTCTTCGCCAATGGCGACTTCGATCTGCGGCACGTCGCGAAACAGCGACATCGCGCCAACCAGCTCGCGCAGCGGCACCAGCAGGCGGGCCACGTGGTCGGGCAGGATCTCGCAGGTGGTGATGTCGGCCACCAGCGACGAGCTGCGCTCGTGGAAGCCCACCAGTACCCCGCCCTTCTTTGGCACGTGGCGCAACGACAGGCGTGCACGGTAGCGGTAGTCCCAGGTCGGGCCGTACATCGGGCGCATGATCATCTCGGACTTCACCTTGCCGATGTGCCAGAGGTTGTCTTCGAGGATGCGCTGCTTCATGGCGACCTGGCTGGACGCTTCCAGGTGCTGCATCGAACAGCCCCCGCACACGCCAAAATGGATGCACTTGGGCTCGACGCGCATCGACGACACACGCTGCAGCGTGACCATGCGGCCCGATTCCCAGTTCTTTTTCTTCTTCAGCGTTTCATAGCTGACCCGCTCTCCCGGCAGCGCGCCTTCGACAAACACGACCTTGCCCGGCGAGCCGTCTTCGTTCTCGAGGTGGCCGACGCCGCGCGCGTCCGCATCCAGGGATTTGATGTCGATAAAAGTTTCTTGCATGGCGAGAGATAGAGAGAAAGAGAGAGAGGGAGGAAGATGGGCGGCACCGCCAGCGGGCGGGTGCCGGCGTGGGACGTTCAAACAAAAAATGGGCTGAAGGCCCGGCGGGCATGATAGCAAGGAAACGGGGTGGGCGCTACGGGAAGCCAGGCGCGCTCCCGCCAAGCGCTACAGCAAGGAATCCCGCACTACCCCGCGCGCCGCCATCGCGCGCTTGAGCTTGACCAGCGCCTCTTGCTGGATCTGGCGCACGCGTTCGCGCGTCACGCCCATCTCCGCGGCCAGGGTCTCTAGCGTAGCGGGATCGTCGTTGTCCAGCCCGAAGCGGCGCGTGACGACCAGCCGCTGCTTGTCGGGCAGGCAGGCCAGCCAGTCGCGCACCAGCACCGTTGTCTCGTGGTGCTCGGCCAATACGTCGGGCGTGGCGTCGCCGTCGTCGGGCAGCATGTCCATCAGGCACGATTGCGGGTCGTTGTCGAGCGGGGCATCGAGCGAGGCGGCGTGTTCGGACAGCGCCAGGATGTCCTGCACCTCTTCTACCGGCCGCCCGACCAGGCTGGCGATATCCTCGGCGGCGGCATCCTTGCCGTCGTGCTTCTGGGATTCGAGGTGGTATTTGGCGCGCAGCACCTGGTTCAGTTCGCGCACCATGTGCACCGGCAGGCGCACCGTGCGGGCCTGGTTCATGATGGCGCGCTCGATGCTCTGGCGAATCCACCAGGTGGCGTAGGTTGAAAACCGGAAACCGCGCTCGGGCTCGAACTTGTCGATCGCGCGCATCAGGCCGATATTGCCCTCTTCTATCATGTCGAGCAATACCACACCGCGGTTGATGTAGTGCTTGGCGATCGAGACGACCAGGCGCAGGTTATGCTCGATCATCTTCTGGCGCGCCGCGAAATCGCCGCCCTTGGCCAGCGTGGCGACCTGACATTCTTCCGTTGCCGACAGCAGCGGGCGGGTGCCGATCTGGTTCAGGTAGTGCTGGGTGGTATCGGTGGCGAGCTCGGCCTGCAACACCTTGCGCAGCTCGTCGACCGAGGCGGTTGCGGCGCCAGCGGCCGGCAAGTCTGGCGCATGGGCCGCCCCGGCGCCGTCGGCCGCAAGATCCCCGTCGCCTTCGGGCGTATCGGGATACTCGTCCGTATCTTGCGGATCGTGCGGATCGTGCGGCTGCGGCGGCTGCGTCATACCATCCTATCGGCCAGGCAGGAACCTCGAAGGGTCGACTGGCTTGCCCTGTTGGCGTATCTCGAAATGCAACTTCACCGAATCGGCGTCCGAATCGCCCATTTCCGCAATCATCTGGCCCTTGGCCACGTTGTCGCCTTCTTTGACGACGATCTTGCGGTTATGCGCATAGGCCGACAGCAGGCTGTTGCTGTGCTTAACGATCACGAGATTACCATAACCCCGGATCCCACTACCAGCGTACATTACCTTGCCGGCGCCGGCGGCCACTACCTGCTGCCCGGCCTTGCCGGCGATATCGATGCCCTTGTTGCGGCCTTCATCGAAGGTGGCGACGATGCGTCCGTCCGATGGCCACATCCAGCTCAGCTTTTGATCGTCGCTGGCGGTGACGATGCTGCCGGGGACGATTGCCGGCGCCGCCGGGGTCACGGCTGGGGCCGGCTCGACGCGGGCACCCGATTCGCGCTGGACGCTGGCGACATTGGCGTCGGTATAGACTTGCTTGTCGGCCCGTGGCACCGTCTTGCGTGGCGGCGTAGCCGCGGGCGGCGCAGGCACCGGCTGGGTCTGCACGCTGGCGCTGCGTTCGCCGCGTTCCGGCGGCGCGACGCGCAGTGTCTGGCCAACCTTGATATCGTCCGGATCGGCCAGGTTGTTCCAGGCGACCAGGTCGCGGTAGTTCTGGCCGTGATCGAGTGCGATGCGCAGCAGCGTATCGCCGCGGCGCACCGTATGCATGCCCCTGTCGTCTTTCGACTCGTCGGCCCCGGCCGGTCCAGGGCGCGCCTGGGAAGACGGTGGCGAGGTACGCTCGACCACCGGGGCCTGGCGGGTAGCGGAGGTACAGCCTGCCAGCAGGCCGATGGTGAGGGCCAGCAGTGCCAGGCGGGGAGCTTGTTTCATTGGGGGTGCTTGGTTCATTGTCTTTCTATCTTCTGATTGATATTTCTGCGGCGCGCCGTCCGCTTGCCTTGCAGGTGGACTGCGCCAGCGGACCGGGCCGCGCAATGGCTGCGCCAGGCAGGCGGAGCCGCCATGGCGGCAGCGGCAGCACCGCGGCGACGTTGGATCGGGCCGTCTAGACGGTACCCGGGCGCAGCGGCACGAAATGGCACGATTCCAGCGTTTCGCTGGCCCATTCGCGTTTGCCGATGCGGGTAATGCGTTGCAGGTGCTGGACCTGGGCGCCAACCGGCGCGACCAGATGCGCACCGATGGCCAGCTGCTCGAGCAGTGCCTGCGGCACTTCGAGGCCCGCAGCTGCCAGGATGATGCCGTCGAAGGGTGCAACCTGCGGCAAGCCTAGCATACCATCGCCATAATGCAAACGCAGGTTCGAGATTCGCAAGGGACGCAGGTTGGTCTTGGCCAGCTCGTGCAGGGACTTGATGCGCTCGATCGAATAGACTTCGCGCGCGACGCAGGCAAGCACCGCCGCCTGGTAGCCGCAGCCGGTGCCGATCTCGAGCACCCTGCCCAGTTGCGCACCGGCCGGGGTCGAGGCGTTCATGACTTCGATCATGCGCGCCACGATATACGGCTGCGAAATCGTCTGCTGGTGCCCGATCGGCAGCGAAGCGTCAACATATGCCTGGCCCGACATGGCCGGTTCGATGAACAGGTGGCGCGCAACAGCTTGCATGGCGGCCAGCACCTGGCTATCACGCACGCCCTGGCGCGCGACGCGCCCGACCATGGCGCGCCGCACCGCCTCTGACGCCATCAGTTCGGAGCGCTGCACGCTCGGCGCGCTCGGCGTGTGCGTGACCGCATAGCCCGGCGCGCGCGGCGAGGGCGAAGGCGCCATTGGCGCCAGGGCGGAGCCACCGACAAACGCGGTGCGGGCGGCGTTGCGGGTGGCGGTTTGCGGGGTCGCCACCGGCACCGGCGCGCGCAGGTTGTTGGGGCTGCCCGGGTTGCGACGATCGCCCCCGGTAACCGAGGAAAGTGGCAGCGGAAAGGTGCTGCGGCGCTCGGTGCTGCGGTCTTCGCTCATACGATCTCCCGCAGCAGGTCGAGCTGGGTCTTGTGGGTCAGGTCTACTTGCAGCGGGGTGATCGACACGCAGCCTTGTGCGGTCGCGTGGAAATCGGTGCCTGCGCCGGCATCGCGGCATGCACCCGGCGCGCCGATCCAGAAGATCTCGCGGCCGCGCGGGTCCTGTGAACGAATCACCGGTTCGGACTGGTGGCGGCGCCCGAGGCGCGCCGGCGTCAGCGGTCCGATCTGTTCGTAGGGCAGGTTCGGGATATTGACGTTGAACAGGAAGGGCAGATCGAGCTTGTCGAAGCGGCGCTCGACGATCTCGCGCGCCACGCGCGCGGCGGCGTCGATGTGGGCCCAGCCGGGGTGCACCTGTGAAAACGCGATCGCCGGAATGCCGTACAGGTAAGCCTCGGTGGCGGCGGCAACGGTACCTGAATACAGCGTGTCGTCACCCATGTTCTGGCCATTATTGATGCCGGAAACGACCAGGTCGGGCGGCGCCTCCATCATCGCCAGGGCGATATGGACGCAATCGGTCGGGGTGCCGTTTACAAAATGAAAACCATTCGCGGCGCGCTGGACCGACAATGGACGATCGAGCGACAAGGAATTCGACGCGCCCGAGCGGTTACTGTCGGGCGCGAATACAACGATGTCGGCGATTGCGGACAAGGCCTCGGCCAGCGCACTGATACCAGGCGCCAGGTAGCCGTCATCGTTACTGATAAGAATTCGCATGCCTGCGATTTTACCTGAAGCAACCGCCTCTACGATCGCCCAGCGTGGTATTTTTGTTGCCCAGCAGCGATATTTAACCGGGCCCGGGCTGGAGCCGGAGTCAGCTCCAGGCTAATGCAGCGCCGCGGGGTTGTCGCGATCCGATCCGAACAGGGCACCCTCGAGTGAGGCGAGCTCGTCTTGGGTAAAGGCCAGCAAGGCATCCTTGTCCCCATCCTGCCGGTACACCTGCTTGATCAGCGCCGCGCCGCGCCGCCGCAGCGGATGTGCCACGCTCGCGCGCAGCACCAACTGGCGCAGCCTGTCGGCCAGCGCGCGCGCCTCGCGCCGGCTGTGGCGTTCGAGCAGGTCGTGGAGTTGCGCGAGCATGCCTTGGAGGTCGTCGGATGCCGGTTGGCCTGCGCCTGCGTAGCGGCCGCGCGGGGTACTGGCACAATAGCGTTCTTGCAAGACTGGTCCGGTGCGCGCAGCCGAATCACCGGCAGCCGTGCCGCCCCCGCTGCTGCCGCCGGCTTCTTCGAGGCGCTGGCGCAGGTCGGCCACCCGCCCGCGCAGCCGGCGCGCGGCCTCTTCTTCGCCCTGCTGGCCCAGCGTGGATGCCAGCCGCAACTGGATGCTGAGGGTATCGGGATGACTGGCGCCGAGGTGGCGCTCGCGGGTCCAGGCCAGCGATTCCTGGATGCGGCGCACTGCCGCCAGGTCGCCCTGCGCCGCCAGGATGTCGGCCAGCGCTTCGCGCGCCTGCAAGGTCGGGGCGGCGTCGGCGCCGTCGTGGCGTTCGCGCGCACGCAGTACGGATTCGAGCAGCCGCCGCGCATTGCCCAGGTCGCCCATTTCGCCGAGCAGCTGGGCCAGCCGCTGGCTGCAGCGCAGCGTGTCGTCGTGTTCGCCTCCCTGCAAGCAGCGGCGCCCATCCAGCACGCGTTCGCACAGCACGCGCGCGCGGTCGAACTCGTGCTGTCCGGCCAGGGTCACGGCCAGGTCTTCGAGGCTGTCGAGGGTGGCGACATGGGTATCGCCCCACAAGCGCTCGCAGATGGCTACCACCTGCTCGTGCAGCGCCAGCGCGCGCTCGCCCTCGCCGAGCTGGCCGAGCACGCGCGCCAGGCGCGAGCGCGCCGCCAGCGTGTCGGGATGCTCGGCGCCGACACTGCGCGCACAGCCCTGCGCCAGCAACTCGTAGTCGCGGCGCGCCTCGTGCAGGCGACCAGCGCCATGCTGCAGCGCCGCCAGCAGGCGCAGCCCCGCGCGCGACTGGGCATGGTCCTGGCCCAGCGCTGCGCGCCGCAGCGCCAGGCTTTCGGCGAGGTAGTCGGCAGCCTCGCTGGTGCGGCCTTCGTCGCGGCACAACACGCCCAGCCGCGCCAGGCTGGCCGCCAGCGCCACTGAAGAAGCAAGCGCGGCATCGGGAACGCGCGCGCGCTCGATCTCCCTGCGCAGACGCACTTCGGCCAGCGAATGCCAGGGGAAGTCGCCTTGCCTGAACCAGGACAGCAGGCAGGCGGCCGGGCGCGCCAGCGCGCGCCAGTCGGCGCCGGGGCCGGCAATGGCCAGCGCGTCGGCCAGCGGCAGCTGGAGTTCGTCGAACCAGCTGTCCAGGCGCAAACGGGTCATGCCGTAGGCGGCGCGCAGCAGCGCCTCGAGGCGCGGCTGGTAGCCCGCCAGGCCCTGGCTGCTATCGCCGCGCCGCCAGCGCTGGCCCGGGTCGCTGCGCGCGCCCTCGGCGCTGCAGGCCATCGGGTAGACCAGCAGCGGGCGTTGTTCGTCTTCGTGGGTACAGCGGTAGTCGATGGCGCGCCGTACCACGCCCTCCAGGCCATCGAGGCTGCCTGGCGCTGGCGTGAACAGGCCCACGATGCGGTCGGGCAGCAGCGTGGTGCAGACGCTGACGCTGGCCGAGCGCCCGCCCCGGCTGGCAATGAGCACATGGCTGAAATGGCGCCGCATGCGGGCGGCAAAGCGGCGTAACAGCGCCGGGCAGGCGTCGAACAGGGCATCCCAGTCGAGCCGCTCGGCGCGATCGGGGTAGGTGTCGTCAAAGCGCCCGGCGCGCATCAGGTACAGCCGATGGCGGCCATCGGCGCGCTCGATGTAGCGGCGCCAGTCGACCGAATCGAGCACGGCATCGGCCAGCGCTTCGCCGCAATCGCCATGGGCGCCGCGCTGGAACTCGCGCTGGACCTGCAGCCGTTCGCGCAGCGCGGCGACATATTCGGCCAGGCCGGGCGGGTGCTCCGGGTGCTCCGGGTGATCCTGGGCGGCGCCCTCGTCGTGGGCCGGCGCGGCATCTTGACCTGCGTAGGCGTGCAGCGAGGGCGCATCGAGGTCCCAGTCGATCATGAGGACCGGTCCCGCCATTGGCTCGCCCGCCAACTGCAGCGCCATGGCGGCCAGCAGGCCGTTGCGGGCGGGCCCGCCTTCGTAGGAATACAAGGTAGTGATTGCACCGGGATTATCCAGCGGTGGAAGCAGGGTCGTGAGCCCGTTCTTGTCCATGTTCCTCCTCATTTTTTCGGGAATGCCAGCTCAGGCAGCGCGCGCCACTCAGGTGGGACATCGGGAAGCACGAATTGGTTGCAGTCGTGGTTGGGTGGCGTATGCTTTTTTTGGCATTGGTAATGCAGCGCGATCCGTTTGACCATCTTGTCAATGTCTGGCAAGAAGTCCGGGTTAGATTTCAGGTCGGCGGTCGCCATCGTGAAGTGAGAAAAGTCCACGTAGAAGCTGTTCTCGGTAATTTGCGACGGCAGCGAATCGGGGTGCCGGGTCATGATCACCGGAATGATCAGGTGGCTCGGCAAGGGGTACCAGGTAGCGCGTTCGGCTTCGAGCAGGCGCATGGCTGCGTATTCGCGCCGCGTATAGGCATGCGCCTCGTATTTCGGGGTGTAGATCAGGATCATGCAGACGCTCTCGCACATGGCGCGCGCGATCTTGCGGTCCAGGTCGTCCCCTCCGCCCAGCTGCTCGGTGTCGATGAACAGCTCGTCTTCGTTGTCGAAGTAAGGTTCGAGATAGCAGCGCAGCGCGTCGGCCAGGGCGGTCTTGAACCGGTTCATCAGGTCGTGCCTGCCATGTGCGTAGCTGAAGAAACACCCGTAACGGATCGCCATTGCATGCTCCCATTCCAATTTCCCGAGGCGTACCGTTTGACTCTAGCGCTGCCGACCTCAGCCACTTTGCGGGGGCACAAGCGCGCCGGCGGCCTGGTCGGCATCGGCGCCGAGTGGTCTTCAGGCATAATTCCGCCGATTAATGAATCGAGGTAGCGGACATGAAAGAGAGCAAATGAAAGCGTTGCGATGCAATCAGTGGGGACCCAGCAGCAGCCTGGTGATCGAGGACCTGCCCGACCTGGTGCCAGGCCCGGGCGAGGTGGTGGTCGACGTCAGGGCGGCCGGCGTGAATTTCCCGGACCTGCTCACGGTGCAGGGCAAGTACCAGGTGCGTCCGGAACTGCCCTTCACGCCGGGCAACGAATTCGCCGGCAGCGTGCGCGCCGTGGGCGCGGGCGTGACCGCCTTCGCGCCGGGCCAGCACGTCATCGGCTTCACCCGTACCGGCGCCTTCGCCGAGCAAGCCATCGCCGCTGGCGAGGCCTTGATGCCGATGCCCCCAGAAATGGATTTTGATACCGCCGCCGCCATCACCCTCACCTACGGTACCTCGCACCATGCGGTCGTGGACCGCGCCGCCCTGCAGCCTGGCGAGACCATGCTGGTGCTGGGCGCGGCCGGCGGCGTCGGCCTGGCCGCGATCGAGATCGGCAAGGCCCTGGGCGCGCGCGTGATCGCGGCCGCTTCCACCGATGAGAAGCTGGCGCTGTGCCGCAAGCATGGCGCCGATGACGTGATCAACTACGACAAGCAAGACCTGCGCGAGGCGATCAAGGCGGCCACCGGCGGCCGCGGCCCGGACGTGATCTACGATCCGGTCGGCGGGCCCTACAGCGAACCGGCGCTGCGCTCGATCGCCTGGCGTGGACGCCACCTGGTCGTGGGCTTCGCGGCCGGCGACATTCCCAGGCTGCCGTGGAACCTGATGCTACTCAAGGGCGCGTCGGTGATCGGCGTGTTCTGGGGTGATTTCGTGCGGCGCGAGCCCGCCGCCAACCTGGCGGCGATGCGCCAGATGCTGGACTGGATGGCGCAAGGCAAGCTCAATCCGCTGGTCTCGAAAAAATATGCGCTGGCCGATACGGCGCAGGCGCTCGACGACATGGCGGCGCGCAAGGTGATGGGGAAAGTCGTCATCAATCCCTAGGAACGTTCAAAGGCCCGGCACCACCGGCCCGCCCCACCGGTCAGGTGTCCGCGACCGCGTCGACGCCCTGGAAGAACCCGACCACGTCGGCCTGGACGCGGGTGCGCTTGAACGGCGGCAGGCTTTGCCAGATGCGCCGCCCGTAAGGCTTGGTGATCAGGCGCGGATCGCAGATCATCAGCACGCCGCGGTCGTCGACGTCGCGGATCAGGCGCCCCGCCCCCTGCTTGAGCGTAATGATCGCCTCGGGCAACTGGTGGTGCATGAAGCCGTTCATGCCCTGCTTTTCCATCACCTCGATGCGCGCGGCCAGTACCGGGTCGTCGGGCGGGGCGAAGGGCAGCTTGTCGATGATCACCAGCGACAGCGCCTCGCCGCGTACGTCGACGCCTTCCCAGAAACTCTGGCTGCCGACCAGCACCGCGTTGCCGGCATTGCGGAAGGAATCGAGCAGTTCGGTGCGGCCACGTTCGCCCTGCACAAATAGCGGAAACGCCAGGCCGCGTTCGGCGAATTCCGTGCGCAGGCGCTCGGCCACCTTGTTCACCGCGCGTATCGTCGTGCACAAGAAGAAGGTGCGTCCGCCCGCGGCCTCGATCACCGGCAGCGCCGCGTCGACCACGGCGTCGGTGTAGTGCATCGAGTTCGGTTCCGGCAGGCCGGTCGGCACGTACAGGATACCCTGCTCGCCATAATTAAAGGGGCTGGGCCAGGTCATGGCCGGCTCGCCGCTCAGGCCCATCTGCTCGGAGAAATGCTTGAAATCGTTCTTCACCGCCAGCGTCGCCGAGGTAAAGATCCAGCTGCGCGCAGTGCCTTCGCGCTGGCTGGTAAAGATCGGCGCGATCGACAAGGGCGTCTTGTGCAGTTGCAGCGAAGACGAGAACGCCTCGACCCACAGCACCGCTTCGTCGCCTTCGACCACCTTGCCTTTCTTCGGATCGGCCTTCCATGCATCGTAAGAGGCGGCCAGTTCGAGCGCCCGCACGCGGCAGGCGTCGACCGTCTCGGCGCGCGCGGCATGCTCTTCCAGCACAGTGATCATGCCGGCCAGTTCTTCTTTCAGTCGGGCCAGCGCCGGGAAAAAGCTTGAAGTCGGCAAGACCTGCGGCAGCGACAGCCGGGTACTGCCCTCGGGGAAGGTCAGGCGCAGGTCGCGCGCGGCTTTTTCGACCACCGTCACCACCTTGCCCCAGTCCGGTCCGCGCGCGTGCGCCAGGCCTTCGGCCAGCACGTCGCGGCACAATTCCAGCACCTGCGAGGTCGAGACCGAGGTGCCGAAGAACAGCGTGGCGGTATCGGGCAACTGGTGCGCCTCGTCGAAGATGATGGTGTTGGCCGAGGGCAGCAGCTCGGCCACGCCGGTATCTTTCAGTGCCACGTCGGCGAAGAACAGATGGTGGTTCACCACGACCACGTCTGCCTGCTGGGCTTCCCTGCGCGCCTTCATGACGAAACAGTCCTGGTAGTACTGGCACTCGGCACCCATGCAGGTGTCGCGGGTCGAGGTCACCAGGTTCCACACCGTGGCGGTTTCCGGCACCTTGGCCAGCTCGGCCTTGTCGCCCGAACTGGTCATCTTGATGAAGCGCGAGATCTCGCGCAGGTGCCCGACGTCGTCGCGCGAGGTCAGGCGGCCGTTGCTCAGCGTGCGCTCGAGGTGGAAATGGCAGACATAGTTCGAGCGGCCCTTGAGCAGCGCCACCGATACCGGCGCGCGCAAGGCGGCGCGAATGGTGGGGATGTCGCGCAAGAACAGCTGGTCTTGCAGGTTCTTGGTACCGGTCGAAATGATCGTCTTGCCGCCCCACAGCAGCGCCGGGACCAGGTAGGCGAAGGTCTTGCCGGTGCCAGTGCCGGCCTCGGCCATTAGCACTTTCTGCTCGGCCATGGCCTGGGCAACAGCCTTGGCCATCTCGGTCTGGGCCTGGCGCGGCTTGAAGGTGCCGACGGCGGGCGCGAGCGGGCCGCCCGCGCCGAATAAACGGTCGAGCTCGGCGTCATGCTTGCCTGGCGCCCTGGCACTGGCGGGAAGGACGTCACCCTGCGGCGGCGGCGTGTCCGCCGCACCGGCGGCGGGGCCGGAAATCGGAACAGTTGCGGGAAGGTGGTCGGTCAAAATGGGTGTTTCTCGGTAGCCCTTGGACAGGCGGATGGGTTCAGGCTGGAATGTCGGGCACCAGCTGCATCTTCAGCAGCGTAATATGATCCTTCAATTGCAGCTTACGCTTTTTCAGACGGCGCAGCTGGAGCTGGTCGCCATGGCCGTCGTCGGTCAGCATCGAAATGACCGCATCGAGGTCGCGGTGTTCCACGTCGAGTTCTACGATGCGGCGCTGGAGGTCCTGGACGTCGGTCATGATTACTGTTCCAAACAGGTCTGTTCAAAAGCGGTTGCGGGAATATACGGGGGCCTGGCGCCAGGCGTCGCCCCCACATGCGGATGGCGCTCGGGGGATACGCAGCCGGGCGAATGTGTGTTCAGCTTGCAACACCACGGCTTCTCGGTGCATAGTTTAATCTACGCTGAGGTTGCCGCCAACAAAGTTCGGCGCGAGCACGACGGAATCAACAGGCTTATGACACCATACAAGATTGAAGCGGGCACCGCGCAACACATTGGCAACCGCCCGCAGCAGAACGACCGCATCGCCTTCCTGACCGGCGCCCGCGCGCCCGGCTACATGCTGGCGGTGCTCTCGGACGGCATCGGCAACGCGGCCGCTTCCGAACAGGTACTGCATACGGCGCGCCAGGTATTCGACGAATTCAAGCCGGGCGAGCACGCCAGCATCGAGCGCATCGCCCAACTGTTGCGCGACATCGTCAGCGAAACCCATCTGGTCATCAAGATGAATGCCGTCGCCTCCAAGACCCAGTCGCATGCCAGCTTTATCGGGCTGGTGCTCACGCCGCACGGCGATGCCGTGTGGGGACAGGTCGGCGATTCGCGCCTGTACCATTTCCACGACGGCGACTGCGTGACGCGCACGGGCGACGCCGAATATATTCAGCACCTGATGGCGAGCGACCGGCTGCCCGAAGAAGCGGCGAAGAACCACCGCAAGTCCAAACTGCTGCTCAATGTCCTGGGCAACAGCCGCAAGGATCCGTATGTCGCGATCGGCAGCTGCAGCGGACTGGCGCCGTCAGACTGCTTCCTGCTGGCCTCGGACGGCCTGTGGCATTTCTTCACCGACGCGGAACTGGCAGCAGCTGTCAGCCGCGCCTCGCCGCGCCAGGCATCGGAAATGCTGATCAACAAGGCCGGCGAACGCTCCCAGGGTAAAGGCGGCAATTGCAGCATGGGGATCGTCAAGCTGGTGCGCCCGGCGCCCGGGGCGCCAGCGGTGTAAGGCCTGGGGCCGGCGTCCAGCCTTACTTGCCGGCCGCCGCTTCACTCGCCTTTTTCGCTGCCGCCTTGGCCTCGCGCTCGGCCAGACGCTCTGCCACGTCGCGCTGGCGCTGTTCGGCCTTGCGCTTGCGCTCCTCGAACGCGGCCACATTCGCTGCTGCCTTCGCGGCCTGCTGCGGCGCCTGTTCTGCTTCTTGCCGGGCCTTGGCATTACGGCGCGCGATGCGGGTCGCGGCCGGCGACGGCTTCGGGGGCGGCGCGGCGCCGACCTGGCGCGGCGGCGCCGGTGGCTGGGCCGCCAGCGCTGCTTCCTCGGCCCTGAACTGGGCGTCGGCTACTGCGATCTCGCGGTCGCGCTGCTCGACCTTGGCGCGGCGCTTGAAGCGCTCGGCGTCGATTTCGATATCGCGCTGGGCGGCCAGGGCGGCGCGGCGGCGTTCCTTGGCTTCGTCGAGACAGTGATTGACGAAGAATTTGGCGTAGCAGTGCGCTTCGCGTTCGGCGTAGCGCGCCGCGATCGACGCGCGCTCGGCATTCACGGCAGCCAGCCGTGCATCGGCCTGCGCCACCGAGGTGCTGGGCTCGACGGGCGCCACGGATGGGCCGGGATCGACCGTTGAACAGGCAGCCAGCAGCGCTGCCGCCAGGAGGGTTGCTACGCCGCGCAATACTGGATGACTCGTCATGGATGTCCTTGTAGATCTATCAGGCAATGGCGTCGGCTGCGCCGCGCCGTTCGGCGAGCATGTACTCGCGCGACTGCATTTCAATGATACGCGAGACGGTGCGGTGGAATTCGTTCGCCAGCATGCCCTGGGTGTACAGCTCTTCGGGTTCGACCGCGGCCGACATGATCAGCTTGACCTTGTGGTCGTAGAACACGTCGATCAGCCAGGTGAAGCGGCGCGCCTCGGACGACTGGCCGGCCGACATCGCCGGAATGCTCGACAGCACCACCGTATGGAAGCGCGTGGCCAGTTCGAGATAGTCGTTCTGCGAACGCGGCCCGCCGCACAGGGTGGCGAAATCGAACCAGATCACGCCGCCGGCGCGGCGCAGCGAACGGATCTCGCGGTTCTCGATATGAACGATCGGGTGCTCGTCGGCAGTATCGGCCACCCTGGCATAGGCATCGCGCAGGGCCCGGTCCGAGGCCGCGTCGAGCGGCGTGTAATAGGCCTGCACCTGCTCCATGGCGCGCTTGCGGTAGTCGTTGCCGGCGTCGACGTTCAGGATGTCGAGCCTGTCCTTGAGCAGGGCGATGGTCGGCAGCATGCGGTCGCGGTGCAGGCCGTCCGGGTAGAGCGTGGACGGCTCGTAGTTCGAGGTCATCACGAAGCTCACGCCGTTGGCGAACAGGGCGGACAGCAGGTTGTAAAGGATCATGGCGTCGGCGATGTCCGAGACGTGGAACTCGTCGAAGCAGATCAGGCGGTATTTCCGGGCGATGCGCTTGGCCACTTCGTCGAGCGGATCGGCCACGCCCTTGAGCTCATCGAGCTGGCCGTGCACGGCGCGCATGAATTCGTGGAAGTGCAGGCGCGTCTTGCGCACCACCGGCACCACCGAGTAGAACGAGTCCATCAGGAACGACTTGCCGCGCCCTACCCCGCCCCACAGGTACACGCCCCTGGGCACGTCGGGACGGTTGATGAGGCGCTTGAAAGCGGACGAGCGCTGGGACTTGTACCCGACCCACGCGTCGTAGGCCTGCTGCAGGCGATCGACCGCGGCCTGCTGGGCCGGATCGGACTTGAAGCCGCGCTCGGCGAGCGCGTGCTGGTAGTACTCTTGGACGTTCATGGATGCATCATTCAATACGGGGTGATTTGCACGGAATCGGCAAGACCACCGACGTCGATACAACATAGGGTGGACGGGAGACCCGCCCACCCTATCGGACATGTCACCGTGAACGGTGACGAATGTCGGTAATGCTTAGAAGTTCAGCGAGCGCTTGTCCACCGCCAGCGCGGCCTCTTTCACCGCTTCCGACAGCGACGGGTGCGCGTGGCAGATGCGGGCGATGTCTTCCGACGAGGCCTTGAATTCCATCGCCACCACGGCTTCCGAGATCAGTTCCGAGGCCATCGGGCCAACGATGTGCACACCCAGGATTTCGTCGGTCGTGGCATCGGCCAAAAACTTCACCATGCCCGACGTGTCGCCCAGCGCGCGCGCGCGGCCGTTGGCCATGAACGGGAAGGTGCCGGCCTTGTAGGCGACGCCGTCGGCCTTGAGCTGCTGCTCGGTCTTGCCGACCCAGGAAATTTCGGGCGAGGTGTAGATCACCCACGGAATGGTGTTGAAATTGACGTGGCCGTGCTGGCCGGCGATGCGCTCGGCAACCGCCACGCCTTCTTCTTCGGCCTTGTGCGCCAGCATCGGGCCGCGCACGACGTCGCCCACCGCCCACACGCCCGGCAGGCTGGTGCGGCATTCGTCGTCCACCACCACGAAACCGCGCTCATCGAGCTGCAGGCCGACCGCTTCGCCATTGAGGCCAGTGGTGTTCGGCACGCGGCCGATCGAGATGATCAGTCGGTCGAACGTGGCCTTCTGCGCCGCGCCGGTGCTGTCGGCGTATTCGACGGTGACGTCGTTGTCGCCCTTGGTGATCGCGCCGATCTGGCAGCCCAGGTTGATCGTCAGGCCCTGCTTGACGAACAGCTTGTGCGCTTCTTTGGCGATCTGCTCGTCGACCGCGCCGAGGAAAGTCGGCAGGCCTTCGAGCACCGTCACTTCGGCGCCGACACGGCGCCATACCGAACCCATTTCCAGGCCGATGACGCCGGCCCCGATCACGCCCAGCTTCGACGGCACCGCCTCGATGGCCAGCGCGCCGGCATTCGACAGGATCAGCTTTTCGTCGAATTCCGCGCCGGCAAGCTGGCGCGCGTTCGAGCCGGTGGCGATGACGACGTTCTTGGCGGTCAGCGTGTCCGTGGTCGGACCGGTGACGGAGACGGTGTAGCCGCCGTCGGCCGTGCCCGCGAAGGCGCCGCGGCCGTGGAAGAAGCTGACCTTGTTTTTCTTGAACAGGAACAGGATGCCGTCGTTGTTCTGCTTGACGATGGTGTCCTTGCGCTTGAGCATGGTGCCGAGATCGAGCTCGAGGCCCGATACCTTGATGCCATGGTCGGCGAAGGCGTGGCCGGCGTGCTCGAAATGCTCGGACGACTGCAGCAGCGCCTTGGACGGGATGCAGCCAACGTTGGTGCAGGTGCCGCCCGGGGCCGGCTTGCCGGCCGCGTTGCTCCACTCGTCGATACAGGCAACCTTGAAGCCCAGCTGCGCTGCACGGATGGCGGCGATATAACCGCCAGGACCGCCGCCGATGACGACGACGTCAAATTGTTTGTCACTCATGTTGGTATTTCCTTGTTTGGGTCGATCGGGGCGTCAACGAGCGCAATGGTCTTCAGGGTCGTGGTGCGCGGCACGCACGACCCGGGAACGCCACCCGGAGCCCCGACGGATCAGTTTATTCTTCGGGAACAAAAATCCACAACAGCAGGTAAATCGCCAGGCCGAAGCCGAAGGTGAGCGTAAACAGCGCGAACACCAGGCGCCAGACCCAGGATTCGACGCCGGTCGCCACCGCCAGCCCGCCGCAGACACCACCGAGCCAGCGGTCGCCGCGCGAGCGGCGCAGCCTGGCCAGTTCGTTGCCCAGGGTCTCACCCAGGCTGTCGTTGCGCTTGCGCAGGTCGATCGGCTGCTCGCTCGACGCAGCCTGGGACAGTACCCGTGCCTTGGCTTGTTCGAATTCGGCATCGCTCAGCGCGCCGGCCTGGTGCAGCTCGTGCAGCCGCTTGATTTCGTCCGACAAGTTCATGTCCTACTCCTTCAAACCGAAGCACGGCGCTGCCTGCCGGCGCGCGCCGCGGTTGGGATTACAGGTCGAGCAACAGGCGCGCCGGGTCTTCCAGCGCGTCCTTCATGGCGACCAGGGCCAGCACGGCTTCGCGGCCGTCGATGATGCGGTGGTCGTACGACATCGCCAGGTAGTTCATCGGACGGATGACGATCTGGCCGTTTTCAACCACGGCGCGGTCCTTGGTCGCGTGCACGCCCAGGATGGCCGACTGCGGCGGGTTGATGATCGGGGTCGACAGCATCGAGCCGAAGGTGCCGCCGTTCGAGATCGAGAAGGTGCCGCCGGTCAGGTCTTCCAGGGTCAGCTTGCCTTCTTTGGCTTTCTGGCCGAATTCGCCGATCTTCTTTTCGATTTCGGCGATCGACATCTGGTCGGCATTGCGCAGGATCGGCACCACCAGGCCGCGCGGCGAACCGACCGCGATACCGATGTCGAAGTAGCCGTGGTAGACGATGTCGTTGCCGTCGACCGAAGCGTTCACGATCGGGTATTTCTTCAGCGCGGCGACGGCGGCCTTGACGAAGAAGGACATGAAGCCCAGCTTGACGCCGTGTTCTTTCTCGAACTTGTCCTTGTACTTGGCGCGCAGTTCCATGACCGGGGCCATGTTCACTTCGTTAAAAGTGGTCAGGATGGCGTTGGTCGACTGCGACTGCAGCAGGCGCTCGGCGATACGGGCGCGCAGGCGGCTCATCGGCACGCGCTCTTCCGGACGGTCGCCCAGGTTGGCGGCGGGCGCGGCGACCTGCTGCAGTGCCGGCCGGGCCGCCGCTGCGGTCGCGGCCGGTGCCGGGGCGGCAGCGGCGGCAGGCTTGCCGGCGACAGCGGCCAGGGCGTCGCCCTTGGTCACGCGGCCGTCGCGGCCCGAGCCGTCCATGCCGGCGGCGTTCATGTTGTTGTCGGCCAGGATTTTGGCCGCGGCCGGCATCGGCACGCCGGACATTGCGCCGCCGCTTGCGGCAGCTGGAGCAGCAGCAGGAGCAGCAGCGGCGCTGCCTGCGATCGGCGCGTTCGGCGCTGCCGACGGAATCGACTTGACCGACAGCGGGCTGGTTTGCGCCGATGCTTCGGTATCGATGATGGCGATGACTTCGCCGGCGACCACGGTGGCGCCGTCGGCCTTGAGCAGTTGCACGATCACGCCCGCGCTTGGCGCTGGCAGCTCAAGGACCACCTTGTCGGTTTCGATATCGATCATGTTTTCGTCGCGATCGACCGTTTCGCCGACTTTCTTGTGCCAGGACAGCAGGGTTGCTTCAGCAACCGATTCCGACAGTACAGGGACCTTGACTTCGATTTGTGCCATTTTTCTAAACTCCGATGTGGTTTTATTCTGTGCAAAAGCCCCAGGCCGAAGCCCGGGGCAGTGGTGTGATTACTTGGCGAGGCGCCGCACGCATCCGCGCGCGGCGCCACATCCTCACTTGGTGAGAATGAACCCTTTCAGCTTCGAGAACGCGGTTTCCAACAGCTCTTTTTGCTGCGCCACGTGCTTGTCGGCATAGCCGACCGCAGGCGATGCCGATGCCGGGCGGCCGGCATAAGCCAGGCGCTGGCCAACTTCGAGGCTCTCGAAGATGTTGTGCTGGATCTGGAACCACGGACCCTGGTTCTGCGGCTCGTCCTGCACCCACACGACCTCGAGCGCGTTCGGGAATTTCTTCAGCTCGGCGGCGAACGACTTGTGCGGGAACGGGTACATCTGCTCCATGCGCACGATGGCGGTGTCGGTGACGCCACGGGTCTTGCGGGTGTTGCACAAGTCATAGTAGACCTTGCCCGAGCAGACCAGCACACGCTTGACCTTCGAGGCGTCGATGCCCTCGTCGACTTCGCCGATGACGGTCTGGAAGCCGCCCTTGGCCAGGTCGGTCAAGGGCGAGCCGGCGTCCTTGTTGCGCAGCAGCGACTTCGGCGTGAAGATCACCAAAGGCTTGCGGAACTGGCGCACCATCTGGCGGCGCAGCAGGTGGAAGATCTGGGCCGCAGTGGTTGGCTGCACCACTTGCATGTTGTTGTCGGCGCACAGCTGCAAGAAGCGCTCGATGCGGGCCGACGAGTGCTCCGGACCCTGGCCTTCGTAGCCGTGCGGCAGCATCATGACCAGACCCGAGGCGCGGCCCCATTTGACTTCGCCCGAGGCGATGAACTGGTCGATGACGACCTGGGCGCCGTTGACGAAGTCACCGAACTGGGCTTCCCAGATGGTCAGCGTATTTGGTTCGGCGGTCGAGAAGCCATACTCGAAGGCGAGCACCGCTTCTTCGGACAGCACCGAGTCGATCACGGTGAAATTGGCCTGGTTGTCCGAGACGTTAGCCAGCGGCAGGTAGATACCCTGGTCCCAGCGTTCGCGGTTCTGGTCGTGCAGCACGGCGTGGCGGTGCACGAAGGTGCCGCGGCCGGCGTCCTGGCCCGACAGGCGGATCGCATAACCCGAGGCCAGCAGCGACGCGAAGCCGAGGTGCTCGCCCATGCCCCAGTCGAGGTTGCACTCGCCCTTGCCCATCTTGCTGCGGTCGTTGAGTACCTTCTCGACCAGCGAGTGCGGCTTGAAGCCTTCCGGGACACGGGTGATGCGTTCGGCCAGGCGCTTGAGTTCGGTGAGCGGCACGGCGGTATCGGCCGCGTCGGTCCATTTCTTGTTCAGGAACGGCGCCCAGTCGACTGCGTACTTGTTCTTGAAGTTGGTCAGCACCGGATCGACCGTGTGCTTGCCGGCGTCCATCGCGTCGCGGTAGGCGGCAACCAGCTGGTCGCCGGCGTCGGCTTCGATGCTGCCCTGCGCGGTCAGCTTCTCGGCGTACAGCTTGCGGGTGCCCGGGTGCTTGGCGATCTTCTTGTACATCAGCGGCTGGGTCAGGGCCGGGGTGTCCTGCTCGTTGTGGCCCAGCTTGCGGTAGCAGACGATGTCCACGACCACGTCCTTGCCGAACTCGGTGCGGTAGTCGATGGCGATCTGCGAGGCCATCACGACCGCTTCCGGATCGTCGGCGTTCACGTGCAGCACCGGTGCTTCGATCATCTTGACGACGTCCGAGCAGTACAGGGTCGAACGCGCGTCGCGCGGGTCGGAGGTGGTAAAGCCGATCTGGTTGTTGATGACGATGTGGACCGTGCCGCCGGTGCCGTAGCCGCGGGTCTGGGCCAGGTTCAGGGTTTCCATGACCACGCCCTGGCCGGCGAAGGCGGCGTCGCCGTGCACCAGGATCGGCAGCACTTCCTTGCCCTTGCGGTCGCCGCGCCGCTCCATGCGCGCCTTGACCGAACCTTCGACTACCGGGTTGACGATTTCAAGGTGCGAAGGATTGAACGCCAGCGACAGGTGGACCGGGCCGCCCGGGGTCGAGATATCGCTCGAGAAGCCCTGGTGGTATTTGACGTCGCCCGATGGCAGGTCGTCGGCGTGCTTGCCTTCGAATTCTTCGAACAGGTCGGCTGGCGACTTGCCCAGGGTGTTGACCAGCACGTTCAGGCGGCCGCGGTGGGCCATGCCGATGACGATTTCCTGCACACCTTTTTCACCGGCGCGCTGGATGACTTCGTCCATCGAGGCGATAAACGATTCGCCGCCCTCGAGCGAGAAGCGCTTGGCACCGACGTACTTGGTGTGCAGGTAGCGCTCCAGGCCTTCGGCTGCGGTCAGGCGCTCGAGGATGTGCTTTTTCTTTTCCAGCGTAAAGGCCGGGGTCGCACGGTTCGACTCCATGCGCTCTTGCAGCCAGCGCTTTTCGGTCGGGTCGCTGATGTACATGAACTCGGCGCCCACCGAACGGCAATACGTATCGCGCAGCATGTTCAGCAGTTCGCGCAGCGGCGCGGTCTCTTTGCCGAAATACGTGTTGCTGATATTGAAGACGGTGTCGAGATCGGCTTCGGTGAAGCCGTAGAAGGCAGGATCGAGCTCCGGCAGTGGCGGGCGCTCCTGGCGCTGCAGCGGATCGAGGTTGGCCCAGCGCGAGCCAAGGTAGCGGTAGGCGGCGATCATCTGGGTCGCGGCGACGCGCTTGCGGCCCATCTCGGCGTCGGTCGAAGCGACCACGGTCCGGATCGGGCCCTGCTTGGCGCGCTCGGCAAACGAGGCGACGACCGACGAATGAACCACATCGGAACGGTTCGAGCCGTCGACGGCCGGCACGTTCTGCATCTGGTCGAAATAGGCGCGCCAGTTGTCGGGCACCGAGCCCGGATTGTCCAGGTAGGCTTCGTATAACTCTTCCACATACGGCGCATTACCGCCGAACAGGTAGGAGTTCGCATTCTGTTGCTGCATCATTCTTGCTCACCTTTCTTCGCGCTTCGCGAATTATTGGGCGGGTTCAGGTAACCTTCCGCGACACGGCCTGACCGGTTAGCGGATCGCACGACTACTCAAGTTGTGGGGAAGGACGAATTTCTTGGGCCATCCGGCACGCTACTGACAAAGCGCAGCCAGACGTGACCCGCGTTATTGTAACGCAAGCTCCTGAGCAGGGCCGATGTCCAGGCCAGATTAATTTGTTTCCGTATGCAAACAACACAACGGGTGTTGACCATGTAAATGATAATCGTTATCATTTATGGATGAGTTTACCCGGATCTCCCTCGTCAGCGCCTGCCGCCCCTACCTCTGCCCTGCCGGGGCCGCGCCGCGCCTTCTTTCTCAAGCAACTGCACCAATGGCATTGGATCAGCTCGGCCATCTGCCTGATGGCCATGCTGCTGTTCAGCTTTACCGGCTTTACCCTCAACCATGCATCCCAGATCGAGGCCAAGCCGGTGGTCACGCGCCTGAAGGCTGCGCTGCCCGAGCCGCTGCGCGCCCAGCTCGAAGCCTACGCCGCCAGCCATGCCGAGGCCGAGGTTCCGCTGCCGAGCGAACTGGCCGACTGGGCCAACGGCGCCTTCCCGGTCGATGTGCGCGGCAAGCGCGCCGAATGGAGCGAAGAAGACGCGTACATCGCCCTGCCCCGTCCCGGCGGCGACGCCTGGCTGCGCATCGGGATCGACGGCGCGGCCGAATACGAGGCCACTTCGCGCGGCGCGATCTCGTGGCTCAATGACATGCACAAGGGACGCAATACCGGCACCGTCTGGAGCTGGTTCATCGACATCTTCGCGATCGCCTGCGTGGTGTTTTGCATCACCGGTTTCCTGATCATGAAATACCACGCGGCGAACCGGCCCGCGACCTGGCCGGTGATCGGCTTTGGCATCGTGCTGCCGGCCGTACTGGCGCTGCTGTTCGTGCACTGAGCGTTCGCGCTTTCCCGGCAAGTATTTGCTTAGCTACTAGTTACCCTCTCATATATAAGGCGATCTAATGAAACTGTCCCACACGCTCGCACTCACGCTGCCGCTCGCATCGGGCTGGGCCATGGCCGCCGATTTGTCCGTGACATTCCAGCTGCCGAAAATGAAAGTGGCCGAATACCACAAGCCGTACGTCGCAATCTGGATCGAGAAAGCCGACGGCGGCGTCGCCTCGACCCTGGCGGTGCTATACGACGTCAAGAAGAAAGACGAAGGCGGCGAGAAGTGGCTCAAGGACTTGCGCACCTGGTGGCGCAAGGCCGGGCGCGATCTCGACATGCCGATCGACGGCGTCAGCGGTGCAACCAAGGCGGTGGGCAGCCACAGCATGGAGTTTGCCAACGCCACCGGAGACCTGCCGGCTGGCAAGTACAAACTGGTGGTGGAAGCGTCGCGCGAAGCCGGCGGGCGCGAACTCGTGCGCCTACCCTTCACCCTGCCGGCCAAGGGCAAGCTGGCCGCCAAGGCAGCCGGCAAGGAAGAACTCGGCGCCGTCTCGATCGCCATCCAGTAACCCTGCAGCACCAGGAGCCCACCATGCACCAGTTCGTCAAGAAAACCGTCCTCGCACTGGCCCTGGCCAGCGTGTCCTTTGGCGCCAGCGCCCACCGCGGCTGGATGCTGCCCAGCACCACCTTTGTCGAGAAAGAAGAAGCCTGGGTCACCATCGACGGGGCGGTCTCGGAAGGCCTGTTCGATTTCGACCATGTGCCGCTGCGCATGGAGAACGTCACCGTGACCGATCCGGGCGGCGCCACCGCGGCGGCGCCCGGCGCGGTCCAGGGCAAGCTGCGCACCACGCTCGACCTGCGCCTGCCGCGGGACGGCACGTATCGCATTGCCCTGGTCAGCGAAAATGTGGTGGGCAGCTACCAGCTCGGTGGCGAAACCAGGCGCGTGCGCGGCACGCCGGCGAGCGTGGCCAAGGACATTCCGGCCGCCGCCACCGAGCTACAGACCTCGACCACCCACAGCCGCATGGAGACCTTCGTCTCGGCCAACAAGCTCAGTCGCGACGCCCTCAAGCCGAGCGGCAAGGGCCTGGAACTGGTGCCGGTCACCCACCCGAACGACCTGCGCGCCGGCGAGCCGGCGAGGTTGCGTTTCCAGCTCGATGGCAAGCCGCTGGCGAACTTTCCGTTCTCGCTGGTGCCCGGTGGCGTCAAGTACCGCGGCACCATCGGCGAGATCCGCCTGGTCACCGACGCCAGCGGCGAAGCCAGCTTCACCCTGCCGGCGCCGAACCGCTACTGGCTCAGCGCCAGGTTCCCGGTCGAGCAGGACAAGGGGCCGGGCGAGCCGGGTGCGCGCCGCTACGCCTACTCGGCCACGCTCGAAGTACTGCCGGAGTAAGGCCGGCATGCGCGACGTGCTGGTTCCGTCCCGGATCGACCCGGTGCCGCCGCCGCCAGGCAGCATCCTGCGCAGGGCTGCCGGCCGCACGATGGGCACGGCGTGGTCGGCGCAGATGGTGGTTCCGGGCGCCGTCACGGCCGACCTCGAGACGGCGCTGCGGCGCGAGCTCGACGAGATCGTTGTCCAGATGAGCCACTGGGAACCGGATTCGCTGCTCGCGCGCTACAACAGCGCGCCGGCCGGCAGCTGGCACGCGCTGCCGCCGCAGTGGCTCGAGGTAATGGCGTTCGCGCTGCAGGTCCATGACGATACCGGCGGCGCCTTCGATCCGGCCGCAGGCGAGCTGGTCAAGCTGTGGGGCTTCGGATCCGCCGGCCGCTACGACCAGGCCGGGTTTCGCGCGCCGGCGCCCGCGGCCGTGGCCGCCGCGCTGGCCATGCGCGCCGCGCGCACGCCCGAACTCGACCGTGCGGGACGGCGCCTGCTGCAGCCGGGCGGGGTCGTGCTCGACCTGTCCTCGATCGCCAAGGGCTATGCGGTGGACCGCCTCGGCGGCTGCCTCGAACGCCACGGCGTGCGGCATTACCTGGTCGAGGTAGGGGGCGAGCTGCGCGGGGCCGGCGTGAAGCCGGGGGGCGACCCATGGTGGGTCGAGGTCGAAGGCGTGCCAGCGGTGGGCAGCAGCGCAGTCAGCAATACAGTGGCGCCGCTGGTCGCGCTGCACGGCCTGGCGATTGCCACCTCGGGCGACTACCGCAACTATTATCAGGATGGTCCGCGCCGCGCCTCGCACACACTCGATCCGCGCAGCGGCCATCCGATCGCCAACGACGTTGCCTCGTGCACGGTGGTGGCAGGCAGCTGCATGGCCGCCGACGCGCTGTCGACGGCGCTGACCGTGATGGGGGTCGACGCCGGCATCGCGTTTGCCGACACGCGCAACATCGCGGCCCGCTATCTGGTGCGGCGCGGCGGGGGCCTGATCGAATCCACCACAGCCGCCTGGCGCGGCCTGCTGCAATGACGAGCTTCGAGCCCATGCGCTGGGGCAGCGCGCTTATCCTGCTTGCCGCCTACCTGGCCATGTGCCTGGCGATCTGGCGCGCCCACCACGCGCGCAACACCGGCCGCGAGCACACCCACGCGCATGCCGGCAGCGCCGACTGGCTGGTGGTGTACGCCAGCCAGACCGGCAGCGCCGAATACCTGGCCGAACGCACCGCCGCCATGCTCTCCACCGGCGGCCTGGCGGCGCGCGCCGTGTGCGTCTCGCGCATCGACAGTGCCGCACTGGCTGCGGCCAGCCGCGTCCTGCTCGTCGCCAGCACCTATGGCGAGGGCGATGCTCCCGATGCCGCCGCGCGCTTTGCCGGCATCAGCATGGCGGGCAGGCCAGCACTGGGACACCTGCACTACGCGGTGCTGGCGCTGGGCGACAGCACCTATGCCAACTACTGCGGCTTTGGCCGCGCCCTCGACGGCTGGCTCGCCGCCCAGGGCGCCAGCGCGCTGTTCGAACGCATCGACGTCGATCGCGGCGACGCGTCCGCGCTGGCGCAATGGCAGCACCAGGTCAGCCGCCTTGCCGGCACCAGCGATGCGCCCGACTGGCAAGCACCGGCCTACGGCAACTGGCGTATCGCCAGCCGCAGCCTGCTCAACCCGGGCAGCGCCGGCGCCCCGCTGTACCGGCTCGCGCTGGTAGCGATCGATGGCGCCCTGCCCGCATGGGAAGCCGGCGACCTGGCGCAGGTAAGCGTGCCGGCCGACCCGGACCATCCGCGCGAGTACTCGATCGCCTCGCTGCCCACCGAGGGTCGGCTCGAACTGCTGGTGCGCCTGCAGCGCCGCAGCGATGCCAGCCTGGGCGCGGCATCAGGCTGGCTATGCACCGGCGCGGCAAGCCATGATGTGATTCGCCTGCGCATCCGCGCGCACCAGCGCTTTCGCCTCAACGACAATGCCGGACGTGCGCTGGTTGCGATCGGCAACGGCAGCGGCCTGGCAGGGCTGCGCGCGCTGCTCAAGGCGCGCATCGACGCTGGCAGGGGCGACAACTGGCTGCTGTTTGGCGAGCGCAACGCGGCCCACGATTTTCTCTACCGCGAAGAGCTGCAGGGCTGGCTGGCCACTGGCTGCCTGGCCCGGCTCGACATGGCGTTCTCGCGCGACCAGGCACAGGCGCGCTATGTGCAGCATCTGGTAAGCGAGCAGGCCCAAACGCTCAGGCAGTGGATCGCAGACGGCGCCGCAATCTATGTGTGCGGCAGCCTGCAGGGCATGGCCGGCGGCGTGCATGATGCCTTGCGCGAGGTGCTCGGTACAGCCTGCATCGAGCACCTGGCCGCCGAAGGACGCTACCGCCGCGACGTGTATTGAGCCAGGCCGCGCCGTGCGGGCACGGGTGCACCCACAAAAAAAACCGGCAGCCCGCACTTCGGTGCAGCCTGCCGGCATCTCACCTTCGACCTGGCTTGACGCTCCACTACGCGTCCTGCGTAAGTAAAGCGCACGGCCTGCAGACGGTGTAGCGACGAGTAATGTAGTCATCGACATCGTAGTCCTGCCGCGGACAGTGGGCCACCCAGGGACGGCAATCACTTTGTAGGAGAATGTCTTGCCCTGCCTGGCATGTGGTCCGTCAACATACAGGCAATATTTTCAAAAAATTTGTTGCCAGCGCAGCCTTAGGATAGGCTTGGGCCTGGTTTTCTTTTCACTAGAACAAATTATTTCGAGCGTAGTCGTTCCGCGCTGAAGCGATTCCGTGACATTTTCTATCGGCCACCGCCTGTTTCTCTCCGTCTTGCTGGCCATCCTCGCGGTGGCGGCCAGTGCCGTCTATCTGCTGCGCCAGAACGTGCTGGCCGGATTCGGCGAATACGCGGTCGGCATCGAACTCGACCGCCTCGACGAGCTCTCCGGCGCCCTGGCCGCGCGCTACCGCGCGACAGGCAGCTGGCAGTTCCTGCCAGGCGGCGACGCGCGGCGCAGCTGGATTGCCAGCGAACTGGCAGGCCTGCAACAACAAAGGCAACTCCGGGCCCACGCGCTTCCTGCCCTACCGTCGCCGCCGTCGCCGCCTTCGCCACTCTCGCCCGATTCGCCGCCTTCGCCGGAGTCGCCAGCAGGCCCAGTTGCCTCAGCCCCGGCCACCCTGCCGGCACCACCTGCGCCACCTGCGCCACCTGCGCCGCCCGCCCCGCCAGCCATGCCGCTGCCGGGGCCGCCCGTCGACATGCTGCCCACGGCGCCGGGCGCCGAAGGCGTCACCTTCGACCTGCACCAACGCGTCACGCTGCTGGACGCCAACGGCGCCTACCTGGCCGGGCGCCTGCCCGGCCAGGAGGACGCCGCGCGGCGCGCCATCGTGGTCGACGGCCGCACCGCCGGCTATCTCGGCGTCGCGCGCAGCCACCAGCCGAGCGACGCGATGGCGCTCGCCTTTCTGAACGGCTTGCGCAGCAGCCTGTGGCAGATCGTGGCGCTGGCGGTGGCACTGAGCGCCCTGGCTGCCACCCTGCTGGCGCGCCATTTCCGGCAGCCGATCGGGCGCCTGGCCGAGGGCGCCGCGGCGCTCGCGGGTGGCCGCTACGAGGTGCGCCTGGCGGCAACCCGCAGCGATGAACTGGGCCAGCTGGCGCGCCACTTCAACGCGCTCGCCCAGCAGCTCGACAGCGCCGAGGCGGCGCGGCGCCAATGGGTAGCCGATACCTCGCACGAGCTGCGCACCCCGCTGGCCGTGTTGCGCGCGCAGCTCGAGGCCCTGCAGGACGGGGTGCGCAGCGCCACCCCGGAAACGCTCGAATCGATGCTGCGCCAGGTGCTGGCGCTGAACAAGCTGATCGGCGAACTGTATACGCTGGCCTGCGCCGACGTTGGCGCGCTCGACTGCAAGCCCGGCGCGGTCGACCTGTGGCAGCTCGCCGCTCAGCATGCCGGGGCCTGCGAGGCGCGCCTGCAGGCCGCGGGGCTGGTGCTGGAACTGGGCACGGCCCCGCCCGCGCAGCTGGCCTGGTGCGACCCCGAGCGCGTACGCCAGGTGCTCGACAACCTGTTCGAGAACAGCCTGCGCTATACCGACCCGGGCGGGCGCATCGCCCTGCACGCGCGCCTGGCTGGCACCCGGATCGAGCTGGTCGTCGACGACAGCGCGCCGGGCGTGCCAGGCGCAGCCCTGGCGCGCCTGGGCGAGCGCTTCTATCGGGTGGACGCTTCGCGCAGCCGCGCGCATGGCGGCGCCGGGCTCGGACTGGCGCTGTGCCGCCGCATCCTCGAGGCGCAGGGCGGCAGCTTGAGCTTCACCGATTCGCCACTCGGCGGCCTGCGCGCGACGCTGTCGCTGCCGCTGGCGCAGCACAGCGCATGACCCGGTCCATCATGATCGTCGAAGACGAGCCGGAACTGGCGGCGCTGGTCGCCGACTATGCACGCGCGGCCGGCTATGCGCCGCTCGTGTGCGCCGACGGCCTGGCGGCGCTGGCCGCCATCCGCGCCCAACCGCCGGCACTGGTGGTGCTCGACCTGATGCTGCCCGGGCTCGACGGCCTGTCGCTGTGCCGCGAGCTGCGCGCCTTCAGCGCCGTGCCGGTGCTGATGATCACCGCGCGGGTCGAGGAAAGCGACCGCCTGCTGGGACTGGAACTCGGGGCCGACGACTACCTGTGCAAGCCGTTCAGCCCGCGCGAGCTGATGGCGCGCATCAAGGCGATCCTGCGGCGCAGCAGCGCCGGCGTCACAGCCCCGCGCGCGCTGGCGATCGACGAAGCGGCGCGCCGCGCCGTCATCCATGGCCAGGCGCTCGAGCTCACGCCGAGCGAATTCGCCATCCTCGCCGCACTGGCCCGGCGCCCGGGCCAGGCCTTGTCGCGCGCCCAGCTGCTCGACGCCGCGCGCGCCGACAGCCTCGAGGCCACCGACCGTGCGATCGACAGCCATATCAAGAACCTGCGCCGCAAGATCGAGGCCGCAGCGCCCGGGCTCGATGCGATCGGCTCGGTCTACGGACTGGGCTACCGCTGCGAACTCTAGCGCCGGGCTTTCCGAACCGGCAGGCTCCACGGTTTCTCCACATTTGGCAGCCAGAATGCGTTCATGGCCCGCCGCACCACTTCCCGCCCAGCGCGGGCCGCAGCCAAAGGAGAACACCATGAATCCACGCATGCTGGCACTGACCGCCACGTTTGCCCTGCTCGGCCCGCACGCCCTGGCCACGGCGCCGCCCGTTCCTCCTGCGCCGCCATCGCCGCCGGCGGTGCCGGGCGCGCCATCGATTGCCATGCCGCCGGCGCCGCCAGTGCCGCCAGCACCTCCCGCGCCGCCAGCAGTGCCGGCAGCGGCCCATGCGGCCTGCGCCGGCCAGCCAGACGGCACCCGCCTGACCCATGTACTGGACCAGGGCGCCACCATGACCGGGGTCTGCGAGCGCGCCGGCGGCAAGCCCACGTTCCGGCTGCGCGAGTTCCGGCACGACGCGTGACCCTGCGGCGGCGCCGACTACCGCAGCATGAGGCCATGGCTCGACTTACCGGCGTGGATCATTTATCCTCCACCCATGCCCGCTCCCGACGTCCGAGCCATGTCCACGCCCCCTGCCAACCGGCCCGCGCCGCCGGTCCAACCCGAACCCGAAGACTGCTGCCGCAGCGGCTGCACCCCTTGCGTGTTCGACCTGTACGACGAGGCGCTGGAACGCTACCAGCAGGCGCTGGCCATCTGGGAAGCGGCCGAGGCGCCGCCGCTGCCCTCCCGCCCGTCTTCCTGAATCGCCGCTCTCGCGCACCGCGCGCCGGTTCTCGGCTGCGCAATTGTTGGGTATCACTTTATCGCCCGTACGGTGTCGCCTGATGGGTTTTGCGTGTGCTACTTTTTTCTACGGCGTGTCCGGTCGGACGCGCCGTGCTGGTTTCTTTCCTATCCAGGAGGTATGCCATGAAAAAAGTGATCTCGGCTCTAGCGCTGACAGTGTCCGCCATGACGGTGGCGCCGGCCAGCCAGGCCCAGGAGGTTTACCGGGCCGTCTCGAGCGGCCCTGGCGAAGCGGTACCGGTCGCCTCGCCCGGCTACAGCATTGCCACCTTCGATATCGCCGGAAATATCCTTACCGCCGATATTCCATTTAGCGACCTGGTATCGCCGACCGCGGCCGCCCACCTGCACTGCTGCACCACGGAGCCCATGGCCGGGACGGCAGGCGTTGCCATCGATCTGTTCGATTTCCCGCTCGGCGTCAACTCCGGCACGTATAGCCAGAGCTTCGACCTGCTCGACCCTGGCATCTATAGCGCCGCCTTCCTTGGCGCCTTTGGCGGAACCGCAGCCGGCGCCAGCGCGGCGATGCTTGACGCGCTCAGTAGCAACCAGGTCTACCTCAATATCCACACGTCGCAATATCCTGTTGGCGAGATCCGCGGCTTCCTGGTCAATAGCGCGGTGGCGCCGATCCCGGAACCGGCCACCTGGGGGATGCTGGGCGCGGGCCTGGCGGGCCTGGCGATCCTGTCGCGCCGGCGTCCGGCGCTGGTCAAGCAAGCCTAGCGCCGCGAGACGCCAGTAACTGGCTCCAGGCCGGTATCGCCGCACGCCAGAAGGCCTCGAGCGATGCCGGCTGTTCGAGCGGCAGCTCGAGGAAGCGTGCCGCTTCCAGCAGCGCTGCCACCGCCGCCGACTCGTCCCCCGGCGCTACCGCCAGCGCGCCGGTCTGCTTCGAGAGCTTTTCACCGAGCGCATTGCGCACCACCGGCACATGCAGGTAGCGCGGCGTGGGCACGCCCAGTACGCGCTGCAGAAAAATCTGGCGCGGCGTCGAATCGAGCAGGTCTGCGCCGCGCACGACATCGGTCACGCCCTGCAATGCATCGTCCACCACCACCGCCAGCTGATAGGCCCAGTATCCGTCGGCGCGTTTGAGCACGAAGTCACCCGAATCAGGCCCGAGGCGCTGAATGACCTCGCCGGCGAAGCGGTCGGTAAAGCCGATCACGTCGTGGCCCGGGTCTGGCACACGCAGGCGCAGGCTGCGCATGGCGCGACCCTCGGCCAGGCCGTAGCGGCAGGTGCCGGGGTAGATCGCTGCGCCGTCCGGGGCGACGCCAAGGCGCGAATCGGCGATCTCGCGCCGGTTGCAGCCGCACGGGTAGGTGTGTGCGGCGATATCCTCGGCGGCCTGCTGGTAAAGCTGCTGGCGCCGGCTTTGCCAGACGATCTCGCCGTCGGCATGCATGCCGAGCGCATCGAGCAAGGCCAGGATGCCCTCGGCCGCGCCACGCACGCTGCGGCCCTCGTCGATGTCTTCGATGCGCACCAGCCAGCTGCCGTGGTGGGCCCGGGCGTCGAGGTAACTTGCCAGCGCCGCCACCAGCGAACCGGCGTGCAAGGGACCGGTCGGCGATGGCGCGAAGCGGCCGACATAGCCACGCAAATTAGTCGCCACGGCTCAATTCTTCGACTGTGCGCCAATGAGCCTGGTGACCTGCCCCGCCACCGCGTTCGGCACCGCCATCGACAGCTGGTAATGCACGATCTCGAAGCCCTGCGCCGTCTTGCGCAGTACGCCGCTGGCCATGCAAGGCCCCATGTTCGGGGTGTCGAGCAGTTCGTCGAACCAGATCACCGATTTATCGTGCGAGGCATAGACGTTACGGCGCGTGGCCTTGAAGCTCCAGGCCGACTTGCGCTCGAAGAACTTTTTCGCCCAGGACTTGAAATCGTCGCGCACCCACAGTTCGGTGCGGTCGGTGCCGATGTAGACGCCATCCTTCGCCATCTTGTCGAAATAGGCCAGGCGCGCATTGGCGGCATCGTCATGCCACTCGTCGATGAAGGCATTGACCTGTTGGGTCAGGGCGGCGTCGGCCGCCGCATGGGCCAGGCCGGTCAGGCCCAGGAACAGGACAACGGCGGCAAGCAAGCGTTTCATAGAGGCTTTCGGATAGTGGCGTGTGCCTGGCATGGCATGGCAAGCACCAGGCGGTCATAAAGTAAGTATTCTCTAACAATAATGCAACGACCGTCCATTTACCAGGCATGCCACGAGACTGCCCGGGCAATGAAGTAACAGCGCGAGCGGCCGGGATACTGAACCGCCTGTGTCACCCGATTAGCGTGCTATACATCTTAGCAACTGTATACAATATGATTCCTTTCGTTTAGCGCTGGTATATTTACCAATGGATACAGTTTCAACAGGCCAGTGCGAGACCGAGCGTCTTGCCGTGCTCGATGCGTATGGCATCCTCGATACGCCACCAGAGAAGGCCTTCGATGACGTTGTACTGCTGCTCAGCCAACTGCTCAATGCGCCGATTGCCGCTGTCAACATGCTGGCGCAGACGCGGCAGTGGTTCAAGGCCGAGGTCGGCCTGAACACGCGGGAGATGCCGCTCGACAATTCCATCTGTAAATTTACCTTGCTCGAGAACGAGCTGATGGTCGTGCCCGATGCCCGCCAGGATAGCCGCTTCAGCTGCAATCCGCTGGTCACCGGCGAGCCTGGCCTGCGCTTTTACGCGGGCGAATTGCTCAAGGCCGAAGACGGTACACCGCTTGGCACCTTGTGCGTCCTCGACACCACGCCGCGTCCCCAGGGCTTAACGGCGCACGAGCGGTTCATCCTCAAGACCCTGGCCCAGCAAGTGATGAGCCAGATCGAATTGCGCAAGGCCTTGCGCGAACAGCGCGAACTGCTGGAGCGGCAGCGTGCGATCCAGGCGGAGCTGGAACTGGAACGCGACCAGAGCCAGCGTTTGCTGCACGGCATGGACGAGGCTTTCGTTTTCGTCGACCGCGATTTCCGGGTACAGCAAATCAATGCCGGCGGCCTGAAGTTCGAAACCCGCGGCGCCGCCGACATCGTCGGACTGTCGCTCTGGGAGGCCTGGCCTGGCCTGGAAGACCTGTCCATGGCGCGGCAATACCGGCATGCCATGCAAGAGCACGTACCGGTGAACTTCGAAGAAAAATATGTGTTCCCGGATGGTCGCAACTACTGGATCGAGATCCGCGCCTTTCCAACCGGCGACGGGCTGGCTATTTTCTACCGCGACATTACCGAACGCAAGCAGGCCGAAGACGCGCTGCGCGCAAGCCGGCAGCATGCACTGGAGATCGCGCGCCAGGCCGAGAACGAGCGGCGGCGCCTCGATGCGCTGCTGCAAGCCGTGCCGGTCGGGATCATCGTGGCCGATGCGGGCGGTGCCGTCATCCAGGTCAACGCCGAAAACCGCAAGATCTGGGGCAACCACCCGATCTCTGACAGCATCGACGCCTATCGTGAATGGAAGGGCTGGTGGGCCGATGGCTCCGACCGGCATGGACAGCCGCTCACGCAGGACGACTGGGCCATGAGCCGCGCGCTGGCTGGCGAAGCGGCGCCACGCCAGATCATCGAGACGCAATCCTTTGACGACCCCAGGCAGCGGCGCATCCTGCTCAATTCGGGCGCGCCGATCCGCAACGACGCCGGGGCGATCATCGGGGCCGTGGTGGCGCAAATGGACATCACCGACCGCATCCGCGCAGAAGAAAACTTGCGCCAGGCCGACCAGAAGAAGGACGAATTCCTGGCGATGCTGGCCCACGAGCTGCGCAACCCGCTGGCACCGATCTCGGCCGCCGCCGCGATCCTGTCCATGCGCCCGGGCGACGAGCCCACCGTGGTACGCACCAGCGCCATCATTGGACGGCAGGCGAAACACATGAGCAGCCTGATCGACGACCTGCTGGACGTGTCGCGCGTCACCCGGGGCAAGGTCGAGCTCGACAACGTCGCGCTCGACCTGCGCGACGTGATCGCCGATGCGATCGAGCAGGTACGGCCATTGATCGAGAAGCATGCGCACCGGCTCGTGCTGCGCCTGCCGCCAGCGCCGTCGACCGTCCTGGGCGACCGCAAGCGGTTGGTGCAGGTCATGACCAACCTGTTGAGCAATGCAGCCAAATACACGCCCGACGGCGGCAACATCGAGGTCCTGCTCGAATCGGGCCGGGACACCCTCGGCATCCGGGTCAGCGACGACGGCATCGGCATGACGCCGGAACTCACCGCCAGCGCCTTCGACCTGTTTTCGCAGGGCACGCGTGGACTCGACCGCAGCCAGGGCGGCCTCGGCATCGGCCTGGCACTGGTGCGCAGCCTGTTGCAGCTGCACGGTGGACAGGTAGCGGTGCACAGCATGGGGCCCAGCATGGGCAGCACCTTCGACATCACCCTGCCCCGCCTGGCCAGCCCGGCCCCGGAGCTGGCGCCGGAGGGCGGCCCGCTGGCAGCGCCAGAGCAGCCTGACCGGCTGCGCATCGCGCTGGTGGACGACAACGACGACGCTGCCATGATGCTGTCCATGTACCTGCAATCGTGCGGACACCAGGTCTCGGTGTATGCCTGCGCCGAGCACGCACTGGCCGGGCTGCCGGCCTACCAGCCGGATGTCTGCCTGCTCGACATCGGCCTGCCCGGCATGAACGGTTTCGAACTGGCCCACGCCCTGCGCGCCGACCCCGCCACGGCCGGCGCCATGCTCGTCGCGATCACCGGCTATGCCCAGGAACGCGACCGGCAAGACGCGGCAGCGGCCGGCTTCGACGACCTGTTCGCCAAGCCGGTCGACCTGGCCCTGCTGGCCGACGCACTGGCCCGGGCTGCGCGCCGGGCCGCACTGACATAAAAAAAGCGGACCAAAGTCCGCTTTCCTGACAACCCGGCATTAATCGATCAACGCTGGTCGATACCCGGCACGTCGCGTACCTGCGCACCGACGAAGAGCTGGCGTGGACGGCCGATCTTCTGCTCTGGATCGGCGATCATTTCGTTCCACTGGGCGATCCAGCCGATGGTGCGGGCCATTGCGAAGATACCGGTGAACAGCGAGACCGGGATGCCCAGTGCCGACTGCACGATGCCCGAGTAGAAGTCGACGTTCGGGTAGAGCTTGCGCGAGACGAAGTATTCGTCTTCGAGTGCGATGCGCTCGAGTTCCATCGCCAGCTTGAACAGCGGGTCTTCCTGCAGGCCCAGCTCGGCCAGGACTTCGTGGCAGGTCTCGCGCATCAGTTTCGCACGCGGGTCGAAGTTCTTGTACACGCGGTGACCAAAGCCCATCAGCTTGACGCCCGAGTTCTTGTCCTTGACCTTCTCGATAAAGGCCGGGATGTTCTCGACCGAACCGATTTCTTTCAGCATGGTCAGTGCCGCTTCGTTGGCGCCGCCGTGGGCAGGGCCCCACAGGCAGGCGATGCCGGCAGCGATACAGGCGAACGGATTGGCGCCCGACGAACCGGCCAGGCGGACGGTCGAGGTCGAGGCGTTCTGCTCGTGGTCGGCGTGCAGGATCAGGATACGGTCCAGGGCGCGCACCAGCACGTCGTTGACCTTGTACTCTTCGCACGGATTGGCGAACATCATGTACATGAAGTTGGCGCTGTACGACAGGTCGTTGCGTGGGTACATGAAGGGCTGGCCGACGGTGTACTTGTAGGCCATCGCGACCAGGGTCGGCAGCTTGGCGATCAGGCGGATCGCCGAGATCTCGCGCTGCTGCGGATCGTTGATGTCGAGCGAGTCGTGGTAGAACGAAGCCAGGGCCCCGACGGTACCGACCAGCACCGACATCGGGTGCGCGTCGCGGCGGAAGCCGCGGAAGAAGAACTGCATCTGCTCGTGGATCATCGTGTGCTTGGTCACGGTGTCGCTGAACTTGGTCTTCTGCGCTTCGTTCGGCAGTTCGCCGTTGAGCAGCAGGAAGCAGGTTTCCAGGAAGTCGCAGTTCTCGGCCAACTGCTCGATCGGGTAGCCGCGATACAGCAGCTCGCCCTTGTCGCCGTCGATATAGGTGATGCTCGAGTTGCATGCCGCGGTCGACATGAAGCCAGGGTCGTAGGTGAACTTGCCGGTCTGGCCGTACAGCTTGCGGATGTCGATGACATCCGGACCGATCGTGCCCTTGTAGATCGGCATGTCGACCGACGGGCTGCCGTCGGAGAACGACAGGGTGGCTTTGGTATCAGAGATATTCATGGCACTTCCTTCTTTGGGAGCGGATCTAAAAACAATAAACGAAAACGGGGCCGGCCCGGGCTGGACTAGGCTTGCCGCAGGCGCGACAGCAAGGCGCGCACATGCGGCAGGTCGATGTCGCCCTCGGGCTCGGTGCGCGCCAGGATCAGGTCGAGCAGCGGATTGTCCGCCAGGTCCAGCAGGCGGGTCAGCGCATCGACGTCCTCGTCGCTCAGTTCGGCTTCGTGCGCGTCGAGAAAGCGCGTGAGGATCAAATCGTTCTCGAGCAAGCCGCGACGCGAGCGCCAGCGCAGGCGGGCACGGTTGGCAGGATCGGATTGATGCGTTTTCACAGGGCAGTCCGTTGTTGGGTCAACATCATACTCCGTAGGCCGGGTTTCGGCAGTACGGTACTTTTACTGTATTGGCGGCAGCATCACGGCGCATCAAGGCGTGGGCAGCTGGGCTGTCCACGCCTTCAACGCACCTGCGCCCACCGAAACGCGGACCTGGCCGCGCTTCGGGCGCCCAGCTCAAATCGCCCGGCGAACCAGCAATTCCTTGATCTTGCCGATTGCCTTGTTCGGATTCAGGCCCTTCGGGCACACGTCCGTGCAATTCATGATCGAATGGCAGCGGAACAGGCGGTACGGGTCTTCCAGGTTGTCCAGGCGCTCGTTGGTGGCTTCGTCGCGCGAATCGGCAATGAAGCGGTAGGCCTGCAGCAGGCCGGCCGGACCGACGAACTTGTCCGGATTCCACCAGAACGACGGGCACGAAGTCGAGCAGCAGGCGCACAAGATGCACTCGTACAGGCCGTCGAGCTCTTCGCGCTCTTCCGGCGACTGCAGGCGTTCCTTCTCCGGGCGGATCGAGTCGTTGATCAGGAACGGCTTGATCGAGTTGTACTGCTTGAAGAAGTTGGTCATGTCGACGATCAGGTCGCGGATGACCGGCAGGCCAGGCAGCGGGCGCAACACGATCGGCTGGGTCAGCTCGTTCAGGTTGGTGGTGCAGGCCAGGCCGTTCTTGCCGTTGATGTTCATTGCGTCGGAGCCGCACACGCCTTCGCGGCACGAACGGCGCAGCGCGAGCGAGTCGTCGACGTCGGACTTGATGCGCTGGAGCGCGTCGAGCAGCATCTTGTCGGTGTCTTGCAGCTCGACGGTGACGTCTTGCATGTAAGGCTTCGCATCCTTGTCAGGATCGTAGCGGTAGATCTTCAGTTGGACAGTGCGTGCCATGTTGTTTTACCTGTTCATTCAGGCCGGGAAAGTCCCGGCCCTGGAATATTAGAAAGTACGGGCCTTCGGCTTGAAGGTGTCGACGGTCAGCGGCTTCTGGATCACGGCCTTGTACTCGAGGCGGTTGCCCTCCGAGAAGAACAGGGTGTGCTTCATCCAGTTGTCGTCGTCGCGCTTTTCGTAGTCGCTGTGGGCATGTGCGCCGCGCGATTCCTTGCGGGCGGCAGCCGAGACGATGGTCGCCTTGGCCGTTTCGATCAGGTTGTCGAGCTCCAGCGCTTCCACGCGGGCGGTGTTGAATACCTTCGACTTGTCCTGGAACGACACGTGCTTGCGGCGCTCGTCGAGCTTCATGATCTCTTGCACGCCCTGGTTCAGCAGCGCCTCGGTACGGAACACGCCGCAGTACTTCTGCATCGTGGCGCGGATGTCGTTGGCGACATGCTGCACTTTTTCGCCGCCAGTCGAGGTTTCGAGACGGTTCAGGCGATCCAGGGCGGCATCGGCCGCGTCGGCCGGCAGCGGCTTGTTGATCTTGTGCTTGAGGTCGGACGCCACCACGTGGTTGCCGGCCGCGCGGCCGAACACCAAGAGGTCGAGCAGCGAGTTGGTGCCGAGGCGGTTGGCGCCGTGCACCGAGACGCAAGCGCATTCGCCGATGGCGTACAGGCCGTTCACGATTTTCTGCGAACCGTCCGCAGCCGGTGCGACGACCTGGCCGTGGATGTTGGTCGGGATGCCGCCCATCTGGTAGTGGATGGTCGGAACCACCGGAATCGCTTCCTTGGTGGCATCGACGTTGGCGAACTTGTGGCCGATTTCCAGGATCGACGGCAGGCGCTTCTTGATGGTGTCGGCGCCGATGTGGCGCAGGTCCAGCAAGACGTGGTCCTTGTTCGGACCGCAGCCGCGGCCTTCCTTGATTTCCTGGTCCATCGAACGCGACACGAAGTCGCGCGGGGCCAGGTCTTTCAGGGTCGGCGCATAGCGCTCCATGAAGCGCTCGCCGTTCGAGTTGATCAGGATACCGCCCTCGCCGCGCACGCCCTCGGTGATCAGGACGCCCGCGCCGGACACGCCGGTCGGGTGGAACTGCCAGAACTCCATGTCTTGCAGCGGCAGGCCGGCACGCGCCGCCATGCCCATGCCGTCGCCGGTATTGATGAAGGCGTTGGTCGATGCGGCAAAGATGCGGCCGGCGCCGCCGGTGGCGAGGATGGTGGTCTTCGCTTCCAGGATCATGGTGTCGCCGGTTTCCATTTCCAGTGCCAGCACGCCGACCACGTCGCCCTCTAGGTCGCGGATCAGGTCCAGCGCCATCCACTCAACGAAAAAGTGGGTACGGGCGCGCACATTACGCTGGTACAGCGTGTGCAGCAGCGCGTGGCCGGTACGGTCGGCCGCGGCGCAGGCGCGCTGCACCGGCTTCTCGCCAAAGTTGGCGGTGTGGCCGCCGAATGGGCGCTGGTAGATGGTGCCGTCGGGGTTGCGGTCGAACGGCATGCCGAAGTGCTCGAGCTCGTACACGACCTTGGGCGCTTCGCGGCACATGAATTCGATCGCATCCTGGTCGCCCAGGTAGTCGCCGCCCTTGACGGTGTCGAACATGTGCCAGTACCAGTCGTCTTCGCTCATGTTGCCGAGCGAGGCGCCAATGCCGCCCTGGGCCGCCACGGTGTGCGAACGGGTCGGGAATACTTTCGACAGCACAGCCACGTTCAGGCCGGCTTCGGCCAGTTGCAGCGATGCGCGCATGCCGGAACCGCCGGCGCCAACGATGACCGCGTCGAAACGACGGGTCGGGATTGCAGTTTTGATTGCTGCCACGATTACACGCTCCAGAGAATTTGCACAGTCCACGCAGCACAGGCGAGCAGGAAGAAGATGGTCAACAGTTGCAGCAGCAGGCGCAGGCCGGCCGACTTGACGTAGTCCATCCAGATGTCGCGAATGCCGACCCAGGCGTGGTAGAACAGGCCGAGGAAGGTCACCAGCGAGAACAGCTTGAACCACTGTTTCGCGAACAGTCCGGCCCAGCCTTCATAGCTGAAGTCCTGCGCAGTCAAAAACGAGACCAGCAGCACGATGGTGTAGACGGCCATGACGATGGCGGTGACGCGCTGCGCCAGCCAGTCCTTGACACCGTAGTGGGCGCCGACGACGAGGCGGCGCGGTCCGATATTATTCTTGGTTGCCATGATTAAAACACTCCGAACATTTTCAGGCCGACCAGGGCGGTCAGCACCAGGCCGATGACCAGCACCCAGCGCGCGGTCTTCTGGGCAGCGTCCTTGTCCAGGGCAAAGTGGTTGTCCATGAACAGGTGGCGAACGCCGGCGGTGAAGTGGTGCAGGTAAGCCCACGCCAGGCCAAGCAGGATGATCTTGACGAACACGTTATCGACGATGCCCGCGAAGTGGGCAAACGAGATCTCGGAACGCAGGCTTTCTTGCAGCAGGTACAGCAGGAACGGCAGCATCAGGAACAATGCGGCGCCGCTGACACGGTGCAGGATCGACACGATGGCCGACGGTGGCATGCGATATTTGGTTGTAATATCCCCAATACCAATATTGCGGAACTCCGGCCGCCCTTTTTTTGCAGCTTCTCTCACGGCTTCGGACATGGTACACCTCCCTTATGACAACAATTTTTAATTAACCCTGCATTTTCGCCGATTTTGTGACCGGGCACCAAGCATCGGCGAAGAATACCGGTACAGCAGTGTGGCGAAACGGGTCAGTCCAACGCTTACTCAAAACCAACTATTTTAATCGCTCAACGCGATTGCTGCTACGGCGCGACCTGGATGGCGCCGCGCGGCACCACGTTGCGCGTGCTTCACGACAATTCATTCTGGTAATGGTGATGCGCCGTCGAATACATGCCCCTGCGCAGCTCCACCGCCTTGTCGCCATAGGTAAACGAGACCCGCTCGGCGCACAGCAGCGGCGTACCCTCGGCTACCGCCAGGTGCGCGCTGGTGGCGGCGTCGGCGGCTACCGCGCGGATCCGCTCGGTGGCGCGGATCATGCGCGTGCCGAATTCCGATTCAAACAATCCGTACATCGGGCCCTTGTATTCGACCAGGCGCTCGGCCGTCAGGCCCTTGAACAGCTGGCCCGGCAGCCACAATTCCTCGAGAATGGTCGGCTGGCCGTCGAAGGATTGCACCCGCTTGATGTATACCACTGCGTCGCCCGGCTCGAGTTCGAGCAGGCGCGCGACCTCGGCCGGGGCGCGGATGCGCCTGACCTCGAGCACGCGATTGTCGGGGTGGTGCGGGATGCCCTCGTCGGGCATCAGGCGCAAGAAGCGGAAATGGGCGCGCTCCTCGGCATGGGTGGCAACAAACGTGCCCTTGCCCTGGCGCCGCACCACCAGGTGCTCGGCGGCCAGCTCATCGATGGCCTTGCGCACCGTGCCCTGGCTCACCTTGAAGCGTCCCGCCAGTTCGACCTCGCTCGGCATCAGTTGGCCCGGCTTCCACTCACCCGATTGCAGGCTCTGGGTAATCAATGCCTTGATTTGCTGGTACAGCGGACGGAACGACGGTGCAGCGCTGGCGCCTGGCGCGTCGCCGGCCAGCTTGGTCGGGAGGGGGTTCATAGACCGCGATTTCACCATAAACGGGCACGTACGTCCAGTGCATAGCGGCTCAAACATGTGTCTTATATAAGACATATGATATGAATTGACAGATGGAATAGCAGAGGAATACACTCGCGGTCTGCTGGACCTCCGTGCGCCCATGCTGTGTGCCCGATCAGGCGCGCGCGCGGTATCCGTTTGACAGGGTGCCTCTTTTGGTATCATTGCTGTTTTCCCCGGCCGCTGCCGCGGGAACACGCATCTGCTCGATCCGTTTTGCTCGATCCGTTTTCTTTCCCACTTTGGAGATTCTTCATGGCTAAAACCCCAATGCGCGTCGCCGTCACCGGCGCGGCCGGCCAGATTGGCTATTCCCTGCTGTTCCGCATCGCCAATGGCGACATGCTCGGCAAGGACCAGCCGGTCATCCTTCAGCTGCTCGAGATCGACAACGAAAAAGCGCAGAAGGCGCTCAAGGGCGTCATGATGGAAATCGACGACTGCGCATTCCCGCTGCTGGCCGGCATGACCGCCCACGCCGATCCCATGACCGCCTTCAAGGATGCCGACTTCGCGCTGCTGGTCGGTGCCCGTCCACGCGGCCCTGGCATGGAACGCAAGGACCTGCTCGAAGCAAACGCCCAGATCTTCACCGTGCAGGGCAAGGCGCTCGACGCCGTCGCTTCGCGCAACGTCAAGGTGCTGGTGGTGGGCAACCCGGCCAACACCAATGCCTACATCGCCATGAAGTCGGCGCCTAACCTGCCAGCCAAGAACTTTACCGCCATGCTGCGCCTGGACCACAACCGCGCGCTGTCCCAGATCGCTGGCAAGACCGGCAAGCCGGTCGCGTCGATCGAGAAGCTGGCCGTATGGGGCAACCACTCGCCGACCATGTACGCCGACTACCGCTTCGCCACCATCGATGGCGCTTCGGTCAAGGACATGATCAACGACGATGCCTGGAACCGCGACACCTTCCTGCCGACCGTCGGCAAGCGCGGCGCCGCCATCATCGAAGCACGCGGCCTGTCGTCGGCGGCCTCGGCGGCCAACGCCGCCATCGACCACATGCACGACTGGCACCTCGGCACCGGCGGCAAATGGACCACCATGGGCATTCCATCGGATGGTTCGTACGGCATTCCCGAGCAGACCATGTTCGGCTTCCCGGTCACCGTCGAAAACGGCGAATACAAGATTGTCCAGGGCCTCGAGATCGACGAGTTCTCGCAAGAACGCATCAACCTCACCCTCAAGGAACTGCTTGAGGAACGTGACGGCGTAGCGCACCTGCTGGCTTGACCACCGCGCGGCAGATGGAGCCTACCAAGCCTTCCGTTTGCCGCACACGCCGTGCCGCCACTCCCGGTGGCACGGCTGTTTCTGCTTCTGCTTCTGCTTCCAGCGACCTTTCTATGCATCCTTCCGAGGTTTTATTCCAGGGCAAACGCCAGCCGCTCCTGCTTCCCGCCTGCGACCACTACGCCGGTTCGGAAAAGCTGATGCGCAAATCGATGGCCCTGCAACAAGAGCTTGGCCCCCTGTTCGACATCACCTTCGACTGTGAAGACGGCGCCGCCGCCGGCAGCGAAGGCGAGCACGCCCTGATGGTAGCGGCGCTCGTCAACAGCGAAGACAACCGCTTCAACCGCATCGGTGCGCGTCTGCACGACACGGGCAGCCCGCACTTTGCCAACGACGTCGCCACCATCGTGGGCGGCGCCGGCGCGCGCCTGGCCTACGTGGTGCTACCAAAAGTCGAGAGCGCCGCCGAAGTGCTGCGCGCGATCGACCTGATCAACCAGCATGCCGCGGCCGCGGGCCGCTCCGATTTGCCGGTGCACGTGCTGGTCGAAACCCACGGCGCCCTGCGCGAAGCCTACGACATCGCCGCCCTGCCCCAGGTCGAATGCCTGTCGTTCGGCATCATGGACTTCGTGTCGAGCCACTACGGCGCGGTGCCGGCCAGCGCCATGCGCACCCCCGGCCAGTTCACGCATCCGCTGGTGGTGCGCGCCAAGCTCGAGATGGTCGCGGCCTGCCACGCACACGGCAAGGTGGCCTCGCACAACGTCACTACCGATATCCGCGACAGCGCCACCGTCGCCAACGATGCCCAGCGCGCCGCCGCCGAATTCGGCTTCACCCGGATGTGGAGCATCCATCCGGACCAGGTCAAACCGATCGTCAAGGCGTTCACGCCGCGCCTGTCCGAAGTAAACGAGGCCACCAACGTGCTGCTCGAGGCTAGCAACGCAGGCTGGGGGCCGATCGCGCAACATGGACGCTTGCACGACCGTGCGAGCTACCGATATTATTGGACCGTTCTACAGCGCGCAAAGCTGGCTGGCCTTGCGCTGCCGGAAGCGGCTGCCGCAATCGTCAACCAAACGGATTCCTGATGGCCACCCCACTTCCCCCATTCCTCGCCGCCTGCGCGTTTGCGCTCGCCTCCATCGGCCTGTGCGCCAACGCCGCCGCCGCCGCGCCGGCCAAAGACGTGCCCAAGGCGGCCGCCAAGTCCGCGACCAAGGCCAAGGCCAAGGCGAAAACTGGCGCCAAGGCGTCCAAGGCTGCAGCCGCCGAAGCAACGGTACGCGCCGCCGCGCTCTACGACGCGGCCGAAGAAGCCGAGCCGGACGTCACCGATACCGTCACTACCGAATACGCCTGCGAGTTGAACAACAAGGTCACGATCTATACCAACGAGACCGACCCTGCCAACATCGCGCTGCGCTGGAAAAAGCGCGTGCACCGCCTGGCGCGCGTGGGCACCACCACCGGCGCCCAGCGCTTCGAGAACGCCTACTGGGGCCTGATCTGGATCGGCATCCCCAGCAAGGGGCTGTTGCTGGACTCGCGCCTGAACCGCCAGCTGGCCAACGAATGCAAGAACGCCAAGCAGGCCGAACCGCTTGAACCGATTGAACCGGTGACGGCCGCGTTGCCTGAAGAAAAGAAAAGCTGATCTGCGGCGCCCGCCCCCGATCCCTGGTTGCAACAACGGGTTTGAATAACAATATCCCACTGAAGGAGAGCATATGTCTCGCAACACCCTGAATACATTGAAGGAATTCCCGGTTGGCGCCGGCCGCACAGGCCAGTACTACTCGCTGCCAGCGCTGGGCGAAGCCCTCGGTGTGAACCTGTCGCGCCTGCCGGTGTCGATCCGTATTGTGCTCGAGTCGGTGCTGCGCAACTGCGACGGCAAGAAGGTCACCGAAGAGCACATCAAGCAGGTAGCCGGCTGGAAGGCGACCGCCGAGCGTACCGACGAGATTCCTTTCGTCGTCGCCCGTGTGGTACTGCAAGACTTCACCGGCGTGCCGCTGCTGGCCGACCTGGCCGCGATGCGCAACGTCGCCAACAAGATGGGCGTCGACGCCAAGAAGATCGAACCGCTGGTGCCGGTCGACCTGGTGGTCGACCACTCGGTCACGATCGACCACTTCCGCGAGCCCAATGCGCTCGACCTGAACATGAAACTGGAATTCCAGCGCAATAACGAGCGCTACCAGTTCATGAAATGGGGCATGCAGGCCTTCGATACCTTCGGCGTGGTGCCGCCGGGCTTCGGCATTGTCCACCAGGTCAACCTGGAATACCTCGCGCGCGGCGTGATGCGCCAGGGCGACGTGTTCTACCCGGACACCCTGGTCGGCACCGACTCGCACACCACCATGATCAACGGCGTCGGCGTGGTCGGCTGGGGCGTGGGCGGCATCGAAGCCGAAGCCGGCATGCTGGGCCAGCCGGTTTATTTCCTGACCCCGGACGTCATCGGCGTCAACCTCACCGGCAAGCTGCGCGAAGGCTGCACCGCGACCGACCTGGTGCTCACGGTCACTGAAATGCTGCGCCACGAAAAAGTCGTCGGCAAGTTCGTCGAATTCTTCGGCGCCGGCACCCGTTCGCTGTCGACCACCGACCGCGCGACCATCGCCAACATGGCACCGGAATACGGCGCCACCATGGGCTTCTTCCCGGTCGACGAAGCGACCATCGACTACTTCCGCGGCACCGGCCGCACCGAAGAAGAACTGGCTGCCTTCGAAGGCTATTTCAAGGCCCAGAACCTGTTCGGCGTGCCGCAAGAAGGCGAAATCGACTACACCCGCGTGGTGGAACTGGACCTCGCGTCTGTTACTCCATCCCTGGCCGGTCCGAAGCGCCCGCAAGACCGTATCGAACTGGGCAACGTGAAGAACACCTTCGCCGACCTGTTCAGCAAGCCAACCACCGCCAACGGCTTCAACAAGAACCCGGACGACCTGCACAAGGTCTACCAGACCAGCAACGGCGTGCGCGTGAAAAACGGCGACGTGCTGATCGCCGCGATCACCTCGTGCACCAACACCTCGAACCCGAGCGTGCTGCTGGCCGCCGGCCTGCTGGCCAAGAAGGCGGTCGAGCGCGGCCTGACCGTGGCGCCGCACATCAAGTCCTCGCTGGCGCCTGGTTCGCGCGTGGTCACCGAATACCTGACCGCCGCCGGCCTGCTGCCCTACCTGGACAAACTCGGTTTCGGCGTGACCGCCTACGGCTGCACCACCTGCATCGGCAATGCCGGCGACCTGACCCCGGAACTGAACGCGGCGATCACCGAGAACGACATCGTCGCCTCGGCCGTCCTGTCGGGCAACCGTAACTTCGAAGCGCGTATCCACCCGAACATCCGTTCGAACTTCCTGGCATCGCCACCGCTGGTCGTGGCCTACGCGATCGCCGGCAACATGACGCGCGACCTGATGACCGAGCCAGTGGGCAAGGATACCCATGGCGTCGACGTCTACCTGGGCGACATCTGGCCGACCTCGCAGGAGATCGGCGAACTGATGCGCTTCGCGATGAACTCCGAAGTCTTCAAGAAGAACTACGCCGACGTCAAGGGCAACCCGGGCGAACTGTGGGAGCGCGTCTCGTCCACCGAAGGCCAGGTCTACAACTGGCCCGAGTCGACCTATATCGCCGAGCCGCCGTTCTTCTCCGACTTCACCATGACCCCGAAGGCAGCCGCCACCGGCATCTCCGGTGCGCGCGCACTGGGCGTGTTCGGCGACTCGATCACCACCGACCACATCTCGCCGGCCGGCTCGATCAAGGAAGACGGTCCTGCGGGCCAGTGGCTCAAGGCCAATGGCGTCCTGAAGGCCGACTTCAACTCGTACGGCTCGCGCCGCGGCAACCACGAGATCATGATGCGTGGCACCTTTGCCAACGTGCGCATCAAGAACCGGATGATCCCGGCCAAGCCTGACGGCTCGGCGGTCGAAGGCGGCATCACGATGTTCCAGCCAACCGGCGAACAGATGTCGATCTACGACGCGGCCATGAAGTACGTGGCCGAAGGCACCCCGACCATGATCTTCGGCGGCGAAGAATACGGCACCGGCTCGTCGCGCGACTGGGCGGCCAAGGGCACCCAGCTGCTGGGCGTGAAGGCCGTGATCGTGCGCTCGTACGAGCGTATCCACCGCTCGAACCTGGTCGGCATGGGCGTGCTCCCGCTGCAGTTCATCGGTACCGACAGCGTCGAGACCCTGGGCATCACCGGCAAGGAAACCTACGACCTGAAGGGCCTGGAAGGCGAGATCAAGCCGCAGCAACTGGCTACCCTCGTGATCCACCGCGAAGACGGCAGCTCGCAAGAAGTCATGGTCCTGCTGCGCATCGATACCCCGATCGAAGTCGACTACTACAAGCATGGCGGCATCCTGCCGTTCGTGCTGCGCCAGCTGCTCGCGGCGTAACGGCGAGCGCCCGCTCACGCGGGCTGTTTGCATAATGAAAAGGCCGGTCCCTGCGCGGGGTCCGGCTTTTTTTACGTCTTCACGTTGATACAGGACACGTGTCCCGATTCTGTACTGGTGATCCCATCTGTTTCTTTGAGGAAATTGATGATTCCTGATATAAATGCTGTCTTCGATGTGTTGGTCGTTATTGAGCGCAGTATTCACCCAGGAGCAATTGCATATGTCTATTAATCAACTCGTGTATGTCAGCCAAGCCACGCGCAAGATGTCGCCCGACGACCTGCGCGCCATCCATGCCACGGCGCGCACGAACAACGAACGGATCGACGTCACCGGCAGCCTGTTCTACAACGGCGGGTGGTTCCTGCAGGTGCTCGAAGGGCCGGCTGCTACGCTGGCGAGCCTGTACAAGAAAATCGAACTCGATCCCCGCCACAAGAACTCGCGCGTCTTGTACAACGAGCCGGCGAGCTTCCGTACTTTTCCGCGCTGGAACATGAACATGACAAACCTGGACGATCGCCAGGCGGACAAGTACGAAGAATTGCTCGAAGTGATCGATGCTGCACGAACCAACCGCAAGATCGGCATGGCTTCTCCTGCGGTGACGCTGCTGAAAATCTTCAAGGGCTAGATCGCGCATGCCGTCCGGGTAAGGCCAACCATGCGACACCAACATTGTCTTGTCGATAAGATTGCGGTACCACTCATCGATCTTCAAGGACGATTACCATGTCAACTGTTACCACGGCCAGCCCGGCCTACCGCAGCCCCCCTGGAAGGCTGCATGCGATCCTGCTTGCCGGATCCGTCCCGCTGTTCCTGGGCGCCCTGCTCAGCGATATCGCCTACTACCAGTCGTACCAGATCCAGTGGGCGAATTTCGCCTCCTGGCTGATCGCCGGCGCCCTGCTGTTCAGCGGCCTGGCCATGGTGTTTGCCCTGGTTAATCTCCTGCGCGCCAGGCACAAGTCGGGCGCCACGCTGGTCTATTTCCTGTTGCTGCTGGCGGCCTGGGTGCTGGGGTTGTTCAACGCCATCCAGCACGCCAAGGATGCGTGGGCAGTCATGCCGGCTGGCCTGGTGCTGTCGGTGATCGTCACCGTCCTGATCGTGGTCGCGGCCTGGATCGGCCTGGGCGCACGTACGGGAGGTGCACAATGAAACATACTGCCACCCTGACCCTGCTGGGTTTGAGCCTGCTGCTGGGCGCCTGCTCCAACAAAGGCGACGGCACGCCGTCGATCGGACCGGATCCCAAGCTCCCGGCGCCTGAACGCGGCCTGCTGCCTAGCATGAAAATTGCCGAACCTACCCCCTGGGGCACCCAGAAGCCAACCGTGCCGGCTGGCTTTACCGTCTCGGCGATCGCCACCGACCTGCAGATTCCGCGCCAGACCCTGGTGCTGCCCAATGGCGACATCCTGGTCGCCGAAGGCCGCGGCGGCAAGGCGGCCAAGCTCAAACCAAAAGACGTGATTGCGGGCTATATCAAGTCGAAGGGCAATACCAAGGTCAAGAGCGGCAACCGCCTGACCCTGCTGCGCGATGCCGATGGCGACGGCGTGTACGAACTCAAGACCGTTTTCGCCGACCAGCTCGACGCTCCTTACGGACTGGCCTTCGCCAATAACAAGGTGTATGTCGCCAACCAGGGCGAGCTGGTCAGCTTCGATTACCAGCCAGGCCAGACCAAGGCCAGCGCTCCCCCCACCAGCATCGCCATGTTGCCGTCCGAGATCAACCACCACTGGACCAAGGCACTCACCATCAGTCCGGATGGCCGCTTCGCCTACGTCGGCATCGGCTCGAACAGCAATATCACCGAGCGCGGCATGGAAGCCGAGGTCGACCGCGCCGAGGTGTGGCAGATCGATGTCACTACCGGCGCCTACAAGCCGTATGCTACCGGCTTGCGCAATCCGACCGCCCTGGCGATCCAGCCGGGCACCGGACAGTTATGGACGGTGGTGAACGAACGCGACGAGCTGGGACCGGAACTGGTGCCCGATTACCTGACCTCGGTGCGCGAAGGCGGCTTCTACGGCTGGCCCTACAGCTACTGGGGCCAGAACGTCGATGCCCGCGTCATGCCGCCGAATCCAAAGAAGGTGGCAGCCGCCATCAAACCCGACTACAGCCTGGGCTCGCACGTCGCCGCGCTGGGCCTGGATTTCTCGCAGGCCGTCATGGGCGAAAAATACGCCAATGGCGTATTCATCGGCGAGCACGGCAGCTGGAACCGCGCTGTCCCGGTGGGTTACAAGGTCATCTTTGTGCCCTTCGCCAATGGCCGCCCGTCCGGCGCAGCGATCGACTTTGTCACCGGTTTTCGGGATGCCGAGGGCAAGACGCGCGGCCGGCCAGTGGGCGTGACGGTCGATCCGCGCGGCGCGCTGATCGTGGCGGACGACCTGGCCAACGTCGTGTGGCGCGTCGTGCGCAATCCCTGAACGCAGCTTGATCACTGCCGCGCTTTCCTGCGGCAGTTATCAATAATATAAGCGTTCTGTTCGACAACGCACGGAAGCCGGACCCACGGAAGAGCATGATGGCTTATCGGGAAAGCAAACGGCCAGACAGATTTGCAACTCCTCCACTCAAGCGTAAGGTCATCACATGTTATATACCATTGCAATCGTTCTCCTCGTCCTGTGGCTGCTGGGCATGGTTACCTCTTTCGCCGCCGGCGGACTGATCCACATCCTGCTGGTCGTCGCCGTGATCGTCATCCTGATCCGCGTGTTCAGCGGAAAAAAAGTGCTCTGACGACTTCCTGCTGGTAAACAAAAGGCCGGATCCCTTTGGGCTCCGGCCTTTTGTTTTATTTTTTAAGCATCAGGGCGCGCGTTCTTACCCTCGCGGCGCATGACACTCGAAATGCAAGCGGTCATGCCACCCGCCCCCATGCTCGAAGCTGCGCCGCGAATGCCCGAACTGGACAAATCCATTGCGCAGCAATACGCGCGCCGATGCCAGGTTGTCGATCCGGCAGTCGGCCTCGATCCTGGCCAGGCGCAGCTTGCCGAAGGCGATGCCGAGCAGTTGGCGTACCGCTTCGCTGGCGCAGCCCTTGCCGCAGGCCGATTCGGCAATGCGGTAGCCCAGCACGGCCGAGTGAAAATGTGCCCGCTTCACCGCGCTCAGGTTGGCCCTGCCCAGGATCGTCCCGTTGTCGTCCTTGAGCAGATACTGGTATCCACGGTCGACCATGGCGTCGGCCATGGCACTGCTGATCGAGGCTTGCACGCCATCGAGCCCATAGTAGCCGGCGGGACGGGCATTGATTGTCGCCTCGAAAAACCTGCGATTGTCCAGCTCGAAGGCCAGCAGCGCTGCGGCGTCGGCATGGGTGGGCGGGAACAGCGTCATGCTACCTCCGCCCACATTCGCAGCAGGTTGTGATAATGCCCGGTGAGCCCGACGGTCTGCGCGCTCTCGCCATGCGCTGCGCGCAGTTGCTGGATGTTGGTATCGAGTTCGAACAGCAGCGCCCGCTTGGCGTCGTCGCGCACCATGCTCTGGGTCCAGAGAAACGATGCCAGGCGCTCGCCGCGCGTGACCGGCAGCACCTGGTGCAGGCTCCCCGACGGGTAGACGATTGCGTCCCCGGCCGGCAGCTTGACCTGGTGGGTGCCGTAGGCATCGGCCACCTCGAGTTCGCCGCCGTCATAGTCGTCGGGCGCGCTCAGGAACACCGTGGTCGAGACATCGGCCCGCACGGGCGGCAAGCCGCCGCGCTGGGCGCGCACCGCGCCATCGACGTGCGGGCCGTAGTGTTCTCCCCCGCCGTAGGCATTGAAGTACGGTGCCAGCACGCGCAGCGGTAGCACGCCCGCAAAGAACAGCGGGTTGGCGAGCAAGGCCGCACTGACCATCTGCCCGAGCTCGACGCTGAGGGGCGAGCCTTCCCTGAGCTGGCGGTTGCGCTTGACCGGGGCGCCTTGCGCGCCGACGCTTTCGCGGCCGTCGACCCAGTCGGGCGCCGCTTCCATGCGCGCGCGCATCGCCGAAACCTGTTCGGGTGTCAGCACGCCGGGGATATGCAGCATCATGGGCCTATCCTTCTTGATCTGTGAACAAGTAAGTTAATGAGAACTATTCTCATTATCGATTCTATCCAGCCTTTTTGCAAGCGCCAACGCGCCGTGCTCCAGAGTTTGGTCCGGTACAGGGCGAGCTTGTGTCATGGCATGTAGCTGAATCAACTACAATAACCGAGACAAGGGTTTATCATGACCTTCAAGACCATCCACCAAAAAGAGAACCCCCAGCGCCATGCGTCGTCCTTCCAAAGATTCAACTCCGAAACTGTCCGTCGAAAGCCAGCGTCTCGTCAGCGTCGCGCAAGCCATCATGCAGGCCGCCAGCCGCGTCGAGGAACGGACCTGGGAACGCCAGCTGGACACGCAACTGCAAAAGTTGCTTAAAACTAATCACCAGGACAGCATTGACGCCGCGCTGAACGCCCTCTTCAAGGACGATCTCGCTTCGTACGACGTGCTGATGGATGCGGTCGAGGCGGTCAGCGAGTCCGCTACCATGGTGGAACAGCTGGACGGCAAGGAAGTGACCTGGCAGGCCCTGCTGGTAGCTGCGCCGGTGCTTGCCTGGACCCGTTTTAATATCGCTTCGGGCAATATGCCCAACGAGATGCTGGCCACCTTGCAGGCGCACTTCTCGGCCCACCTGCTGGCCGCCGACACCCGCATTGCCATGTCGCCCAGCCTGTACTCGATCGACCAGCTGCCGCGCACCCATGCCGAAACCTATGCGCTGACCCACAAGCTGGCCGCGGCTGCTCACAAGGGCGGCGCGGTCAAGCCGGCCGCGCAGGCCGAGGAAACCGCGCCTTTCCTGGCCGACACCCGCTACCTGCTGGTGGCGGTCATCGCGCCGCAGGGTGCACCGATGTTCCGCTGGCAAGAACCACAGCATCACATCGGTTTTGCCGATGAGCGCAACCGCGCACTGGAGCAATGGCGCGCCCAGGGTACCGCCAACATCGCCCGCCTGCTGCCGGGCTGCGGCGTCGAGCTGCTGCTGCCGGAGGCCTATTATGTGGCTTGCCGCGAAGCAGACAAGCTGATCCGCCCGATCTCGATCCGCGCTGCCGTGCACTACCTGACCCATACGCTCGACGTCGAAGCCTCCGACCTGCGCGCCGTCATTGCCGGCTTCGGCGAAGAAGCCGCGGATATCCAGATCGACGAATACCGCGTGTCGTTCACGATCCGCCAGGACACCGACGTCATGTATGGCATCGTCTGGCCGCTCTACGGCCAGGAAGACGAAAACGGCACGCCGATGGAAGGTCCGTTTGCCATCGGCCCGGCCGCGCCCACCCCGATCAACGACATCGTGGCCCACCTCAACGAGGCCGGCATTTCGCATATCAAACGCATCGGTGAACGCTATGTCGCCGAGTATTGCGACGACTGCGGCGCGCCGCTGTTCGCCGATCCGACCGGCGAACTGGTGCATGCCGAGATGCCGGAAGATGCCCCCGCAGGAACCGAACACTTCCATTAATGCGGCTGCGCAGGCCGGTGCCTTGGCCCGGTCCGGCGCCAGGCGCTAGAACCTGAAGTTAGCCGTCAGGCTCGCCGCGCGCGGCGCTCCCGGGGTGTAGCGGTAGCCGCTCTTGTTGATGGCTGCCACGTAAGCTTCGTCGCCCAGGTTATAGACGTTCAGGCGCAGGTCCAGGTGGGCATTGATGCGGTACGAGGCCATGGCGTCGACTACCCAGTACGAACCGGCGTGGACCGGAGTGCCGATGGCGCCGTCGGTGCCGCGCATCAGCTTGTCGCTGAAGCGGGCGCCACCGCCCACGGTCAAGCCGTGCCCCAGGTCATACGAGGTCCAGGCCGTGAACGCGCTCTTGGGCGTGTAGGTGAGCGTGTTCTCACCCGCCGCGGTCACGATGCGACCGGCTTCGACGCTGGTATCCATGACCAGGTAGCCTGCGCTGAGCAGCCAGCCCGGCGACAGTTCGCCGGTTGCGCCCAGCTCGATGCCCTGCACGCGCTTCTTGCCGGTCTGGTAGTAGCGCAGGTCGACCGGGTCTTGCTCGACTTCATTTTTTACTTCAGTGCGGAACAGCGCGCCCGACAGCGACAGCTTCTGCCGCAGCAAGTCGAGCTTGCCGCCGATTTCGCGGCTCATGGTCTCCTGCGGACGGTAGATCGGGTTCTGGGCGTTGTTGGCATTGCCCGACACGGTGAAACTCGATCCCGGAGGCAGCTTCGAACTCGCCACCATCGCATACACACTGCTGTTGGCGGTCGGCTTGTACAGCAAGGATGCCTTGCCGTTGACCAGCGTGTCGCCCACCGTAAAGTGGGTTGGCTCCAGTACATCGTTGACTAGCGCCACCACCGTATAGTCGCCACTGTAATGGTCGAGACGCACGCCGCCATGGAAGATCCAGCGCTGGCCGAACTTGACGGTGTCGAAGACATACAGGCTCTGGGTGTCGATCCTGCCTTCTCGATAGGCGCCGCTGCGGACGGGATTGAATCCGGTCACCGGGTCGCGCGGGTTCGGGCGGTATAGATTGGCGGCCGGCATGCTGCCCAGGCTGGCCGGAAAATAGCCCTGGTTGAGCTGGCTTTCGCTGGTCATTTCCAGGCCTGTCACCAAGGTGTGCGCCAGCGCGCCGGTGGCGAATTGCGACGTCAATGTGGTCTGGTTGGTCAGGATCTTGTTCTCCTGGTCCTTGATGGTGCGGATGTTGCGCGCCACGGTCCAGGTGGAAGGATCGCCCTGCAGCGGCGTCTTGAGGTTGCTTGCATTGGCCAGCCAGGAGGTCAACAAATAGTGCTGGCTGGTCTTGCCGTAGCGGCTGATGTTCTGCAGGCGCAGCTTGGGTGAGAATTCATGCTCGACTCGTACGGTGGCCATGTCGGCCTTGATCCGGTCGTAGTCTGCCGTGGAACCGTAAAAATTCTTCGGGTCCACTGCTGCTGCGGAGGAAACAAAAGGTCGGGCCGGATCTGGACTGGTGTAGCCCGGCAAACCAAGTGTGGACACGCCACCGTCCGGAACGTTGTCTTGATCCACATGCAGAAAATCCGCATGCACGCGGGTCTGGCCGTTCAGGCCGAAACCGAGGCTCGGCGCCAGCGCCCAGCGCCCAGCGCTTGCTGTTTACCACATCGCGCGCCGGATTGCCGGCGTCCTGGGCTAGCACGTTCAGGCGCAAGGCGACGCCGGTTTCTCCGTCGAGCACCGTATTAAGGTCGGCCGTCGCCCGCTTTTGCGCGGCGCTGCCGCCGGTCAGCGAGGCATTGGCTGACCGCGCCATGTGCGCTTTCTTGCTCACCAGATTAACCGAGCCGGTCGGCGAGCCACGGCCATTGTCGGTACCGGCCGGGCCCTTGACGACGTCGATCTGCTCCAGGTTGAAGACATCGCGCGAGACCGATCCGACGTCGCGCACGCCGTCGACAAAAATGCTGCCCGAAGTGTCGAACCCGCGCATGAAGATTGCATCCCCGGTATTCGTGTTGCCGTTCTCGCCCAGAAAGAAAGCGCCCACGCCCGGGGTGTTGCGCAGCGCTTCGGTCAGGGTCAGTGCCCCCTGCTGCTCGTAGAGTTCTTTCGTGATGACCTGAACCGACTGGGCGGTATCGACCAATTTCTCGGTATATTTCGGCGACGATGCGTATTCGGCGCGCACCGCGTTGCCGGCCTTGCCGACGATTTCGACCGTCGTGGCCGGCGCGATGTTGTCGGCTGCCGCAATGCCCACCTCGTTCGCATGCGCTGCGATCGGCATCGATACTGCCGCCAGGACAGTACCCATGACGGGAGAATGGCGGTGTTTGCGGCTTTTTATTGTATGCATACGAACATTTCCTTAATGATCAAAGAGGGGGAATCCCACGACGGGATGGGTCATCAATGAAAATTATTGTAAAGAAAATATCCGGTCAAGTAAATGAGAATCATTATTATTCGCATTCACAAAAAAGCATGGTCATGACGGACGTCGGCAAGTCGGCAAGTCGGCAAGTCGGCAAGCAGCCGGTGCTCGATGCCAGGTAGTGGACTAAGGGAAGAGTACAGGCCCGCGCCAGGCATCGGGACCATGACCTGGCTTGGGCTGCTGCTGCTGGTGCTAGTGCTAGTGCCGGATGCTCGCGACTACCTTGGCGGCGAAGTCGGCGGCATTGCCTGCATGCCAGCGCCAGACGATCACGAGATCGTGATCCGGTGAGATGACGATGGAGTTGCTGCCCGCCCCCAGCGCCGCGTAGGCATTGGCTGGAAGGCCAGGCAGGTTCTTGCCTTTTGTATTAAGCCACCACAGGTAGCCATAGTCCGGCCCGTGCGCGCTTGGGCGCAAGGCGGCTTGCACATAGTCTGGCGCAATGATCTGCTTGCCTTTCCATGCCCCGCCCCGCAGCCACAGGTAGCCGAAGCGGGCCAAGTCCCAGGAGTCGATCCACATGCCGCCACCCCAGCGGGTGCCGCCACTGACCGAGGGCACCTGCTTGCCGTTCAGGTCGACGTAGCTGTTATGGTAAGGCACCCATTTCCAGCTGTTCGATGCACCGATTGGGTCCATCACCTGCTGCTGGAACACCTCGGGCAGCGCTTGCCCGAACACGCGCAGCAGCGACAGTGCGAAACGGTTAATGCGCACGTCGTTGTATTCGTAGAAGCTGCCGGGCGGCCCCAGCACGCGCGGTTTGCGCTCGCCCGCGCCAAAGGCGGCCTTGCCGATGAAGTCGGCGTTCTTGCCGAACAGGCTGCCTTCCCATTCCGTTTCCTGCTGCAGATGCTGCTTCCAGGTAATCGCGGCGTTCTGGGCAGAAGCATAGCCGCCGTCGTCTACCCGTCTGGCCACCGGCTCGTCGACCTGGATGCGGCCGTCGCGTACGGCCACCCCGGCGACGGTGGCCAGCATGCTCTTGGCTACTGAATAAGTCGGGTCGACAAAGTGTGTGTCGCCAAACTGCGCCACCACATACCCTTTGTAGATAACCAGGCCGGAACTGGCGGCGCGCCGGGTCGGCATCGAGCCAAGGCGGGAACCGAACGTCGCCTCCTGGTCGGAAAAATCGACTGCGCGCGTGGTTTCGCGCGACTGCGCGAACTGCACGGCGGCCGCTAGCGCGGCCGGATCCATGCCGAGCTCGGCGGGCGACTTGCGGGCCCACTCGCCTGGCGGCGGAAAATAAGGTGCAGGCCCGCTTGCTCGGGCCAGAGCGCCTGCGCCGGCCACGGCCGGCAGCAGTGCGCCCAAGGCCAGGGCCAGCATGCCGCGGCGGGACAAGACAGTCATGCAGTAGTCCATTGGGAAAAAGGCAAACGGATCAGGCTGGAGTTGTAGTAGCGCTGCTCGCCGGTGACTTCCTGGCCGACCCAGTCGGGTTTGTCGAAAGCGGCGTCTTCCGAGGGCAACTCGATTTCGGCCACCACCAGGCCTGCGTTCTCGCCCAGGAATTCATCGACTTCCCAGGTGAAGCCGGCGTGTTCGATACGGCGCCGTATTTTCTCGACCAGCGGGCGCTCGCACAGCATGTCGAGCATTTCCTCGGCCTCTCGCAGCGCAATGGGGTATTCCCACTCGCCCCGGCTGGCGCCAACAGTCTTGCTCTTGATGGTGAGCAGGCCGGCATCGCCTTCGACGCGCACGCGCACCGTGCGCGCCGGGTCGGCGTTGAGGTAGCCCTGGCGCAGCCGGGTCGCCACGCCGAGACCGCGCCAGGCATCGCCGGCGACCAGGAACTTGCGCTCGATCTCGACGCCCATCGGCTCAGTCCAGCGACTGCAGGATCGGCTGCAGGATGGCCGCGCCGAGCGCGCTGCTTCTCGCGCCGTTCCAGCCCGTGTGCGGATCCGGCAGGTCGGCATTGTCCTTGAATGGCATCTCCAGCGTCAGCGCAAGGCATTTGAACGTGTGGCCGATATATTTCGACGCCAGGGTCAACAGCTCTTCGTTGTATTTGCTGGCTGCGTAACCATAGACGTTCTGGAAGTCCGGGCTGGCCGCCATGTAGTGCTGCACGAACGCGCTCTGGCGCGCCTGGCGTTCCGGCGTGAAGTCGGCCAGCATCTCGTTGCCTGCCACGAAGTTGTACGGCAGTGCTTCGTCGCCATGGATGTCGAAGAACATGTCGACGCCAGTCTCGTGGATCTTGCTCTTCACGCACAGCACTTCCGGGCTGCGCTCAAGCGAGGGATTCATCCACTCGCGATTGAGGTTGGCGCCAGCCGCGTTGGTACGCAGGTTGCCGCGCACCGAGCCGTCCGGGTTCATGTTCGGTACGATGTAGAACACGGCGCGCTGCAACAGCTTGCGCGCGACCGGGTTGGCGCTGTCGAGCAGCGCGTCCATCATGCCTTCGATAAACCATTCGGCCATGGTTTCACCTGGATGCTGGCGCGCAATGACCCAGATCTTCTTTTCCGCTTGCGGGTTGCCGATCACGACCAGGTTCATGTCGCGGCCATCGATCGTGGTGCCGATGTCATGCACGCGGGCGACCGGGTTTTCGGCCACTTCGCCCAGCAGGCGCAGGTGGCGTTCCCAGGTATAGGGCTCGAAATAGGCGTAGTAGATGCTGTCGAGCTCGGGCGTATGCTGCACCGTCATGACCTGCCCATCGAAGCTGGTCGGGACCCGGAACCAGTTCTCGGTGTCATAGCTCGCAGCCACCTGGTAATTCTCGAAACCCTTGGGATAGGTGGCCTGCCCGGCATTGAGAAAACGCATGGTACAGGCCTGTCCACGCGCGCCCTGCAGGCGGAAATGGAACCACTGGTGGATGTCGGCGTGCGAGTCCTTGCGCAGGTTCAGGTCAATCGCTTTCGGGTTGTCCGCGCTGAGCACCTCGATGGCGCCGGAATCGAAGGTCTGGCTGATTTTGATGGGCATGGTAAATCCTTCATTGTCGGTTCAAACGAACGCACTCCAGGATCACTGTGCGTCGAGGTCGATCAGGTCCTTGCTATACATGGTCATGACCTGGCGCAGCAGTTCGACGTTGGCGCGGTCCAGCACCAGCGTCAGGTCTTCCTTGCTGTTGAGCGCGAAATGCATCCGGATTGCACCCGGCAATTCCTTGCACATTACATATTCGGCGCGCGGGGTGTAGGGATTGTCCCAATCCTGCTGCGTGATGGCCGGCGGCGCTGGCGGCGGCGCCAGCGACGGATCGCGGTTTACCGGCAGGTGCTTGAGCAGCCAGAACACGATCGTCGCAGGGACCTGGATGCACAGGTCGCTGGCGCCCTTGGTGGAGAACTTGGTGAGCAACAGGTTACCGACCCGGTCGCATGACATGGAGAGGCTTTTGACTTGACGAATTACCGCTGGTTTCACGACGATGTCCCTGCTGAAAAGTTTGAAAAAGGCGCAGCGATTCTACCGCATCCCTTCGTCAAATTGTGTGGTATCGGAAACAAAACGGGGGAGCCTGCCTGGCTCCCCCTTGCACTTCCATCAGGACGCCCTTGACTACTTGGGGCCTACCGGCCCGGCGCAGTCATGGCACGGGCCTACTCTTTCGAGCCGCCGCGATTGCCCCCCTGTGCGCCACGGCTGCCCTTGGCGGAGGCAGTCGATGCGCTACCCGAGCCGGCACTGGCCGACTGGCGATTGCCATGACTCATGCTTCCGGCACGGCGTGCTTCTTCCGAAGTGAATTCGTGGGCAGTACCCTTGGCGTGAGCCGCCTTGCCGCCCTGGCTGGCAATTTCGCGCTGGCGCGCCGGATCCATCGAAGCGAATCCGCGGTTGCGGGTGCCGCTGCTCTGGCTGCTCCCACCCTGGCTGCTTCCCTGCTTGTTACCTTGGTTACTCGAGGCCATGATCATCTTCTCCCAGTTTACTTTGGTCCGCCGCTTCATGCGGCAGGAATGCACCATCTGCTGACGCTCCCAGATGAGCGGATGGCGAAAGTCATCTTAGGCATGCCTGGTGGATGAGGGTATAGGACGCTATCAGATGACTTTGTAGGACTTCACGCGACAGAAAATGCACATGCGAAACTCTACTTCCAGTCGACAACAAACCCTTCAGTGACAGTCCTACACGTTCCCCCTACGTCTTCCTATACTGGAACTGCGCGGACACGCGCATCATGTCCTTGTCAGGCGGCGCGCGCGCATGCCTAAAGAACAGCTCGCCGCCCACCATCACACGGAGTCGATATGGATGCGAACGAACGTAGCGAGATGAATAATCAGACCGACAATGGCGCGAATGAGAAATGGACGCCTGGGGCCAAGGGTACGACGACCAGCGGTCCGCCAGACCATACCTACCCGTTGGGTGACACCGGTCCCCAGCAAGGTATCAACGACAGCCACCAGCGTCAGATGGCACTGCATTCGGACGCCTGGGGCAGGCTTGAGCAGCCGGTGGGTCGCCGCGATCCGCATTCCGGCACCGACCTGCTGGCGCCGTCGGCACAACAGCACGACAACAGTCAGGTCGCGGATCGGATGAACCCGCAGAACCCGGCGCATCCGCAGCTACAGGGCGGATCGCTTGGGCGCCATCACGATATGGCAGCCGGAACCTATCAGGCACCGGGCGTGGCCGAACAATCCTTTTATTCCAACCAGCAAAGCGCCACGAATGGCGGCGAAGGGACAGGCATGGCAACAGCACACCCGCAGGACAATCAGGAGCACGGTCGGCAACAGGACGGTCAAGCGTCGGACAGCGCGCAGCAAGGCACCGAGCACGGCGACGTGCGCGACGAGGGAAGTCTTCACGTGCACAAGTCGAACTACAGCGCCGGCGGCCTGCCGCGCAGCCCGGGCAACACTGGCCCAGGCAACGACGAGCCGGCATGGCACCCGGCACAGGGCCGGGATGCAGAAAAAAATCCGGTACACCAGTCGAACGACCTTGCTGGCGGCTTGCCGAAAAGTCCCGCGGGTGCGAACCAGCTGGCGGGTGACCGCAAGATGGATGACGATACGGGGTTTTCCCGGAGTTACTGAACAGCGCCTGGTCTCTACGGCGCTGTATAACTCGTCTTTACCGTGGTAAAGAACTCCACAGCATGACTGCCCTGCTCGCGTGGGCCGTAGCTTGATGCCTTGGTGCCGCCAAACGGCACGTGGTAGTCCACGCCCGCGGTCGGCAGGTTGACCATCACCATGCCGGCTTTCGCATGGCGCCTGAAATGGCTGGCGTGCTTGAGCGAGGCGGTGCAGATGCCGGCGGTCAGGCCAAACTCGGTATCGTTGGCCAGCGCCAGCGCATGTTCGTAGCCCTTGGCCGGAATCACCGAGGCGACCGGACCGAAAATTTCTTCGCGCGCATGGCGCATGCCCGGATCGCAATCCGCGAACAGCGCCGGGCTAAGAAAATAGCCGTCGGTTTCGCGTTGCAGGCGCTCGCCGCCACACACCAGGCGCGCGCCTTCTTCTTTTGCCATCGCGATGTACGACAGGTCTTGCTCGAGCTGCGAGGTGTCAACTACCGGGCCGATGTCAATGCCCGCCCCCAGGGCGTGGCCGACCTTCAGCGCCGCCATGCGCGCTGCCATGGCTTCTATGAAGCGGCCATAGATGGCTTCGTCGACAATCAGGCGCGACGACGCCGTGCAGCGCTGGCCAGTGGAAAAGAATGAGCCCTGGATCGCCACCTCCACTGCAAGATCGAGGTCGGCATCGGCCAGCACCACCAGCGGGTTCTTGCCTCCCATTTCGAGCTGCACGCGGGCGCGGCGCCGGGCGCAGGCGAGCAGCACGCGTTCTCCGGTGGCAGTCGAGCCGGTGAAGCTGATGGCGTTCACGCGCGTGTCGTTCAGCATGGCTTCGCCCACCACCCTGCCCGGCCCCATTGCCAGGTTGAACACACCCGGCGGCAGGCCGGCACGGCTGATGATCTCGGCCAGCGCCCAGGCGCTGCCAGGTACCAGTTCGGCCGGCTTGAACACGACTGTGTTGCCATAGGCAAGCGCTGGCGCGATCTTCCAGGCTGGAATTGCGATTGGGAAGTTCCAGGGGGCGATGATGCCGACCACGCCGACCGGCTCGCGCGAGACATCGACCTCGACCCCGGGTCGCACCGAGGCCAGCCGGTCGCCGCGCACCCGCAAGGCCTCTTGCGCATAGAACTTGAAGATCGCCCCGGCGCGCCCGACTTCACCGATGGCTTCGGGTAGCGTCTTGCCCTCTTCGCGCGCCAGCAGTGCGCCCAGCTCGCCCTTGCGGGCCAGCAGCTCGCTGCCGATTGCGTCGAGCGCGTCCGCGCGACTTTGCACCCCCGACAAGGCCCAGCCTGGCGCCGCGTCATGTGCCGCGGCAACGGCCAGCGCGGCCTGCTCGGCCCCGGCACTGGCGTACTCGCCCACGACGTCACTGCGGTCGGAAGGGCTGCGCGTGGTGGTCATGGCGGCGCCATCGACCCAGCGGCCGGCGATATACAGTTGTTTCATGTCGGTCCCGTTATCCCGTTATCAAGAACATCACAAACCGCCAGTGTAGCAAACCGGGACGGTCGCAGGTTCGCCGCCAGTCCGCCGCGACCTGCTTGCGTCCGCAACCGAACAGGGCCTTGATGCAGCTCCAAGGCGCTGCCGCCGAAGGGAACCCGGCCGTCGCCGCCCGACTCCAACTTCACACAACACGCCCTGCCTTGCGCACATCGCGACGGCATTGGCCCCTGCAGTGGAGATCCATCATGTCTGCAATAAAAGATGACGCTAAAATTGCGGTCTCGGTAGTGGTGCATGCCTGTGGCCGCATCGACCTGCTCGACCGCTGCCTCGATGCGCTGGTGCGCCAGCAGTTCCATCCGCGCCGCTACGACATCATCGTGGTCGACGACGAGCCCAACCACAACACTCTGCACCTGGTCGCCGGCTGGCGCACCCGTACGCTGGACCGTGGGCCACGGCTGTCGTATGTGGCCAATCCCGGGCCGGGTGGTCCGCCTGCTGCGCTCAACCGCGGCTGGCGGGTGGCGCGCGCGCCCATCGTCGCCTTCACGCGCGACGACGTCGTGCCCGAGCCCGGCTGGCTGGCCGCCGGCCTGGCCGCCTGCGACGACCGCACCGAGGTCGTCTGCGGACGGGTCCAGACGCTGATAGCGCCCCACCCGGCCGATGCGCAGCCCGGCGCGCACGCGCTTGAAGCGGCCGATTTCACCAGCGCCAGCTGCTTCTTGCGCAAGCCGGTACTCGAGCGCCTCGGCGGCTTCGACGAGCGCTTCGACATCCGTGGCAGCGACGCCGACATGTATTTTCGCCTGCTCGAGCACGGCATCGCCATCGCCCAGGCTCCGGTGGCGCTGGCGCTGCACCCGGTCGGTCCGGCACCTTGGGGCCAGAGCCTGCTGCGGGTTCGCCACGAAGAATTCGACGCCCTGCTGTACAAGAAGCACCCTGCCCTGTACCGCCAGAAGGTAGAGCCGAGCCCGGCCTGGGACAATTATGTGGTGGCCGGGGTGCTGTTGCTGGCCCTGGTAAGCGCGCTGCTCGGCATGGATATCATGGCGGCGCTCGCATTCGGTGCCTGGCTGCTGCTCACCGCCCGGCGCTGCGCGCACAGCCTGCGCGGTGCAGCGCATACGCCCTCGCACGTGGCCGAGATGGTCGTCACCTCGGCCTTGCTGCCGCTGTTGACGGTGTTCTGGCGACTGGCCGGCGCGGTGCGCTACCGCGTCCGCTTCGCTTAAGAGCCGGCATGGCGCGGGGGCGAGCATGAGACTCGGCGATATCGAGACAATAGCGGCATCACGTACGCCGATTCGGCGCCTGCGCATCGCCCTGATCGGCGATTGCGCCGTAGTGGATACCGCGTCGGGTACCGCGTCGGGTACCGCGCCGGATACCGCGTCGGGTACCGCGTCGGGTACCGCGTCGGATAGCGCACCATGCACGGCTCCTGCTGTCGAACAAGGCATCCACCTGGTCCAGCTTGCCCATGAACTGGCCCGTGCCGGCCATGCAGTCGACATCTTCACGCGCCGCGTCACCCCGGGGCCGCACCAACTGGCACAGCTGGGCAAGGGCATTCGCCTCATCCGCATACCAGCCGGCCCACCGGGCCTTGTTTGCGCCGACTTGAGGCCGGACCGAATTGATGCCTTCTCTGATGCTTTCTCGCGCTGCGTCGCCCGCTTCGTGCGGCGCCAGCCCGGTCGCTACGATATCGCACACGCCTACTTCTTCATGGCAGGCATGGTCGCCCGGCACCTGAAAGACGCGCTCGGCCTGCCCTTCGTGCTTACCTTGCATGCGCCGGGCCGGGCCCAACAGCGTGCCCGGCTCGCCGGCGAAGCCCTGGCCCTGGCCCGCGCCCGTATCGAAGGCGAGCTCGTGCGGGCAGCCGACCGCATCATTGCCGAGTCCCCGCAAGAGCGCAGCGACCTGCGACAACTGCATGGCGAAGGCTGCGGCATGCCGGGCTCCCGCATCGAGCTTGTTCCACGCGGCTTTTCACCTGCAGAACTGTGGCCGGTGCCGATGCCCGAGGCCCGCGCCCGGCTTGGTCTCGAGCCCGGCCGTTTCATCGTGCTCCAGCTCGGACGCATCGCCCCGCGCAAGGGCGTCGATACCGTCATCCATGGCCTCGCCATGCTGCGCCACCGTCATGGCATCGGTGCCCAGCTGCTGGTCGTGGGAGGCGAAGCCGGCGTCGCCAGTGACCACACTGGCCCGGAACTGGCGCGGCTGCGCAATTTTGCGACCGGGCTCGGGATCGCAGCCCAGGTGCGCTTTACCGGCCAGCGGCCGCGCGCCACGCTGCGCGATTACTACAGCGCTGCCGAGGTATTCGCCTGCACGCCCTGGTACGAGCCTTTCGGCATCACCCCGATCGAAGCCATGGCCTGCGCGCGCCCGGTGGTCGGGTCCGAAGTAGGTGGCATCAAGAGCACAATCGACGACGGGGTGACCGGCTTTTTGGTTCCCTCGCGCGATCCCGAAGCGCTGGCCGAGCGCCTGGCGCGGCTGCACCGCCATCCAGAACTGGCGCGCGCCATGGGCGAAGCCGGCCGGCGCCGCGCTTGCGAGCACGCCACCTGGCACCAGCTTGCGGCGCAACTGCATGCCATTTACGCCGACGTCGTACAAGAAAATCTCCTGGCCACCCATCCAACCTGAGTATTCCCCGCGCAATGAAGACAAGACTCCCCTGCTTCACCCTTGCCCGGCCGATCCCTGCCACCGGTCCGGCAGGCGGTTCACGCCGGTCGCCATGTGCGTACGCGCCATGAAGGCGGTCTTTCTCGACCAGGACGGCACCCTGGTGGACGACCTGCCCTATAACGTCGAGCCGCGCCGCATCCGCCTGGTGAGCGGCGCCGGCGCAGCCCTGCGGCTGCTGGCCAGGCTCGACTACCGCTTTTTCGTCGTGACCAACCAGTCCGGCATCGCGCATGGCTGTTTCGACGAAGACGCGATGGGCCCGGTCGCCGACCGGCTGGCCGACTTGCTGTCCCGCGAACACCTGACAATGGATGGCTTCTACTACTGCCCGCATCACCCCCTGGGCACGGTAGGAGACTACGCCATGGTCTGCGCCTGCCGCAAGCCTTCGCCGGGCATGCTGCTGAAAGCGGCGCACGAGCACGGCATCGACCTGCGCTCGTCCTGGATGGTGGGCGACATCCTGCATGATGTAGAAGCCGGCAACCGCGCCGGCTGCCGAACGCTGCTGATCGACAATGGCAACGAAACCGAGTGGCGGCTGGGACCGCGACGGGTGCCAACGCGAATGGCGCCGGATTTGTATGCGGCGGCGGTGCTGATTGCCAGCCATGGTGCGGCGCGCCAAGGCTAGCCTGACCAGCAGCATGTTCCGTCCGAAGACAGCAGGCTCTCCAAAAATCCTGTCGGAAATTCTTACAGCTCCCGCCGCGGTCTTACAGCGCTTTCCGCAGGTCCTTGATTTAAAAAGGGTGTTTCCCTGGCACTAAAATTGCATAGTGTTGGTTACATCAACTTTTTAAGGATTGGTATGTTCGGCCTCAAATTTGTATTGAGCCTTGCTCTGGCAGCGTGTCACCTCAGCGCCCAGGCGTCCCTTATTCAGCCAGACGAATACAGCGATGGTACACGCACTTGGCTGAAGCTGTCCGAGACTGCCGGCATCAACATGAATGCGTTCATGGCCGGCGCAGGAGGGTGGAACAGCAAGTATCGCCTCGCATCAAGCCAGGAGATCGGCAGTTTGCTCGACGGTTTTGGAATTGCTGTTGGAGATAGCGATTGGAGGGTCAACAACCGTCCCGCGAGCAGCTTCATCTTTGAACTTGGCGGCACCGCACCGAACGGCTTTAGTGCAGGAACCTGGTTCAGCAATGGTGATCAAGGTGCGATCGGTGTGGGTATCGGTTGGCATGTCTCGGCAACGATCCGAGAAGAATCGAGTGTTCCCAGCCCTGACTGCCCGGCCTATTTTACTTGCGCGCGCACTTTCGCCACCAACGCTCCTCAGCCGTCGGGGCTGACCGATGCGGCAACTGGGCTGTTCCTGATTCGCAACGACAGCATGCAGACAGTTCCGGAACCCACCAGCCTGGCTCTGATAGGACTGGCCGGAGGCCTACTCGCATGCCAGCGCCGCACGCGGCAAAAATCGAGCTCCCCAGTAACCGAGCAGGCATAAAAAAACAGCCCCGGCACGATAGATTTCTATCATGCCGGGGCTGTTCACTTAGCCAGCTCACACTGGAACTCAATCATTCTATTGGTCGGGGCGAGAGGATTCGAACCTCCGACCCCGTGCACCCCATGCACGTACGCTACCAGGCTGCGCTACGCCCCGACTAGCTTGAAATTATATCAGAGCTCCTCGGGAATGCTCGAATTTTTGTTATGGATTTGCAATGGCCGCTTGCGCTGGCGCAGGCGCTGCGCAAGTTGCCGTGGCGGCCACGCGGTCATGCGGCGTCACGCGCCAGCCGCCGTAGCCGCCCTACTTCCAATCCCCCCGCAGCGCCAGTACCTGCTCCTGCAAATGCTCGGGAGAGGCGGCCTGCGGCGCCACCGGCTCGCCCACCACCAGCGCCAGCTTCGAGCGGATGCCGCGCGCGAACGAGCGTTCGAACAGATTCGATGGATCGCGGGTAAACACGCTGCCCCACAGACCGCGTAGCGCCATCGGGATCACCGGCACCTTGCTGCGCTCCACGATCCGGGCGATTCCGCCGCGAAATGCGTTGATCTCGCCGGTATCGGTCAGCTTGCCTTCCGGGAAAATGCAAACCAGCTCGCCCTCGTGCAGGGCCTCGGCGATGTCGATGAAGGCGCGCTCCATCAGGAAGGGGTCTTCCTTGCTCGACGCGATCGGGATCGCCTTGGCGGCGCGGAAGATCCAGCCGAGGAAAGGCGTCTTGAAGATGCGGTGGTCCATCACGAAGCGGATCGGGCGCGGGCTGGCGGCGCCGATCACCAGGGCATCGACATAGGACACGTGGTTGCACACCAGCACCGCCGCGCCCTGCTCGGGGATGCGGTGGGCATCGACGGTCCGCACCCGGTAGCCGGTATGGATCAGCATCCAGGCCAGGAAGCGCATCAAGAATTCCGGCACCAGCGAGAAGATATAAACCGCCACGCAGGCATTGAGCAAGGCCGTGACAAGGAACATTTCGGGAATGGTAAAGCCCTGGCTCAGCAGCGCGATGGCTACGCCGGCCGCCGCCACCATGAAGAGCGCATTCAGGATGTTCATGCCTGCAATAGTTCGAGAAATATGTTTCGGGTCGCAACGGGTCTGGATAAGCGCGAACAGCGGCACGATGTAGAAGCCGCCGAAAACGCCGATCAACATCAGGTCGAGCAGGATGCGCCACATGCCAGGCAAGGCAACCAGGGCAAAAGCGTCGACCGTGACGGCATTGCTCACACCCAGGCTGGCGAAATACAGGTCGATGCCGAACACCGACAGGCCAATCGAGCCGAAAGGCACCAGGCCAATCTCGACTTTGTGGCCAGAAAGCTTTTCGCACAGCAGCGAGCCGGCGCCAATGCCGAGCGAAAACACCGTCAGCAGCAGCACGAACACGCTATGGTCGCCATACAGGACATCCTTGGCATATACCGGGAATTGCGACAGCAACAGCGCCCCATAGAACCAGAACCAGGAATTGCCCAGCATTGACAAGAATACAGTGCGGTTCTGCCTAGAGAAGGCCAGGTTGCGAACCGATTCCGCGAATGGGTTGCGGCTGATCCTCAGCTCCGGCGCCGGAGCCGGAGAAGGCGGAATGCGCCAGCTCGCCAGCAGGCCGAGCACGGCGAAAAACAGCGTGCCGCCCGCGACCAGTTCGATGCCCCAGGGCTTGTAGGCCACCAGCAGGGCGCCGGCGACCTCGCCCAGCAAGATGCCGACAAAGGTGCCCATTTCGATAACGCCATTGCCGCCGACCAGCTCGTCGGGTTTCAACTGCTGCGGCAGATAGGCATATTTCACCGGCCCGAACAGGGTCGAGTGCAGGCCCATGCCAGCCACCGCCGCGATCAGCAGCCACAGCGTCTGGGTCATCCAGCCGATACCGGCGATGAGCATGATCACGATTTCCAGCACTTTGACGAACCTTGCCAGGCGCGCCTTGTCGAACTTGTCGGCAATCTGCCCGGCGGTTGCCGAAAACAGCACGAAGGGCAGGATGAACAGGCCAGGGATCAGGTTGTTCAGCAGCGAGGGGCTGATCGTGGTCCAGCTCAGCGCGTCATAGGTCAGCACGACCAGCAGCGCGGTCTTGAACAGATTGTCGTTGAAGGCGCCCAGGAACTGGGTCCAGAAAAAGGGGCCGAAACGGCGCTGCGTCAGCAGGGAAAACTGGCTCGATTGGCTCATGCGGTGGGTTCGTTGAACACGGAAAGACGTAATCTACAGTACACCGCAACAGTCAGGCTGAGCTTGTTGCATTCTGTCAGACATGGCGCCCCGGATACCACCCAAAGTCGCGGCTGGCGCTACGGGCGCGACAATAGGCATGGACTGCGTCGGTCTGCAAGCGACGCCGCCCTCCCAGCGCGGGCATCGAGGCGGCAATTGAAGCGTCTCAAGCCGGAGCGTACGCGCCCGGATGCTGCAGCGCAGCGCAGGTAGAATCCGCGGATGACTTCCACCGACTTCCTCCTTCGCTACGCCAGCGTGACCACCGCGCTGTTCGACCACATCGAGCACGACATGCAGGCCCTGGCCTGCGCGTTCATCGACGACGATGAAGCTTCCGCCTTGCCCTTCCAGGGGGTGATGACGGGGTACCGCCTGCCGCCCATGAACCTGCCACTGAACTGAGTCGACGCTAGGGCGCCGCTCGGTTTAACTGAGCGACTCGAGCCGGATGCGGGTGACCTTGCCGATCACGGCCGGCAAGGCCTCGATCTTGGCAATCGCCGCGTCGATATTTTTCTCGCGCGTCTGGTGGGTCAGCATGATGATGTCGAGGTTGACCTGGTTGCCCGGCTCTTTTTGCAGCATGGCGTCGATCGAGATGCCGCCGTCGGCCAGGATCCGGGTCAGGTCGGCCATCACGCCGAGCTGGTCTTTCACATACACGCGCAGGTAGTAGCTGGTCGTGATCTCGGCCATCGGCACGATCGCGACGTCGGTCATCTGGTTCGGCTGGAAGGCAAGATGCGGCACGCGGCAATACGGATCGACCGTGGCCAGGCGGGTCACGTCGACCAGGTCGGCAATGACGCTCGACGCGGTCGGTTCGGCTCCCGCACCCTTGCCGTAATACAGCGAAGCGCCGACTGCATCGGCCTGCACCAGCACCGCATTCATCGCGCCCTCGACATTGGCAATCAGGCGCGCGCTCGGGATCAGGGTCGGATGCACGCGCAACTCGATGCCCTCGCCAACCTGTCCGTCGACACTTTCGGTTCGGGTACGACGCGTAATACCCAGCAATTTGATGCGGTAGCCCAATTGTTCGGCATAGCGGATATCGACTGCCTGCAACTGGCTGATGCCTTCGATATACGCCTTGTCGAACTGCACCGGAATGCCGAAGGCAATCGCGGACATCAGGGTCAGCTTGTGCGCGGCGTCCACGCCTTCGATGTCGAAGGTCGGATCGGCTTCGGCATAGCCGAGTTCTTGAGCCTGCTTCAGAACGGTAGCAAAATCCAGTCCCTTGTCGCGCATTTCCGACAGGATAAAATTGGTGGTGCCATTGATGATGCCGGCCACCGATTCGATGCGGTTCGCGCTCAGGCCTTCGCGCAAGGCCTTGATAATTGGCACGCCGCCGGCGACAGCCGCCTCGAAGGCCACCATCACACCCTTTTCCTGGGCCGCCGCGAAGATCTCGTTGCCATGCAGTGCCAGCAGTGCCTTGTTGGCGGTGACCACATGCTTGCCATTGGCAATGGCTTGCAGCACCAGTTCACGCGGCAGTTCGACGCCGCCGATCAGCTCGACCACGATATCGATGCCGGGGTCATTCACCACCGTGAACAGGTCGTTCACGATGTCCACCTGGCCGCCGGTCAGCGCCCTCGCCCGCTCGGTATTGCGCGCCGCCACCATCACAATGTCGATGCCGCGGCCGGCGCGGCGACGGATGTCTTCCTGGTTGCGTTGCAGGACGTTGAAGGTGCCGGCACCAACGGTGCCGATGCCCAGGAGGCCAACTCGGATGGGTTTCATATGGGTTTCTTTTCTCTCAGGGTCAGGCCGGTGGGCTAACGCCCATGGCGCCGCCGGTAGCCGTCGAGGAAGCGCGCGATGCGTCCGCAGGCGTCGGTCAGGTCGTCGGAATTGGGCAGGAACACCAGCCGGAAATGGTCCGGGGCGATCCAGTTAAAGCCGGTGCCTTGCACCAGCAGCACTTTTTCCTCGGAAAGCAATTCGCAGATGAATTGCTGGTCGTCCGCGATCGGGTACATCTTCGGATCGAGGCGGGGGAACATGTACAGCGCCGCTTTTGGCTTGACGCAAGACACACCCGGAATATCGGTAAGCAGCTTGTGGGCGAGGTCGCGCTGCTTCAGCAGGCGTCCTCCAGGGCCGACCAGGTCGGCAATGCTCTGGTAGCCGCCGAGCGCGGTCTGGATCGCGTATTGTCCCGGCGCGTTGGCGCACAAGCGCATCGAGGCCAGCATGTTCAGGCCTTCGATATAGTCTTTCGCATGGCGCTTCTCGCCCGATACCACCATCCAGCCGGCGCGGTAGCCGCAGGAACGGTAGTTCTTGGAAAGGCCGTTGAGCGTCACGAACAGCACGTCGTCGGCCAGCGCGGCCATCGACAGGTGTTCTTCGCCGTCGTACAGGGTCTTGTCGTAGATTTCGTCGGCGTACACGATCAGCTGGTGCTGGCGTGCCAGCTCGATTATTTCCAGCAAGATTTCGCGCGGATACAGGGCGCCGGTCGGGTTATTCGGATTGATGACGACGATCGCGCGGGTATTGGGCGTGATCTTGCGCCGCATGTCGTCGATATCCGGCAGCCAGCCGGCGCCTTCGTCGCACATATAGTGCACCGGGGCGCCGCCAGCCAGGCTGACCGCCGCGGTCCATAGCGGGTAATCGGGCGCCGGCACCAGCACCTGGTCACCGGTATTGAGCAGGCCCTGCATCGCCATGACGATCAGTTCCGAAGCGCCATTACCCAGGTAAATGTCGTCGACACCGACGCCAGCGATGTTCTTTCCCTGGGTATAGTGCATGACGGCCTTGCGCGGCGCGAACATACCCTTGGAGTCGGTATAACCCGCCGCGCCGTGCATGTTGCGGATCATGTCGTGCACGATCTCGTCGGGAGGATCGAAGCCGAATACGGCGAGGTTGCCGATATTGAGCTTGATAATTTTTTGGCCGTCGTCTTCCATCTGGCGGGCCTGTTCCAGGGCCGGACCACGAATTTCGTAGCAGACGTCGTCCAGCTTGTTGGATTTCAGAATCGGTCGCAAAATATCCCCTGGCTTGGTCGAGTATGCGCTTGCTTTGTTGCAGTGCGAAAAATACCATTCTGCCGAAAGCGCAGGATTTAAGCAACCTCGCCTCTACGGGTACAATAAACAGCCCGGGGCACGCCTTTTTTGCCACTACATTATTTCTCGACACGATGAAACTTCATTCCGACGACACCCAGCAATACCAGACCGTCACCGGCTACGACGCCAGTGGGGTCGAGATCAATGCCAAGCGTTTCGACTACAGCTTGATCGTCATGCCCGAAGTGCCGCCGCGCGCCTGGGAAGTGGCGCATTTCGACGACCTGGCGGCCGAACATTTCGAACGCATCGCCGCCGATACGCCGGACGTGGTCGTGCTCGGCACCGGCGAGCGCCAGCGCTTCGTGCACCCGCGCCTGACCGCCAGCCTGTCTGCCAAGCGCATCGGCGTCGAATGCATGGATAGCCACGCGGCCTGCCGCACTTACAACATCCTGATGGGCGAAGGCCGCAAGGTCACGCTGGCCCTGATCATCGACAGCGCCGCCGGCGCCTGAGGCCGGCTTCTCGCTCGCCGGCAGCGGGGTGTGATGTTTCGGTTTGTGAAATAATTCTAGTTTGCATCTTGATTAAATGAAAACCCGCCCCATCTCGCGGGTTATCACCCTGGCGCACTGTTCGCCGACTGTTGGCGCCAGGGACCCGACGGCGTTTGCCGCCATGACACCAGGAGACCCCCGTGGCCGAGAGCCCAACCGCCGCCCCCGTCGAAAATTTTTCCGCCTCCATGACAAGCGGCCTTACCTTCGAGCTCGCCGGCCGTCCGGCGCGGTATACCGTGCTGTACTTTTATCCCAAAGATAATACGCCAGGCTGCACTACCGAGAGCATCGCATTTCGCGAAGCCTATCCCGAATTCCAGGCACTCGGCGCCGAGATCTACGGCATCAGCCGCGACTCGCTGCGCTCGCACGAGGGTTTCAAAGGCAAGCTTGGGCTTCCCTTCGAACTCATCTCCGACCCGGACGAACTGGTCTGCCAGCAGTTCGGCGTCATGAAGATGAAAAATATGTATGGGAAACAAGTGCGCGGGGTCGAGCGCAGTACGTTTATCATTGACGCTCGCGGCCGATTGGTGAAAGAATGGCGTGGCGTGAAAGTCAACGACCACGTGACCGAAGTGCTGGAATTTTTGAAGAGCCAGCCCTGAAAAACGGATGGCTCCAGTGTTTAACTTTGCTGGATGCCTGCCGCCTATTTTGAGTCAAACCGAATTCATTCCGAATCATTCATCCGAATCATTCACCCGCACCGTTTCCTTCGGCTGCATGCCGGACCGGCATCCTCCGGCTGCACCCTGTACCTCTGCACTTCCCCCAGAGCATCGATCCCGTTCAGCGGCGCGCCCAGTGCTGCGCCCGTACGGCTTTCCAGAATATTTTTAGATTGAGAACCTGATGCCACTGCCAAAAATGCCTACCAAGCCAGCGACCATGCTGCTGGCCAAGGATTACCCAAAAGCCGAAACCGGCAAGTCGCCCGTGCGCCCTGTGTCCGCCAAGGCCGATGCCGACCTCGACGACCTGATCAGCGGCCAGGCCGTCCCGACAGCGAAAGCGTCCAAGGCGCGCAAGGCCAAGGCCAGCGCCGACGCGTCCTCGCTCCTGGCCCCCGCCGCCGCCAACGATACCGGCGCTTCCCGCTGGCCTGAACCGGCTGCCGCGCCCGTCGGGGCATCTGCCCCGGCGCCCCTGGCCGATGCGGCCCTGGCCAAGGGTCCGTCGCGCAAGTCGAAGGATGGCGCGATCGCGCCGATGCCGGCCTCGCGCCTGCGCGAGATCGATGCCGACCAGCCGCACCCGGCCAAGCACAAGCCGGTCGAAGTCACCGTCAAGTCGTCCACCAGCCGCAAGGCCGACCGCAGCGGCAAGACCAAGGTCTTCGTGCTCGACACCAACGTCTTGATGCATGACCCAAGCTCGCTGTTCCGATTCGAAGAGCACGACGTCTATCTGCCAATGATGACGCTCGAGGAACTCGACAATCATAAGAAAGGTATGTCGGAAGTCGCGCGCAATGCCCGCCAGGTGTCGCGCACGCTGGACGCCCTGATCGCCAACATCGACGACGACGCGATCGAAGCTGGCATCCCGCTGGCCAAGCTGGGCAACAAGGATGCCAAGGGCCGCCTGTTCTTCCAGACCAAGCTGGACGCCGCGCCGCTGCCCGAAGGCCTGCCTTCGGGTAAAGCCGACAACCAGATCCTGGGTGTGGTCCGTGCACTCGAAGACCAGATGGGCGGCCGCGCCATCGTGCTGGTGTCGAAAGACATCAACATGCGCATCAAGGCACGCGCGCTCGGCCTGCCGGCAGAAGACTACTTCAACGACCATGTGCTGGAAGACACCGACTTGCTGTATTCGGGCATCGTCCAGCTGCCGGACGATTTCTGGAACAAGCACGGCAAGGACATGGAGTCGTGGCAGGAAAACAAGAACGGCAACTCGGCCACCTTCTACCGCATGACCGGCCCCTTGATTCCGACGCTCCTGGTGAATCAGTTCGTGTTCATGGAACCGAAGAACGGCGAAGCGCCCTTCTATGGCCAGGTCAAGCAGATCACCGGCAAGACCGCCGTGTTCCAGACCCTGCGCGACTATAGCCACACCAAGAACAATGTGTGGGGCATCACGGCGCGCAACCGCGAGCAGAATTTCGCGCTGAACCTGCTCATGAACCCGGAATGCGACTTCGTCAGCCTGCTCGGCCAGGCCGGTACCGGCAAGACCCTGCTGGCGCTGGCCGCCGGCCTGGCGCAGGTGCTGGAAACCAAGCAGTACAACGAGATCATTGTCACCCGCGTCACGGTGCCGGTGGGCGAGGACATCGGCTTCCTGCCGGGCACCGAAGAAGAAAAGATGTCGCCATGGATGGGCGCCTTCGACGACAACCTCGAGGTGCTGATGAAGGGCGATGGCGATGCCGGCGACTGGGGCCGCGCGGCAACCCAGGACCTGATCCGTTCGCGGATCAAGATCAAGTCGCTGAACTTCATGCGTGGCCGCACCTTCGTGAACAAGTTCCTCATCATCGACGAGGCACAGAACCTGACGCCAAAGCAATTGAAGACCCTGGTTACGCGCGCCGGTCCGGGCACCAAGATCCTGTGCCTGGGTAATATCGCCCAGATCGACACGCCTTACCTCACCGAAGGCTCGAGCGGCCTGACCTATGTGGTCGACCGTTTCAAGGGCTGGAGCCACGGTGGCCACGTCACCCTGGCGCGCGGCGAACGCTCGCGCCTGGCAGACCACGCCAGCGAAGTGCTGTAGGTCTTGCCCGCTGCGCCTGCTGCTGCCAGGCAGGTGAAGTCTCGAAACGCTCGCCGCAAGGCGGGCGTTTTTCCATTCCAGCCCCTATTCACTCTGCATGAACCAGCTCTTGCCGCTCTTCCTGTTGAAACTCCTGCTGATCCCGACCCTGATCGCCCTCGTCACGCTGGCCGCACGCCATTGGGGCCCCGCGCGGGCCGGCTGGCTGTCGGCTTTTCCCATCGTCTCCGGGCCGATTTTGCTGGTTATCACGTTGGAACAGGGCGCGCAATTTGCCGCGCTTGCTGCCGCCAACACCCTGCTGGCCGTGCTGGCGATCCTCGTCTTCAGTGTCGCCTACGCACGCGCGGCGCGGCGCGGCATGCCGCGGGCAATGGCGGCGGCCGTGCTTGCCTACGCGCTCGCCATCCTGTTCCTGCAATCGGTTTCATTGTCCTTGTGGACCGGTGTTGGCGCCGTGCTGGCGGCACTGCTGGTCGCACCCTTCCTGTTCGGCCCGGCGCCGCCGGCGGCGGGCGCCGGCAAGCCGGCCAAGGACCTGCTCTGGCGCATGCTGGCCGGCGCCATCCTGTGCCTGGGCGTGAGCTATGCCGCGGCCGGTCTCGGCCCGCGACTGAGCGGCCTGTTCGCGATGTTCCCCGTCATGAGCACGGTGCTGGTCGGCTTTTCGCACCGCGCCAACGGGCCGGGGTTCGCCGTCGCGCTGCTGCGCGGCATGGTCATTGGCTACTATGCCTTCGCCGTGTTCTGCCTGGTATTGTCGCTGCTCTTGCCATCGTACCCGGTCGCCCTTGCCTTTACCGCCGCGACCTGCGCCGCGCTGGCCGTGCAGTTGGCCGGTCCGCTGGTAAGGCGCCGCTGGCGCTGGCCGCGGCCGGCAAGCTGATGGATTTGCTCATGACACAATCCGCGTTACTTTCGGACCGAGACCCGTGTAGACAATCGCAAAGGCGCTGTACCCGTTAGCTATGGATGAGCGTTGAACTGCTGAGCTGAACTGCTGAGCTATTTGGCGGTCCAACCCCGGTCGATCCCGATACGGAGTGGTGAATGAAATCGCCCCGGTTTGCCAAGCTGTTTGCCCAGCTTCCCATGCTCAACCAGGCCCAGCGGCTGCAGATGCTCGATGCCCTGCATCCAGCAGCCGGCCTCGACCGGGTGATCGCCCTGATCGGGCAGATCCGTTCGGCAGGGCGGCGCTGTCCGCAGTGCAGCTGCCAGCGCTACCACCGGCACGGCCAGGCCAACGACCTGCAACGCTTTCGCTGCTGCCAGTGCCGACGCACCTTTAATGACCTGAGTGGCACGCCGCTGGCGCGGCTCAGGCTGCGCGGCAAGTGGCTCGACTACCTCGGCGCCGTGCTCGATTCCCGGCCGGTGCGCGACGCCGCCAAGCGGGTGGGCGTCCATCGCAACACGGCGTTTCGTTGGCGCCATCGCTTCCTGGACCGGGTCAAGCATGACCGGCCAGCGCAGCTCGGCGGCATCGTCGAGGCCGACGAAATGTTTTTGCTTGAATCGCAAAAAGGATCGCGCACACTCGATCGCCCGCCGCGCAAGCGAGGCGGCCGGGCCGGTCTGCCTGGTATCTCGCACCACCTCGACTGCATCCTGGTCGCACGCGACCGCAGTGGACAGACCATCGACGCCGTTACCGGACGCGGCGCGCTTAAAGTGACCCAACTGGTGCAGCACCTGTTGCCGAAACTGGCCCCGCAAGCGCTTCTGGTCACCGATTCGCATGCTGCCTACCGTGCTTTTGCCCGCCAGTGGGGCATTGCCCACCAGGCGGTCAACCTGCGCTCCGGCGAGCGGGTCCGGTTCAGTGTGGGCGGCGCGATCCATGTTCAAAATGTTAATGCTTACCACCGGCGCTTGCGCCAATGGCTGGCGCGGTTCCACGGGGTTGCCTCACGCTGGCTGCCCAACTACCTCGGCTGGCATTGGGCACTTGATGGCGGGCGGGTCATTTCCGTCGAGCACTTGCTGCGCATTGCATTCGGAGTCATCCATAGCCAACGGTGACAGCGCCACCGCAGAATGTGGACTGTTCGCCACTCAAACTCGCTATCATTGCCGTGGTTCACCGAAAAATGACGGCGTCGTCCGGCTGGGAGTACTCATGAAATTCCGCTTCTGGGGAGTGCGCGGCTCGATACCGTCCCCGGGCCCTCGTACCGCGCGCTATGGCGGCAATACCACCTGCATCGAGGTACGCACCGATGACGGCACCCTGATCATCCTCGACGGCGGTACCGGCCTGTTTCCGCTGGCCCAGCACCTGCTGGCCCAGCCGCGCCAACCGGTCAACGCCAACATCTTCATCACCCACAGCCACTGGGACCACATTCACGGCCTGCCCTTCTTCACGCCGCTGTTCATCAAGGGCAGCCGGGTGCGGCTGCATGGCGCCTACGACGAGCTCCAGCAAAAAGGCATCGAGCACGTGATGGGGGTCCAGCTCCAGAACAGCTATTTCCCGGTCAGCGAAACCCAGATGGCCGCCACCATCGACTACCATACGCTCGACATCGGCGTGCCGATCGCGGTCGGCGACGCGCTGGTCGACAACGTGGTCATGAACCATCCTGTGACCAACCTCGGCTACCGCATCAGCTGCGGCGGTCGCGCGCTGTTCTTCACTGGCGACCACGAACCCTGGCACAACCCGTATTTGCCTGGCGAGAGCGCGTTCGACGCGGCCGCCAGGCACCTGCGTGTACGCGAACAGGCAATCGATGCCGCAATGGCCGGCGTGGACGCGCTGATCGTCGACTGTTCTTACACCCGCGAGGAATATCCGGCGCGCGCCGGCTGGGGCCACGGCACCTTCGACGCCGCGATCGAGATGGCGTTGCGGGTCGGGGCGCGCGCCCTGTACTGCACCCACCACGAACCGACCCGCAGCGACGACGAGCTCGAAGCGGTGTTCGCCGCCGTGATGGCGCGCCACCGCGACCGCCTGGGCAGCCTGCAGGTACACCTGGCCTTCGAAGGCCTTGACGTCAGGCTGTAATCAGCCGCACTAGCGGCTGGCGCAAGGGACCAAAACCGACAGGCCGCCACGCAGTCTTACACGGCCTTGCAGACCCGGTTGCGTCCGGCCGCCTTGGCCGCGTACAGGGCCTGGTCCGAACTGGCGATCAGGTCGGCTGGCGTGTGCTCGGGCGCTGGCACCAGCGAGGCCACCCCGATCGAGATCGTCACCACGCCCGCCTGCGTGCACGGGTGTGCGAGCGCCAGCTCGGCCAGGCTCGCGCGGCAAGCTTCGGCCAGCTGCAGCGCACCGTCCAGGTCGGTCTCGGGCAGCACGATCGCGAACTCCTCGCCGCCATAGCGCGCCGCCAGGTCGGCCGGACGCTTGAGCTGCGCGGTTAACACTGCGGCCACTTTTTTCAGGCACAGGTCACCAGCTTGATGGCCTAACTCATCGTTGTAGAGCTTGAAGCTGTCGACATCGCACAACAGCATCGACAGCGGCTGCTTGGTGCGCTGGCCGCGCTGCCATTCGCGCTGCACGGTCTCGTCAAAGGCGCGGCGGTTACCGATGCCGGTCAGTCCGTCCAGGGCCGCCAGCTTTTGCAGCTGGACGTTGGCATCGGCCAGTTTTTGCTGGCTCTCGCGCAGGAAACGGAAGGCTTCGTCGCGTTCGAGCCGGCTGATATAGGCGGCCGAATGGTAGCGGATCCGCGCCAGCAGCTCGACCGGATCGGGCAGCTTGACCAGATAATCGTTGGCGCCGACCGCGAAGCTGTGCGCCTTGAGCTTCGGATCTTCTTTGGCCGAGAGCACGATCACCGGCACCGTTCGCAGCGCCGCGTCGGTGCGGAACTGGCGGATCACATCGAAGCCATCGGTCCCCGGCATCACCAGGTCTTGCAGAATCACGGTCGGGCCCAGCGCGGCGGCCGCCGCATGGGCCTTGGCGGCATCGGTCACGAAATGAAATTCGATATCTGCCTGGCCGATGAGCATGCGCCGCACCGCCTCGACGATGATGAGTTGGTCATCCACCAGCAACACCCTGACCCGGCGGGGGGTGGAATCGGGAATGCTGGCGTTGCTGGGAAGTAGATCGGACATGTAAACGGGATAATAAGTGAATATGCGCGCGGTGTAGGCCGAGCAATTAGTAACGAATTCTATCCCGGATCGCTGGTCCAATTTTGCTGAGAGGAAAAATATCCATTGCCGCATTGATTTCTGCCGCCGCCCGTGGCATGCCGTACACAGCGCTGCTGGCCTGATCCTGTGCCATTGTGACATGCCCGGCCTGGCGCATGGCGAGCAGGCCGGCGGCGCCGTCGCGGCCCATACCGGTTAGCAAGACCCCGGTAGCGCTGCCAGCCCAGTGCGCCGCAACGCACTTGAAAAATACATCCACCGAGGGGCGGAACGGATCGTCGAGCGGCTCGGCCCGGTAATGGAAGCGCTGGCCGGCGCTGAGCGTCAGGTGGTCGTTCGACTGCGCCACCTGGACCACCCCGCCCTGCACGGTGTCATTCTCGGCCACCACCCGCACCGGCATGCTGAGCTGTTCGTTGAGCCAGCGCGCGAAATGGCTGGCAAAACTCGCATCGATGTGCTGCACCACCACGATCGCGGTGTCGGGCGGCGCCTGCCAGCCAGCCAGGATGGCAGCGATCGCCATCGGGCCGCCGGTCGAGGCGCCAATTGCCAGCAGGTGCCTGACCTGTCCGGCGGCGCCTGGCGCGCTGCGCAGCGCGCCAGGCGCCGCCGGGTGGGCGCGGTCGAACCGAATCAGCTTGCCGATGGTCTTGATCTTGGCCAGCAGCGCGCGCGCGCCATCGCCGTCGCCGGCCAGCACCGGGGTCGCGGTCACGTCGAGCGCTCCCGCGCCGAGCGCGCGGAACACCAAACCGACGTTGTCCTGCGGATGGCCGGTCACCAGCAAGATGGCACAGGGCGCCTCGTGCATGATACGGCGGGTTGCCTCCACGCCGTCGAGTTCGGGCATGTTCAGGTCCATCAGCACCAGGTCCGGGTGGTCGTCGCGACACAGGCGCACCGCCTCCAGGCCAGTGCGCGCGATCCAGGCCACCTGGTGCTCGTTACCGGCAGTGACGGCCCGGCGCAAGGCTTCCGCCGCCAGCATCACGTCATTGGCAATACCGATCCTCATGGCGTGGCCGGGCCGATCAGGTCGAACACCGCGTCGAGCAGCGTGGTGTCATGGAAGCTGCCCTTGGCCAGGTAGTAATCTGCGCCCACGTCCATGCCGCGCGCGCGATCTTCCGGCCGGTCCTTGTACGAGACGATCATCACCGGCAGCGCCTGCACGCGCGCATCCCGGCGCACCATTGCGACCAGCTCGATACCGTCCATGCGCGGCATGTCGATGTCGGTGACCAACAGGTCGTAGTCGCCGGCGCGCAGCATGTTCCAGCCGTCCATGCCGTCGACCGCCGTATCGACCCGGTAGCCGCGCGCAGCCAGCAGCTTGCGCTGCATCTCGCGCACCGTCAGCGAATCGTCCACGACCAGGATGCGGCGCACCGCAACGGCACCATCGGCTGCGCCGTCGCCCTGGTGCAGCGGATGATGCAGCGTGCCGGTAGAGAGCAGCTTGTCGATCGACAGCAGCAGGTCCGGCACATCGAGCAGCAGCACCGGTGAGCCGTCGTCGAGCAGCGCGCCGGCGGCGATGTTGCGCAGTTTGCCAAACAGCGGATCGAGCGACTGCACGGTCAGGCTTTGCTCGCCCGCGATGGCGTCCACCACCAGCGCGTAACGCGCCGCCCCGGTGCCGAGCACCACCACCGCCAGCTCGGCGGCCGGCGCCGGCACGCCCAGTTCGAGCACCTGGGACGCGGCCACCAGGCCGTAGTGCGCGCCGTCGAGTTCGAAGAACTGCTTGTTTTCCAGCGTATGCACCGCATCCTGCGCCACCCGCAGCACCCGCTCCACCTTGGCGATCGGCAGCGCGTAGGCTTCGCCCTGTACCTGCACCACCAGCGCGCGCACGATCGATTGCGTAAGCGGCAGCGTGATGGCGGTCCGAAAGCTTAGGCCAGGCCGGCTCTCGACGCGCACGCTGCCGTTATGCTCGCGCACCACCTGCTGAACCACATCGAGGCCGACGCCGCGGCCCGAGATTTCGGTCACGGACTCTTTCAGGCTAAAGCCCGGCAAGAACAAGAATTCCATCAATTCCGCCTGCGACAGCGCCGCGGCCATGGCCGGGCTGCCCAACCCGCGCCCGACCACCGCCTGGCGCACGCGTTCGGGATCGATGCCGCGGCCGTCGTCGCTGATCTCGATTGCCAGCATGCCGCCGCGGTGGCGCGCCGCAATCCGGATCGTGCCCAGCGGCGGTTTGCCGGCTGCGCTGCGCTCGGCCGGGGCCTCCATGCCATGGTCGAGCGCATTGCGCAGTAAATGGTTGAGCGGACTTTCGATACGGGCCAGGATCGCCCGGTCGACCGGAATGTCGCTGCCTTCGATCAGGAGCTGAACCTGCTTGCCGAGCTTGCGCGCCAGGTCGCGCACCATGCGCGGGAAGGCATGCACGCCTTCGCTGAACGGGCACATGCGCAGCGCCAGCACCTGGTCCACCAGCCGGGACGATACCAGCACCGCGCGCCGCTCATGGGTTTCGGCATCGGCCATGTGCTGCTGCAGCCACGGCTTGAGCGGCTGGGCGCGCGCCAGCACCACGGCGGCTTGCTCGAGCAGGCGCGCGTCGCCACTGGCGGCAATCGCCTCGTGTAGCTGCGCCAACGACTGCAGCATCGCCGCCTGCTGGCGCTTGAAGCGCTGCAGCGAGGTGTTGAAGGCTTCCATCTTGTGGGCATTGACCCGGGTTTCGCTCGCCAGCGCCAGGAGCAGGTCGGCGCCGGAGCCGGCGCCGGCTCCGGTTGGGGCAGCGGCAGCCGCCACGGCCGCTGCCCCTGGTTCGGCATCTGGTGCCGCCACCGGCGCGGCCTCGGGTGCCGGCTCGCCTGCGGGCAGGCGCGGCGCGGGCGCAGCCAGCGTGCCCAGCGTGCGCATCGCGGCCACCGCGGCATCGATCCGGGGCCGCTGCGCGAGCTTCCAGTCGTCCAGCGCCGCTTCGCTCAGGCGCGCCACTTGTGCGATCAGGTCGACCCCGCCGAGCAAGACGTCGATGCCGGCAGGGCCCAGCTCCAGTGCCCCCGCCTGGGCAGCAGTGAAGGCGTCTTCCATCGCATGCGCGAGCTCGACCACCACCTCGAGCCCGACGATGGCGGCAGCGCCCTTGATCGAGTGCGCCGCGCGCATCAGCCCTTCGAGCACGGCGGCCTCGCCGGCGCCGCTTTCGAGCCGCAGCAAGCCCTCGGTCAGGTGGCGTACCTGGCCACCAGCCTCGAGCCGGAACAGGTCGAGCAGCGAATACTGGCTCAGGTCTTGCGGATCGTGGCTCATCGCAGCAACCCCGCGCAGTGGTGCGCCAGCACTTCCGGATCGAGCACCCCGACCAGCAGGCTGTCGTGCTCCAGCACGCCCGCCAGATGGCGTTGCAGGCCCTTGTTGATGGTCGCGGCCGGCCCGGCCAGGCGGGCACTGGCGTAACGCACCACGCCTTTGAGTTCGGCCGCCGGCAGCGCGCATAGCTGTCCCGCGCAATCGAGTATCAGCAGCCGCGCGAACACATGGCGCCCGCCAACCGCTGCTGCCTGGTGCTCATCGATGCCGAGCATCTCCGCCAACGACAGCGCCGGCAGCAGGCGCCCGCCCACGTTCACGATGCCCAGCAAGGCGCCACCGCTGCGGTGCGGCACCCGGTGCACCGCAGCGGCCGGCGCCACCGATGCCACCATGCCCGACGCCACCGCCAGCCATTCGGCGCCGATCCGGAATACCACCGCCGAGGCGTCCGGCGGCTCGGCCTCGGTGCGCGGCTGGCGCAGCTCGGCGGCCCAATCGGCGCGATAAATCTCGTCCACCGGGCGCGCGAGGATGCGGCGCGCTCCCGCTTCGTGCACCGGGCAATGCCGGCAATGCACGTGTTCGGCCAGCTCGGCGCAACTCAGGTCGCCCCTGACCCCGATCGTGCTCCAGCAATCGGCGGGCGCAATCGCGACCGTCTGCGCGGTTGCCTTGCTCAATGCTTTCGTGACCTGCTCGCTCATGCGCTCCCTCCATCGGCCTGACGCCGCCCGTAGATGCGCGCGGCACGCTCCTGGAATGCGTCGGCGCTACGCGTGTCGCCGCTGGCCCGGGTCAGCAAGGCCAGGTGGCACAGCGCTTCGTAATGATCTGGCTGCAGATAGACACAGCGGCGCCAGTAAGCGACTGCCTCGGCCGGCTGCTGGCGGCATTCGCTCACCAGTCCGAGCACGAAGTAGGCGCCGGCCGAGGCTGGGTCGCGCGCCAGCAAGGCATGGCAAAGCGCGGCGGCACCCTCGTAGTCGCCCCCGTCGGCGCGGCGCCGCGCCTGCGCCAGGTCGTCAAGCGCCGGCGCCGCCGCTCCAGGGCGCGCAGCCGGGGTTGGCGCGCGCGCCGGTGCCGGGCGCACCGCCTGCGCGCGGCGCAAGGCCGGCACCGGACGCACCGGATCGGGCGTTTCCTTCTCGAGCGCGAATGCCCCCGGGATGCGCAAAGCCGCGAAGCCATGCCTGCACAGCGCAGGCACCTCGGCATAGCCAGTGAACAGCAAGCCGTCGTCGGCCAGCAGGCTGCGCAAGACCGCAGCCGCGGCGTGCGCGGCTGGATCGTCGAAATAGATCAGCAGGTTGCGGCAGAATACGATGTCGTACTGCCCTCCCAGGCTGGCCGCGTCGAGCGCGAACAGATTGCCTTGCCGAAAGCCGATCCGGGACCGCATCGCGTCGCACAACTGGTAGCCACCGTCCCGGACGCTGAAATACCGGTCGCGGAAGGCCAACTCGGTGCCGCGAAACGCGTTGCGCGTATAGTGCCCGGTCAGCGCGCGCGCAATCGACTGGTGCGACAGGTCGATTGCGTCGATGCGCACCGATGCCGCCTCCACCCCTGCCATGTCGAGCGCCATGGCCATTGAGTACGGCTCTTCGCCGCCTGCGCAGGGAAGCGAAAGGATGCGTAGGGTCCGCGCCGGCTGCACGGCCAGCCGGCGTTGCACGAAATCGGTGGCAGCACGAAAGGCGCCGGCATCGCGAAACAGCCACGATTCGGGCACCACCACCAGCTCGGTCAAGGCATTGAGCTCGCCCACGCCCAACGCGCGCAGGTAGGCGCGGCTGTCGCTCACGCCGAGCTGGGCCATCCGTTCGCGCATGGCGCGCTCGGCTTCGGCCTCGCTGAGGTTCAGGCCGGTGGCATGCTGCAGCAGGCGGCGCGGACTCATGTCGCGTCCGGCGGAAACAGCGTGGCGCGTACCTCGGCTGGCAGCAGCTGTCCGACTTCGACCAGCTGCAGCATGGCCGCGCCATCGGCCGTGCCATCGGCCGTGCCATCGGCCGTGCCATCGGCCGCGCCATCGGCCGCAACCCGGCCCAGGAAAGCAGCGGCGCGCACGCCGGATTCGAACAACTCGCCAGGCGCGATCTGCCGCACCCCGAGGACGTGCTCGAGCAGCAGGCCGAGGGCGCGCACGCTGCCGTCGGCGGCGGCGTAGTCGGCCACCACGATACGGGTATCGAAACGCGCCACTGACACACCGAGGCCCGCCAGCTGTGCCAGGTCGATCACCGGCACCGGCCTGCCATGCAGGTCGAGCAGGCCCGCCACGTAAGACGGCGCCAGCGGCAGCGTCGTGAGCGCGGCCACCGGCAGTACCTGCCTGAGCCCCGCCAGCGGCAAGCCATAGCGTTGCGCGCCAATGTGGAAGACCAGCACTTTCATCGGTAGCGTCAGCTGTTGACCGAGAAGGTAGCGACCGACGACTGCAGGTCTCCGGCCGCATACTGCAGCTGGCGCACCGCTTCGCTGGTCGCCTTGAGCGAGTCGACCGTCTGCTGCGTAGCGTCGCTCAGTTGCAGCATGGTCTCCGAAATCTGCGAGGCGCCGACCGCCTGCGACTGCATCCCTTCCAGCACCAGGTCGAACTGCGGCGTGAGCTTCTGAACGTGGCCCATGACCGTCGTGAGCTGCTCGGCCACCTGGCGTACCTCGCCCACGCTGCGCCGGATCTCTTCAGAAAACTTGTCCATGCCCATGACGCTGGCCGAGACTGCCGACTGCATTTCCTTGACCATCTGTTCGATATCCCAGGTCGAGACCGAGGTCTGGTCGGCAAGGCGGCGAATTTCGGTAGCCACCACCGAGAAGCCGCGGCCGGCGTCGCCCGCCTTTTCGGCCTCGATTGCGGCATTGAGCGACAGGATGTTGGTCTGGTCGGCAACCTTGGTGATCGTGACCAGCACGCTGTTGATGTTGCTGGTCTTTTCCGACAGCGCCGCCAGCTTGGCGTTGATCGAATCGCTCGCCTCGACCATGTATTGCATGGTTGCGTCCATGCGCTTGAGGTTGCCCTGAGCATCGGAAGTGGCGCGGGTGGTGAAGTCGGCCACTTCCGTGGCCTGTTCCATGGTGCGCAGGAGCTGGGTGGTATTGGCCGAGATCTCGCGCGTCGTCGACAGGATCTCGATGCTGGTCTGCGCCTGTTCGATGCCGGTGGCTTCCTGCTGCTTCGACGAAGCGGCAATCTCGGTGGCCGAAGTAGTGACCTGGATCCCGGCCTTTTGCACGTTGTTGAGGTGACTGCGCAGGTTGTCGAACATGGTCGCCAGGCCCTGGCCCAGCTGGCCGATGGCGTCCTGCCCCTTGATCGTCACCTTGCCATTGAGGTTGCCGGCGGCAGCTAGCGAGACCACGGCCAGCAGCGAGTCGACCTTGGCGCGCAAGTCGTCGGTCGCTGCCTGCTCCTTGGCCTGACCGTCCTGGATGGCTTGCGCCATGCGGTTGAGCTCGACCGCGACCCTGCCCAGTTCGTCGCTCGAGCCCACGTAGGCGCGCGCCGACTGGTCGCCGGCAGCAATCTTGCCCAGCGTACGGTTCAGGCTGTGGAGCGGCGCCAGCAGGGCGCGAATCAGCAGCCAGCCGATCAACGCAGCTAGGGCAATGGTAGCGCCGCCGCCGACCGTGAGCAGCAGCGTCATGTTTTCCTGCAGCGTTGCCGACAGCTGCGAGCGGACCCCCATCAGCCGATTTTCCTCGGCGGCGATGTCGGCGATCTGCTGGCGGATCGAGGCCATCGTGCGGGCACCATTGAGTACGGCTGCCTCGATGGCGGCCGTGTCGCCGCGCCCGGCGCCGTTGTCCTGGCTGCGGCGCAAGCTGATCTGCGGCAGGATTACCTGTGCCATCCATCCATCGAGCGTCGTCGCCAGCTGGCGCATGCGATCTTGCTGGAGCGGATTGTCCTGCGTCAGCCGCGTGGCCGTCGCCAGGTGCAGCTTGGCCTGTGCGTAATCGGCATTGAGCGGCGCGATCAGGGCCTCGTTGCCGGTCAACAGGAAACCGCGTACAGCGCTTTGCACCTCCAGCACCGAGGTGCCGATATTGTTGGACGCGGCCAGCACCTCGAGCGTATGGCGATCCCACCGATTGGCGTCGGCCAGCTTCTGCGAATTGTCGTACGCCAGCGCCAGCAGGAACAGCAAGATGGCCACGATGGCTGCCAGGCCGAGTGTCAGTTTGGTCTTGATGCTCAAATTGCTAATCATGGAAACTCCAGCGCGATAGGACCGTGACTGTAGCATTTCTGCGGCGCTGAAAACATCAGTAGTACCGAAACGCAACAGTATTTCCGCCAAAGAAAAACCCGGCAGTGCCGGGTTTTTGTCAAGCGATCAAGACCTTACATGATCTTGGTACCGATCCACCATGCCACCGCCGCCATGAAGGCCGACGCCGGGATGGTGACCACCCAGGCCATGACGATATTGCCGGCCAGGCCCCAGCGCACGGCCGAGGCCTTCTGCGAGGCGCCCACGCCGACGATCGCGCCGGTGATGGTGTGGGTGGTCGAGACCGGAATACCGAAGAAGCTTGCCATCAGCAGCGTCATCGCGCCCCCGGTTTCGGCGCAGAAGCCGCCCACCGGTTTGAGCTTGGTGATCTTCTGCCCCATGGTCTTGACGATACGCCAGCCGCCAAACAGCGTGCCGAAGGCAATCGCCGCGTAGCACGAGATAATGACCCACATCGGTGGCAGCGCATCGGTCGGGCTGGTGACACCGGCTGCGATCAGCAGCATCCAGATGATGCCCATGGTTTTTTGCGCGTCGTTGCCGCCGTGGCCGAGCGAGTAGCCGGCCGCCGACACCAGCTGCAGGCGGCGGAACCAGACGTCGACCTTGCGCGGCGTCGACTTCACGAAGATCCACGACACCGCCAGCATGATGGTCGAACCGAGCACGAAGCCGAGCAGCGGCGCCACCACGATGAAGGCAACGGTCTTGAGCAGGCCAGCCGCGATCAGCGCGCCGGTGCCCGACTTGGCCACCGCGGCGCCCACCAGGCCGCCGATCAGTGCGTGCGAGGACGAAGACGGAATGCCGTAGTACCAGGTGATCACGTTCCAGGTAATCGCCCCGACCAGGGCTCCGAAAATGACGTAATGGTCGACGATCTGCGGATCGATGGTGCCCTTGCCTATGGTCTGCGCCACCTTCATGCTCACCACGAAGATCGCGATGAAGTTAAAGAATGCCGCCATGGCAACCGCATTTTGCGGCTTGAGCACGCCGGTCGAGACCACGGTGGCGATCGAGTTCGCCGAATCGTGGAAGCCATTCATGAAGTCGAACACCAGGGCCAGGACCACCAGAAAGCCCAGCACCCAGATGCTGATATTGAGAGTTTCCATAATTATTCTTGTTCGGCGGATGCGTTACGCATTCTCGACGATGATGCCTTCGATGATGTTGGCGACATCTTCGCAACGGTCGGTGACGGTTTCGAGAATCTCGTAGATCGCCTTCATCTTGATCAGATTGCGCACGTCCGGCTCGTCGCGGAACAGCTTCGACATGGCGGCGCGCATCACGTGGTCGGCGTCGGATTCGAAACGGTCGATTTCTTCGCAGATCGCGACGATCTTCTGGGCGTTGCCCATGTCGTGCAGCAGGCCGACGGCTTCCTGCACCTTCAGGCAGCAAGACAGGCACAGCTCGGCCAGGCGCTTGGCTTCAGGCGTTACCGATTTGAGGTCGTACAGCGACACGGTCTGGGCGCCGTCTTCCATCATGTCGAGGATATCGTCCATGCGGGTGATCAGCTTGTGGATGTCGTCGCGGTCGATCGGCGTGATAAAGGTCTTGTGCAGCATGTCGACGCAGGCGTAGGTGATGGCGTCGGCCTGTTTTTCGATGCTTTCCACGGCGTGGGTGCGGATTTCAAGGTCGTCGAAATTGGTCATCAGGCCAACCATCTCCTGCGCGCCCTTCACGCACAGCGCGGCGTGCTGGTTGAACAGGTCAAAGAACTTCCCCTCCTGGGGCATCAGGCGTCCGAACATGGTTTTTCTCCGTTTTAGATCTCTTGGGACTGCAAGGGTGCGCCGCGCGTGCGCGGCGTGACAGCGCGTCGATATCGGCTTAATCGCCCTGGTACACGGCGAGGTTACCGCTGTAGTTGCCGAACTTGGTGTACTGGCCGATCCAGGTCAGGCGAATCGCCCCGATCGGACCGTTACGCTGTTTGCCGATGATGATTTCGGCGGTGCCTTTATCGGGCGAGTCGGGGTTGTAGACCTCGTCGCGGTACAAGAAGATGATCACGTCCGCATCTTGTTCGATCGCGCCCGATTCGCGCAGGTCGGACATTACCGGCCGCTTGTTGGGGCGTTGTTCGAGCGAGCGGTTCAGCTGCGACAGCGCGATCACGGGGCAATGCAATTCCTTGGCCAGGCCCTTGAGCGAACGCGAGATCTCGGAAATCTCGGCGGTGCGGTTGTCGCCCGGCTGGCTACCCTGCATCAGCTGCAGGTAGTCGACGATAATCAGGCCGAGCTTGCCGCACTGGCGGGCCAGGCGGCGCGCGCGCGCGCGCATCTCGATCGGGTTCAGCGCCGGCGTCTCGTCGATGTACAGCTGGGCGTCGTTCATCTTCTGGATCGCATGCGTCAGGCGCGGCCAGTCTTCGTCGTTGAGGCGGCCGGTACGCAGGCGGTGCTGGTCGAGCATGCCGACCGAGCCGAGCATACGCATGGCCAGCTGGGTGCCGCCCATTTCCATCGAGAACACCGCCACCGGCAGGCCTGCCTCGATGGCGACGTTCTCGCCGATATTGATCGAGAACGCAGTCTTGCCCATCGATGGGCGGCCGGCAACGATCACCAGGTCGCCCGGCTGCAGGCCCGAGGTCATGCGGTCGAGGTCGATGAAGCCGGTCGGCACGCCGGTAATTTCGCCCTGGTTTTCGCGCGAATACAGTTCGTCGATGCGTTCGACCACTTGCGTGAGCAGCGGCTGGATCGGGTTCCAGCCCTGCTGGCCGCGGGCGCCGGTTTCGGCGATCGCGAAAATCTTCGACTCGGCTTCGTCAAGCATCTGCTTGACTTCCTTGCCCTGCGGGTTAAAGGCATTGCCCGAGATTTCGTCGGCGACGGTAATGAGCTTGCGCAGGATGCCGCGGTCGCGCACGATCTCGGCATAGCGGCGGATATTGGCTGCCGAGGGCGTGTTCTGCGCCATGGCGTTCAGGTACTGCAGGCCGCCGACGTCGTCGGCCTTGCCCAGCGAGACCATGGCCTCGTAGACCGTGATCACGTCGGCCGGCTTGCCGCCATTGATCAGGCGGACCATCTGTTCGAAGATGATGCGATGGTCGTAGCGGTAGAAATCGTCCGCGTGCATGAAGTCGGCGATACGGTCCCAGGCGGCATTGTCGCGCAGGAGCCCGCCAATCACGGACTGTTCGGCTTCGATGGAATGCGGGGGGATGCGCAGCGAATCGACTTGCGGATCGGGAGGGGAATTCATGGCGGGCATTATACCTTTTCCGGTCAAGCCGCTGACATAATTGGGTAGATTCTGGCAATAAAAAAGGCGCTGTCACCGTTGGCTATGGATGAGTCCACAAGCGATGCGTAGCAAGTGCTCGACGGAAGTGACCCGCCCGCCATCAAGTGCCCAGTGCCAGCCCAGGTAATTTGGCAGCCAACGCGAGGCAACCCCGTGGAACCGCGCCAGCCATTGGCGCAAGCGCCGGTGGTAGGCGTTCACGTTCTGGACATGGATCGCGTTCCGGACCCGCTCGCCGGAGCGCAGATTGACTGCCTGGTGGGCAATACCCCGCTGACGGGCAAACGCACGGTAGGCGGCGTGCGAATCGGTGACCAGAAGCGCTTGCGGGGCCAGCCTCGGCAACAGGTGCAGCACCAGTTGGGCTACCTTCAGCGCGCCACGGCCGGTAACGGCATCGATGGTCTGTCCACTGCGGTCACGCGCGACCAGGATGCAATCGAGGTGGCGTGAAGTACCGGGCAGGCTGGCCCGGCCGCCTCGCTTGCGCGGCGGGCGATCGAGTGTGCGTGAGCCTTTCTGCGATTCCAGCAAAAACATTTCGTCGGCTTCGACGATGCCGACGAGCTGCGCTGGCCGGTCATGCTTGACCCGGTTCAGGAAGCGATGGCGCCAACGAAACGCCGTGTTGCGGTGGACGCCAACCCGCTTGGCGGCGTCGCGCACCGCCCGGGAATCGAGCAGGGCGCCGAGGTAGTCGAGCCACTTGCCGCGCAGCCTGAGCCGCGCCAGCGGCGTGCCGGACAGGTCGTTAAATGTGCGCCGGCACTGGCAGCAGCGAAAACGCTGCAGGTCGTTGGCCTGGCCGTGGCGGTGGTAGCGCTGGCAGCCGCATTCAGGACAGCGCCGCCCTGCGGAACGGATCTGCCCAATCAGGGCGACTGCCCGGTCTAGGCCGGCTGCGGGATGCGGGGCATCGAGCACCTGCTGCCGCTGGACCTGGTTGAGCATGGGAAGCTGGGCAAACAGCTTGGCAAACCGGGGCGCTTTCATCTACCACTCCCTATCGAGATCGACAGGGGTTGGACCGCAATTTTGCTCAGCAGTTCAGCTCAGCAGTTCAGTGCTCATCCATAGCTAACGGGTACAGCGCCATAAAAAAAGCCAGGCGAACCCGGCTTTTTTATTGCATCAGTGGCTGACACCCTCCCCCAAGGCAAGCGATACTCCGCCGCCACGGGAGGGGAAACGTCAGGCGCTTAAGCGGCTTCGCCGACGACGGCGATGGTGATTTCCGTGACGACGTCGGTGTGCAGTGCGACTGCAACCGGGAACTCGCCCGTGGTCTTGAGTGGGCCGGTCGGCATGCGGACCTGCGACTTCTCGACTGCGAAGCCTTGCTTGCTCAGCGCTTCAGCGATGTCGAAGTTGGTGACCGAACCGAACAGACGGCCGTCGACGCCGGCCTTCTGGCCGATGGTGACGGTCATGCCGCTGAGCTTGTCGCCTTGCGCCTGGGCAGCCGACAGCTTTTCAGCTGCTGCTTTTTCCAGTTCGGCGCGCTTGACTTCGAACTCGGCAACAGCCGACGACGTCGCACGGCGGGCCATCTTTTGCGGGATCAGGAAGTTACGTGCGTAACCGTCCTTGACCTTGACCACGTCGCCCAGGTTGCCGACGTTAACAACTTTTTCCAAAAGGATCACTTGCATATTTTTCTCCAGGATATTCTGAACTGTACGACGCGATTAAGCGTGGTGCAGGTCGGTGTACGGCAGCAGCGCGAGGTAGCGTGCGCGCTTGATCGCGGTGTCGACCTGGCGCTGGTAGTGCGCCTTGGTGCCGGTCAGGCGTGCCGGCATGATCTTGCCGTTTTCCTGGACGAAGTCCTTCAGGGTGTCGACGTCCTTGTAGTCGACCTGTTCCACGTTTGCAGCCGTGAAGCGGCAGAATTTCTTGCGCTTGAACAGCGGGTTTTGCTGTTTGCGCTTCAGTTTTTCTTTGGCTTTGTTTTTGTCGAACTTTTTACCGAATGCCATGTGAGGCTCCTGTATCTATCTAAATGTTGCCGTGCGGTCGGTTGACCTATGCGGCACTGAAATCAATGATGTGAAACACCAGTGCTTTGCTGTTGCGGTTCTTCCTGGCCAAAAATCCGGTGAACTCGTAAGCCGCGCCCAGTTCAGCGCTGGCAAACCTGCCTGAAACCTCGCCCGCGGCCAGCGCGGGGACTTCAAACTCGACCAGCCTTGCAACCCTTGCCTCTTCCTGCTGCGAACTGTGCATCAGGATGGCGCCCACGATGGGGACACCGGCCGGGGTGTAACGCAGTACGTCACGCTCGGCGATGGTCGCGATGAGCCTGAATTCGTTCACTGCGCGCTTTTACTGCGCTGGTTCACTGTGTCCTTGGATTGCCTGGAAAGACCTGTCAACAATTAAGCAGCTGCCGGGGCCGGGGCTGCAGCAGCAGGTGCTGCCGCTGGTGCCGAGGCTTCAGCGCGGTGGCTCTTGGCTGCGTCTTCGCGCTGGACCGACTTCATCATCGGCGACGGTGCGGTTTCAGCTTTCTTCATCTTGACGGTCAGGTGACGCAGGACGGCATCGTTGAACTTGAATGCGGTTTCCAGCTCGACCAGGGTCTCGTTGTCGCACTCGATGTTCAGGCAGATGTAGTGGGCTTTTGGCAGCTTCTGGATCTGGTAAGCCATCTGACGACGGCCCCAGTCTTCGACGCGATGGATGTTACCGCCGCGGCTGGAGACCGTGGCTTTGTAACGCTCGATCATCGCCGGGACCTGCTCGCTCTGGTCCGGGTGGACGATAAAAACGATTTCATAATGACGCATGCAACACTCCTTAAGGACGTTTAAACAAATTGCCCACCTCGGCGTCAAGACGAGTGTGGGAAGGGAAAGCCGGACATTATAGCCCGAAAACAGGCCGCTTGGGAAGCTCGGTGTTGTCCTGGCGAAGATGCAGCGGGCAATCGCGGCGCGCCCTGCACGACCGCATTGCACAATTTTTTTACACTTTTGCGGTATTTCCCCTTGCGCATACCGGAATACTGTACAAAAATACAGTCTACTCACATAACGGATTGCCTTATCACACCCATGCTCAAGCTCACCGCAAGGCAAGAACAGATCCTTAACCTGATCAAGGAAGCGATCGAGAACACCGGCTTCCCGCCAACCCGCGCGGAAATCGCGGCAGAGTTGGGCTTTCGCTCGGCCAATGCCGCCGAAGAACACCTGCAAGCGCTGGCGCGCAAGGGCGCGATCGAAATTTCACCGGGCACGTCGCGCGGCATCCGCCTGATCGGCGCTTCGGTCGAGCCAGTGCCGCTGGTGCCGGCGGCCCTCATGATGCCGCTGCCGCTGGTCGGCCGCGTCGCTGCCGGTTCGCCGATCCTTGCACAGGAACACGTCGAAGCGACCTATAACGTTGATGCTGCGATGTTTTCCGCGCGCCCCGACTTCTTACTCAAGGTCAAGGGCTGGTCGATGCGCGACGCCGGCATCTGCGACGGCGACTTTCTGGCGGTCAAGAAGATCGACAGCGCCAAGAACGGCCAGATCGTGGTGGCCAGGCTGGGCGACGAAGTCACCGTCAAGCGCTACCGCAAGACTGGCAACCTGGTCGAGCTGCTGCCGGAAAACCCGGATTTCAAGGTGATCCAGGTCAGGCCCGAAGACGAGTTCGCGCTCGAGGGGCTGGCGGTGGGCTTGATGCGCAGCTGGCACTGAGCTCGCACTGAGCTGCGCTGCGCTGCGCAACCCCGGCCCCGGCCCTGTCCAGACCGGGGCTGGATTGACCGCCACGAACCGCTCACTTACCCTGCCACTTGCCCTGTCACTTAGCCTTCTTCGCTTCCGAAGAACTCTTGACCATCGCATTGTGCTCCGCCACATAGGCCTCGGTCGCTGCCCGCCATGCCGCGAAATCGGCCAGCACCAGCTTTGAGTTCACCTTGGCTTCTTCGGTCAGGTTCGATTGCAGCTGCGTCAGGTAGACCGTCGATGCCGCGGTTTCGTCCTTGGTCATGAGCTTGGCGATGTCGGCCGGAATGCGCTTGGTCAGCGGCACCGCCGCGTTCAGGCTGGTGACAAACCTGTTATAGCATTCCTGCCAATTGGTAACGGCACCGCTGATCCGGTCGATGTCGGCGTTGATCTTGGACATTGCCGGAATGCGCGGGGCGACGCAGCGCAGTTCACCTGATTTCAGGTCTTCGCCGTCGTAGCCCTTGATCCAGTAATCGATGTCCTTGCGGCGCGCGACGCGCTGCGTCATCAGTTCGAGCGAAGCGATCGCCACCTTGTTGCCCTTGGCGGCCGATTTCTTGAACAACGCTTCGGCCCTGGCCTCGTCCACCTGCCCAGCTTCGCCATACCAGAACATCTGGCCCAGTGCCTGCTGCGCCTCGGGGTTGCCGGCATTGGCCAGCTTTGTGTATGCCTTCATCGCCGCGGCGTAATCCTTTTTGGCGAACGAAGCATGGGCATCTTCCAGTTCGCCGGCGAAAGCACTGGCGCAGAAAAAGAGGGAAAGGCAGAACAGCGTGGTCTTCATGGTCGCTTACGGGTGAGGAATCGAATCCCCATCATAGCGGCATTCGGGCTTGCCGCTCAACCGCTGAAACAAAAACCGGCGGCGCCGCTCTACTGATCGAGCGCCTGGCGAAAATCGTTCAACAGGTCGTCGGTGTCCTCGATGCCGACCGAGACCCGGATCAGCGACTCGGCAATGCCCATGCTGGCGCGGCGCTCGGCGCCCATCTCGAAGAAGATCGTGTGCGCTACCGGGATCACCAGGGTGCGGGTATCGCCCAGGTTGCTCGCTGCGATGCCCAGTTGCAGGCGGTTCAGGTAATCGAAAGGGTCGATCGCATCGACCAGCTCGAAACTGAGCAGCGAGCCGCCAGCACGAAACAGCGCTTGCGCGATGCCGTGCTGCGCATGCGAAGCCAGCCCGGGATAATGGACTGCAGCGACCCGCACGTCGCCTTCCAGCATTCGCGCCAGCGCCAGCGCGTTGCTACTGGTGCGCTCCATTCGCAGCGCCAGCGTTTCGGCGCCGATGGCGATGTGGTGGGCTGCCTCCGGCCCCAGCGCCGCGCCGAAGTCGCGCAGGGCTTTCGCGCGCAGCTGGGCCAGGCCTTGCGCCTGGCTTGGCTGCTTGCGAAAGTTGGGCGCGATATGCGGATAGCTGCTCCAGTCGAACTCACCGGTATCGGTCAGCGCGCCACCCAGCGCGTTGCCATGGCCGCCGATCGACTTGGTCAGCGAATTGACTACCAGGCCCGCCCCGACCGCCTTGGGACGGAACAGGTAGGGCGTGGTCATGGTGTTGTCGACCACATACAGGATGCCGCGCTCGCGGCACAGCTGGCCGATTCGGGCCAGGTCGGCCACCTGGGTGCGCGGATTGGCAATGGTCTCGACGAAGACCATGCGCGTTTCGGGCCTGAGCACCGCTTCCACGTTGGCGGCATCGGTGGCGTCGACAAAGTCCACGTCCACGCCCTGGCCGGCCACCGTCTGCCACAGGCTGTTGGTGTTCCCAAACAGAAAGGACGAGGACACGATATGGTCGCCGCTGCGCAGCAGCGCCTGGAACAGCGCGCCGATCGCGCCCATGCCGGTGGCGAAGCACAGCGTACCGACGCCGCCTTCCATCTTGCTGATCTTGTCCTCGAGCGCGCTGACGGTAGGGTTGCCCTGGCGGCCATAACGAAAGCCCGGCTCCTTGCCCTGGAAGACCGAGGCCAGCTGGCGCGCATCGGTATAGCCGAAGGCGACCGAAGTATGCACCGGCTTGTGTAGCGAGCCTTGCTCGATCGCCTTGCGGCGATCGCTGTGCAAGATGGTGGTGGTAAAGCCGTACTTATCGCTCATGCGGGCAACCTCAATCGGCTGGCGAAGCGTTCAGGTGCAGGTGCGTGGTCACGTCATCCTCTGCGCGCCGCGGGCTCGGCTTGTGGCGCGCCGACTCCAGGCGGTCGAGATATTCCGGGGTCACGTCGCCGGTGACATACACACCGTCGAAGCACGAAGCCTCGAAGTTCTTCAAGGCCGGATTGACGTCGGAAATCGCCCGCTTGAGTGCGTCGATGTCCTGGTACACCAGGCGGTCGGCGGTGATCTCGCGGCACACTTCTTCGGTGGTGCGGCCATGCGCGATCAGTTCGTCGCGGGTGGGCATGTCGATGCCATACACGTTCGCGTAGAGCACAGGCGGCGCGGCCGAGGCGAAGAACACCTTGCGCGCACCGGCTTCGCGCGCCATCTGCACGATTTCACGGCTGGTGGTACCGCGCACGATCGAGTCGTCGACCAGCAGCACGTTCTTGTCCTTGAACTCGGACACGATGGCGTTGAGCTTCTGGCGCACCGACTTCTTGCGCATGCCCTGCCCCGGCATGATGAAGGTGCGGCCGATATAGCGGTTCTTGATGAATCCTTCGCGGTATTCGATACCAAGCTTGAGCGCCAACTGGATCGCGGCCGGGCGCGACGAATCGGGAATCGGCATGACCACGTCGATTTCGCCGTCCGGAATCTCGGCGCGCACCTTGTCGGCCAGGTATTCGCCCATGCGCAGGCGGGTGGCGTAGACCGAGGCTCCGTCGATCACCGAGTCCGGGCGCGCCAGGTAGACGTATTCGAAGGCGCACGGATTGAGCGACGGATTTTCGGCACACTGCCGCTCCGACAGGTTGCCGTCGTTGTCGATGAAGACCGCCTCGCCCGGCGCGATGTCGCGCATGAAGCGAAAGCCCAGGCCTTCCAGCGCCACCGACTCGCTGGCCACCAGATATTCGGTTCCGCCGTCGGTTTCGTTCATGCCTATGCACAGCGGACGAATCCCGAACGGGTCACGGAAGGCCAGCATGCCGTGGCCAGAAATCTGCGCCACCACCGCATAGGCGCCACGCACCCGGCGATGCACCGCGGCGACCGCCTTGAAGACGGCATCGGTATCGAGGTTGAAGCCGTCGGCCGCTTCCTGGATTTCGTGCGCGAGCACGTTGAGCAGCACTTCGGAGTCGGAATCGGTATTGATGTGGCGCCGGTCGTTACGGAACAGCTCTTCCTTGAGCACTGCCTGGTTGGTCAGGTTGCCGTTGTGCGCCAGCGTGATGCCGAACGGTGCATTGACATAGAAAGGCTGGGCTTCTTCCTCGCTCGACGAACCGGCCGTGGGGTAGCGGCAATGGCCGATACCGGTATTGCCTTGCAGCGAGCGCATATTGCGGGTACGGAACACGTCGCGGACCAGGCCATTGGCCTTGTACATCGAGAACATGCTGCTGTGATTGGTCGCAATGCCCGCCGCATCCTGGCCGCGGTGCTGCAGCAGCAGCAACGCGTCATACAAGAGCTGGTTGACGGGATTGTGCGAGACGACGCCGACGATGCCACACATGGTGCGCTCCTAAAGCTGGACTGCTGATTTTACAAAAATAAATACAAGAAAATTCGGTCACTTCAATACTTCACGTGCTGTGCCAGCGCGGCGGGCAAGAACGGCTTGACCGTGCGCGCCCCGGTCTCCGCCATCGGCGAAAGCAGCGCATTTCTCCAGAAATCCTGTTGCGGGATGGCTGTCATCCCAGACAATATGACGGCGGCAAGCACAATCACAATGCCCCGCGCCAGTCCGAACAGGCCGCCCAGGCCCCGGTCCGCCAGGCTCAGGCCGCTGGCGGTGATGACGGCGCCAATCGCCAGTGACAGCAGGCCCATCAGTATGCGCACGCCCAGGAAAAGAATGACAAAGGCCGCGATCAGGCGCGCTGTCTCGCCGGACACCAGTTCCGGCAGCAGCGGGGCCAGCCTGGCGCCGTACATATTGGCCACCACGAAGGCCACCACCCAGCCCAGCAAGGAAAGAATCTCCTTCACCAGGCCGCGCAAAGTGGAAATAATGACCGACGAAATGAGGACAAACAAGACCAGGTAATCGAAAATCGTCACGCCGTGCAACCTTGCATCAGAGCGGCACCAGCGTGCCCGACAGGCCCATGGCGATCAGCTTGGACCGGATCTGCTCGCCTTCTTCCTTGGTGTAGGGCCCCACCCGCACACGGATCAGTTCACCGGATTTCTGGGTGAACGACGACACGCCGGCTGCGCGCAAGCGGCCCTGCAGCTCGGTCACTTTCGCTTCGGTCGCGAGCGCGGCGACCTGCACCACGTATTTCTGGGTCGGGCCTTCGGCCTTGACCACTGGCTGCCCCTCGAGGATCGCGATCGCGCGCGCGGCATCGTCGCGGACGGCTTTCGGTGCTTCCTTGGGCGGCAATGTGATGAATTTTTCCGTCGGCCTGGCCGCGGCCTTCGCTTCCAGGTCGGCCGCCTTCGGATGGATTTCGGCGACGGTTGGCTGCTTCGGCTCGGGCTTCGGCTCGGGCTTGACTACTGCCGGCACTCGCGCGGCGGCTGTGTCGATGGTGCGCATCGGCGGCGGGTCGGCAGGTTCGGCCGCGATCTGCGCAGCCGCTGGCGCTCCCGCGTCAAGGCCGGCCTCAAAACCGGCGTCGGCCGGGTCGACGATTTCTTCGTCGTTGTCGACGCTGGCGGCGGCCGGCACCGGCAGCGGCGCTACCTTGTCCCGGGACGGTATGTTGATCGCGATATCGGTGCCGAGCGGCTTGGGCTCGGAATCGAGCAGCATCGGCAAGCCGACCGCTGCCGCGAGCGCCAGTGCCACCGCGCCGACCAGGCGCCGGCGTGCGCGCTTTTTCTCGGGAAGGACAGGATCGGGCGCGCGGCTGCGGCGCGCTCCTTCGCCGGCGTGCGTCGCACGCTTGGCGCGGGCGCGCTCGCCGTAGGCGGCATCGTCGTCCTTGACGAAATGGCCGCTGTCGCGGACCGTGTCTTGCTTGTTATTGCTGCCGAACGAGAACAAGCCCATGCGTTTGAGTATCAGTGTAGAGAGGATTTACGGGCCGCCATCACGCCGGCGACCGTATAGAACGAGCCAAAGACCACAATTCTATCATTCTCCCCTGCCCGGCTCACCGCATTCGCATATGCCTCGGCCACACTGGCGAAGGCGCCGACCGAAAAATCGTCTTCTTTCGCGCCCGCGGGCTTGAGCCGCGCGAGTTTTTCCGCCAGCTGCGCCGGTTCGCTCGACCTGGGCGACGGCAGCGCGCTCACGCACCAATGGTCGATGTATTGCGCCATCGGGGCGATCACGGCGTCGATGTCCTTGTCTTGCATGATGCCGAATACCGCGTAGGTATAGCGATGAAAGCCCATGTTGCCGAGATTCTGCGCGAGAGTCGCGCTGGCATGCGCGTTGTGGGCGACGTCGAGCACCTGGGTCGGGCGCCCCGGCAATACCTGGAAGCGGCCCGGCAGTTCGACCAGAGCCAGGCCCGCGCGCACTTCTTGTGCGCCGCAAGGCAGCTGCATGCGCAGCACTTCGAGCGCTGCCAGCGCAGCCGACGCGTTGAGCAGCTGGTTGGCGCCACGCAGGGCCGGATAGGCCAGCGAATTGCGGCGCTGCCCGCGCCCGCCATAGCTCCATTGCTGCTGGTCGCCCTGGTAGTTGAAATCGCGCCCCAGCAGCCACAGGTCGGCGCCGATGGCTTCGGCGTGATCGATCAGCGACTGCGGGGGGACCGGGTCGCTGCAGATCGCCGTTTTCCCGGCCCGGAAAATACCGGCCTTCTCGAAGCCGATTTTTTCGCGCGTGTCGCCAAGGTAGTCGGTATGGTCGATGTCGACGCTGGTGACGATCGCCACGTCGGCGTCGATCACATTGACCGCGTCCAAGCGCCCGCCAAGACCGACTTCGAGGATCGCGACGTCGACATTCGACTGCGAAATCAGGTGCATGATCGCGAGCGTGGTGAACTCGAAATAGGTCAGCGCCACTTCGCCGCGCACGGCTTCGACCGCATCGAAGGCCGCCACTAGCGCAGCGTCGGTGGCCAGCTCGCCGTTAATGCGGGCACGCTCGTTAAAGTCCAGGAAGTGCGGCTTGATATACAGGCCCACGCGGTAGCCGCATTGCAGCAGCATCGCTTCGAGCATGGCACAGGTCGATCCCTTGCCATTGGTGCCAGCCACCATGATGACGGGGCAGGTAAAGGCCAGCTGCAGGCGCTCCTTGACGGCGCGCACGCGGTCGAGGCCCATGTCGATATGGGTTTCGGCATGGCGTGACTCGAGCAGCGCCAGCCAGTCGGGCAAGGTGGTGGGGAGTGTGGGCATGGATGGGACGTCGGTATGCGAGCGAAGCGCGGAAACGGATGCGCGGTGCCGATGCGTGGGCATCGGCACCGCGAGCGGGATCAGGCGAGGACAGGATCAGGCGATGACTTCGACCGCCTGGTTCTGCAACAGGGCCAGCAGGCGCGCGATTTCTTCGCGCATCTTGCGGCGGTCGACGATCATGTCGACGGCACCCTTCTGGACCAGGAACTCGGCGCGCTGGAAGCCTTCCGGCAGCTTTTCACGGACCGTGTTCTCGATCACGCGCGGGCCGGCAAAGCCGATCAGCGCCCGCGGCTCGGCAATGACGACGTCACCCATGAAGGCGAACGACGCAGACACGCCGCCCATGGTCGGGTCGGTCAGCACGCTAATGAAAGGCAGCTTCTTTTCCGACAGCTTGGTCAGCATGGACGTGGTTTTCGCCATCTGCAGCAGCGACAGCAGACCTTCCTGCATGCGCGCGCCACCGGTGGCGGTAATGCAGATGAATGGAACCTTTTGCTCGATCGCCACCTGGGCGCCTCGGGCGAAACGTTCGCCGACAACCGAACCCATCGATCCACCCATGAATTCGAACTCGAAGCAGGCCACCACCACCGGCAAGCTCATGATCGAACCACCCTGGACGATCAGCGCATCGGTTTCACCGGTGGCTTCCATGGCCGCCTTCAAGCGGTCGGGATATTTCTTGCTGTCCTTGAACTTCAGGGTATCGACCGGCAGGGTTTCCTGTCCGATTTCATAACGTCCACCCGCATCGAGCAGGCCATCGAGGCGCTCGCGGGCGCGAATACGCATGTGGTGGTCGCATTTCGGGCACACATGCAGGTTCGTCTCGAGGTCGGCACGGTACAACACCACTTCGCATGAGGGGCACTTGACCCAGAGCCCTTCCGGCATGGTTTTGCGGTTGGCGGCATCGGAGCGCTGGATCCGTGGGGGCAGCAGTTTTTCTAGCCAACTCATCTTTTCTCCTTGCGGCAGTTCTTCGAAGTGGCCGTAGTGTAGCCGCTCACGCCCCACTTGTCGAATCCTGTCTGGCCACCAATAAGCATATCGACATCCCCCAAACATCCGTAGGGTCAGAGTTGATTTGTTGGGCAATTTCCTAAAATTTCCCACAATTCGACTCTGACCCTAATTGTCTAATAGCAGCATTAAATCAAAACAACTGGGGTCAGAGTCAAATTGCAGGAAACTTGCAAACGTTTCCCAATAATTCGACTCTGACCCTAATTATCTGCCAACCTGCCAGCCGCGAACGCCGTGCCAACAAATGCCGCTGCGGCATTGAGGGCTTGCGCCAGGAGCTGGGGGAAGCTGAGCTTGCCAACACCCTAGCGAGTGCGAAAAAACAATCAGGGTCAGAGTCAAAATATTGAGCAACTGTTAAAAGTTTCCCAATAATTCGACTCTGACCCTCATTGTTTGGAATTGGGACGAGGCTGGTGATAGTTAGGGTCAGAGTTCAATTGCAGGAAATTGTCGGGAGTTTCCCGATAATTCGACTCTGACCCTAATAGTCCTAATAGTCGCTGTGCTCAGGCGTCGAGGGCGGTGCGGATGGTGGTGGTGAAGGCGCGGACGGCGGCGACGGCCTGGTCTTTAGGTACCGATTCGAGTTCCTGGATGATGCGGCTGCCGATCACGACTGCATCGGCCACTTCGGCAACTGCGCGGGCAGTGGCGCCGTCGCGGATGCCGAAACCCACGCCAATCGGGAGCTTCACGTGCTCGCGGATCGCGCCCACGCGGCGTGCAACGTCGGCGGTGTCGATGCTGCCGGAGCCGGTAACCCCCTTGAGCGACACGTAATAGCTAAAGCCGCTGCCGTATTTTGCTACCTGCTGTACCCGCGCCGTGGTCGAGGTCGGCGCGAGCAGGAAGATCAGGTCGAGACCGTTGGCACGCATGGCCTCGGCGAAGGCCGCGCACTCTTCCGGCGGGTAGTCGACCACGATGGCGCCGTCGGCCCCCGCCTCTTTCGCGTAGCGGATGAAGTTGTCGGGACCGATGCGCTCGATCGGGTTGGCATAGCCCATCAGCACCACTGGCGTGGTCGCATTGGTCTTGCGGAATTCCCGCACAAAGTCAAACACGTCCGGCAAGCCGATGCCGAAGGTGAGCGCGCGCTCGCAGGCGCGCTGAATCACGGGGCCTTCGGCCATCGGATCGGAGAAAGGAACGCCCAGTTCCAGCACGTTGGCGCCGCCCTCGACCAGGGCGTGCATCAGCGGCACGGTCAATTCGGGCGCCGGGTCGCCGGCCGTGATGAAGGTGACCAGGCCGGTCTTGTTCTGCGCCTTGAGCGCAGCAAATGTCGATTCGATACGGGACATGCGAATACTTTCTGTCTGGGTTCACGAAGGGATGAAAACGATGTGCCGACGACAGTCAGCTAAAGTCGAGTCCCATCCTTTGCGCCACCGTATGCATATCTTTGTCGCCGCGGCCTGACAGGTTGACCAGAATGAGCTGGTCTTGCGGCAGCGTGGCTGCCAGCTTCACCGCATAGGCAATCGCGTGCGAGGATTCCAGCGCCGGGATGATGCCTTCGATGCGGCAGCAGTCGTGGAAGGCCTGCAGCGCTTCGTCGTCCGTGATCGACACATACTCGGCGCGCAGGGAATCCTTGAGCCACGCATGTTCCGGCCCCACGCCCGGGTAATCCAGGCCGGCCGAGACAGAATGGGTCTCGATGATCTGGCCGTTCGCATCCTGCAGCAGGTAAGTGCGGTTGCCGTGCAAGACGCCCGGAAAACCGGCGCTAAGCGAAGCCGAGTGCTTGCCCGAATCGAGCCCCTCGCCGGCCGCCTCGACGCCCACCAGCTTCACGCCCGGCTCGTCGATATACGGATAGAAGATGCCCATGGCATTGGAACCGCCGCCGATGCAGGCGAGCACGTAGTCGGGCTGGCGACCGGTCATGGCCGGCATCTGTATCCGGCACTCTTCGCCGATCACCGACTGGAAGTCGCGCACCATCATCGGGTAAGGATGCGGCCCGGCCACGGTGCCGATGATGTAGAAGGTGTTTTCGATATTCGTCACCCAGTCGCGCATCGCCTCGTTGAGCGCGTCCTTCAGGGTCTTGGAGCCCGATTCCACCGGAACCACGGTAGCGCCCAGCAGTTTCATGCGGTAGACGTTCTGGGCCTGGCGCTTGACGTCTTCGCTGCCCATGTACACCACGCATTCCAGGCCGAAGCGGGCGCAGATGGTGGCGGTGGCCACGCCGTGCTGGCCGGCGCCGGTTTCGGCGATGATGCGCTTCTTGCCCATGCGGCGTGCCAGCAGCGCCTGGCCAATCACGTTGTTGATCTTGTGCGCGCCGGTATGGTTCAGGTCTTCGCGCTTGAAGAAGATCTGGGCGCCACCGGCCTGCTCGGTGAAGCGGCGCGCGTGGTACACCGGCGATGGGCGGCCGACGAAATGCGCCAGCTCGTAGCGGAATTCATCGAGGAATTCGGCGTCGTGCGAATAGCGCGCATAAGCGTCGGTCAGCTCCGACAGGGCATGCGACAAGGTTTCGGCAACGAAGCTGCCGCCGTAGGGGCCGAAGTGCCCGGACTGGTCGGGCAGCTGGTAATCGAGGGTCTTGAACAGTGCGGCAGTGCCGCTACCTGGAAGTTCTTTCATGGGATGTCTCACTCAAAATGGTGGCGTCGGCCGCCCGCACCGCGCCAATGAAACCGGCGAGCTTGCGGGCATCCTTGATGCCCTTCTGCGCTTCGACGCCACTGCTGACGTCGACCGCGAAGGGACGAACACGTACCACCGCGTCAGTCGCGTTTTGTACGCTCAAGCCACCACTTAAAACGACCCGAGGCGCGAGCTCTTTTGGAATGAGAGACCAATCGAAGACCTTTCCTGTGCCGCCGTAGGAGTCCACCCAGGTGTCGAGCAGAATGCCGGAAAACCAGGGACTGGCGGCGCGGTTAGCACGTTCGTATTCTAGCAGTTCATCTCCGGTCGTGTCGGGCCTGACCCGGAAGGCACGCACGTACGGGCGCTGCACGGCAGCCGCCAGCGCGGCGCAGTCCCCGGCGGTTTCATCGCCATGGAACTGGATGAGCGACAGCGGCGCGCTGGCGGCGACCGCCTTTACTTCTTCCACCGTCGCGTTGACGAACAGCGCCACCGCGCTCACGTAGGGCGGCAGCGCCGCGCACAATTGCCCTGCCCGTTCAGGCGTGACATAGCGCGGGCTGGCGCGGTAGAACACGAAACCCAAGGCATCGGCGCCGGCCGCGACGGCCGCGTGCAGGTCTTCCTCGCGGGTGATGCCGCAAATTTTGATACGGGTACGTCGCATGGCGATCTTCTTTCGTGAGCGCCGCTTACAGCCACGGCAACGGCGACGCTGCCTCTTGCGGCAGCTGCCACCTCGGATCGTAATCGATTTTAGCCAGGTACAGGCCGTCGGGCATGAAGGTGGGCGCGGCCACGTCGCGCGAGCGGCTGGCCAGCACCTCGCCCATCCAGCCGGGCGGCTGGCGGCCGATACCGACGTACACCAGGGAACCTACGATATTGCGCACCATGTGGTGCAGGAAGGCGCTGGCGCGCACCGTGAACACGATGACATCGCCGTAGCGCTGGATGCTGAGCTCATGCATCTGCTTGACCGGGGTGTTCGCCTGGCAGCTGGCGGCGCGGAAGGCAGAGAAATCGTGCTCGCCCACCAGGTGCCGCGCCGCATTGCGCATGGCGTCCAGGTCGAGCGGGCGAAATACCCAGCCGGCACGCTTGGCCAGCAGCGCAGACGGCGTCGGGTGGTTGTAGAGCACGTAGTGATAGGTGCGCGAGCGTGCCGAGAAACGCGCATGGAATTCCAGGCCGTCCAGTTCCGGTTGCGTCTCGTGGGCCCAGCGCACCGCGATCGAATCGGGCAGGAAGGTGTTCACGCCGCGCACCCAGCTCTGGGTGGCGCGGTCGAGTTCCGTGTCGAAGTGGACCACTTGCTCGATGCCGTGCACGCCGGCATCGGTGCGCCCGGCGCATGTCGTCGCAAGCGGTGTGCAGGCGAACTTTTCGAGCGCGATCTCGAGGCGGTCCTGGACGGTATTACGGTCCGGCTGCTTCTGGTAACCCGACCAAGTGGTGCCTACATACTGGACACCCAGCGCGATCCGCCTCACGCCAGCAGGGAGCGCATCGCGCTGGCCTTGCTCACCTGCTGGCTGTTGCCACCCTTGATGACTTCGTCGAGCAGCTCGCGGGCGCCTTCCTTGTCACCGATTTCCTGGTAGGCGATCGCGAGGTCGAGTTTGGTTTCCATTTCCATGTGCTCGGGCGACATGGCGGCCGGCTCGAACGATTCGCCAGCCTGCGGCAGGTCGGCGCCTGCCACGCCTGGCTGGGCCGGCAGGTCGAGGTCGATATCGCCGAGATCGAAGCTTGGCGCGGCCGGCACGACCGGAGCTGGCGCCGCGGCCTGCTCTTGCGGCAACGCGAACGGATCGGCATCGGCGTCGGCATTGAACTGGAAGTCTGCCGCACTGCGATAGCCGGATTCAAGCGCCGGCGCCTCGTCGCGCGTGGCCGGCGGCGCATCGAACTCGAACGGTTCGACCGATGCAGGAGCTGGCACGGACGCTGGCGCAGCCGATTCGCCCGGGCTGCCGAAGTCCATGGTATCGAGGTCGAACAACGGGTCGTCGGCGCTGCCCACCGGTGCCGGCGCAGCCTTCATGGCAGGAAGGTCTTCGTGGAACGGGGTCGCCTCGACTACCGCTGCCGGCATGGCCGGCACTGCAGGCAGGCCGAAGTCCATCGTATCGAGGTCGAACAGCGGATCGTTCTCGAGCGAGCCCGCCGCGGGAGTGGCCTCTGGTGCGGCCGAAGAAGCAGCCGCAAACATGGGCACCTCGTCCTCGCTCACAGCCGGCAACGGCGGCAAATCGAATTCGGCGGCCAGGCCGGCCATGTCGACATCGGCGCCAGACGCATTCAGCGCGGCACTGCCAGCATGGGGCTGTGGCGCCGCATCCGGCTCGCCGAAGCTCATGTCAAAGGCCAGGTCGAATGGATCGTCGGATGCCGGCGCCGGTGCCGCCGCGAGCTCGGCAGGTGACTCAGCGACGGACTCGGTTGTGGACCCCGTGATCGAATCCCCAAGCGGATCGAGCGCGAACTCGAGGTCTGGCACTGCAGTGTCGTCCTGCGAATAGTCTGGCGCGTCTGGCGCGCCCGCCCCTGGCATGGCGGTCGGTTCACCATTGGCGACCGGTTCGAAGCTCAAGCCGCCCAGGTCGAAGTCGAGCGCATTGTCGTCGGCGCGCGCTGCCGCGCCGGCCATCGGCAGTGCCGTGCCGTCATCGTGGTCCATCGTGCCATAGGCGGTGGTGGCGGCAACCGCACCCGCGCCAAGGGCCGCGCCCGGGGCGCTGCTCCGGAACGCGTCTTCCAGCTGCTGCGACAGGAGCGACTGCTGGTCGCGCTCCTGCGGGCTCGGCGTCGGCGCCACTGGCGCTGCGCCGGCGGCGCTGGCATACAGTGGATTGGCCGGGTCGATGCTCAGTCCAAGTGCCGCCGCCTGGGCCCATTCGTCGCCCTGCCCGCGGCTGATGCCATGCAGTTCGCTGGCCTGGCTCTCGAAGGCGCGCAAGTCCTTACGCGCGGCGTAGATTTCCAGCAGCTTCAGGCGCACCGCGTGGCGTTCCGGCTGGTTGCGCAAGGCTTCCTTGAGGATCTCTTCGGCCTGGGCATCGCGGCCATAGGCGATATACACATCGGCTTCGGCCACCGGGTCGACTTCATTGGTGTCGAGCTGGGAAGCCGAGGGCGCGAAACTGGAGTTGAACACGCTGTTGCTGGTGTCGACGCTCTGGCCGCCGGTCTGTGCGTACAGCGAATGCGCGGCCTGGTTCGGCACGCCAAGAACCGATGGCTCGGCGTCGAGAATGCGGTCGTCCTCTTTCTTTTTCTTGCGGCGCGACAGGCCGAAGGCGGCGAGCAGCAGCACGGCGGCAGCGGCGCCCACAAGATTGATGTTGTCCATCAGCGTGTCGGCGAAGCTCTTCTCTTCGGGCTTGGGCTGTTTCTTCGGCTTGATCCTGTCGGCCGGCTTCGCCACCGGGGCAGGCGCAGCGGCGGCAGCCTGGTCGGCCGCGCCGGTGGCGGCGGCGCCGATTGCACCGGCGGCAGCGGCGTTCTGGGTGTCGCTGCCGGTGCGGCTCTTCACCGTCATCAGCGATTCGAGCTCGCTGACATTGCGTTCGAGTTCCTTGACGCGCGCCTGCGCCTGCGCCAGTTCACGCTCGCGCGCGATCCGGTCTTCGGTCGCGGCCGTATCGCCAGCAACGCCGGCCGCGCCGGCCGCCGTCTGGGTCGCCCTGGACAGGCGCAGCTGGTCCTGCGATTCGTTGGCCGCGGTTGGGCGCTCCTCGACCTTGGCGGTAATCTTGCCGGCGGCACTCTGGCCAGCCTGCGGCGTGCGCTGGGGCGCGGCACTGGCCACCTGGCCCGCGAGCTTGTTGCGGTAGGCGTTGAAGTCGGCTGCGTGGGCGACCACGACGGCGGTGGCCTCGCCCTGGCCGGCGCCGCGCAGCGCGCCGGCATCCGGCACGCTCAGGATCTGGCCCGACTTCAGGCGGTTCATGTTGTTGCCGATGAAGGCGTCGGGATTGGCCCGGTACAGCGACACCAGCATCATGTCGAGCGAGATATCGGCCGGCTTGAGGCGAGTGGCAATCTTGCTGAGGGTATCGCCCGGGCGCACGCGGTAGCGCGCCGGCGCGGCGCTTCCCGGCGCATCGGCAGCCGGCGCGGCGACGGGGGCTGCCGCACGCGGGGCCAGCGGCGCCGTGTCGCGGCGTGCTTCCGGTTGCGCGGGCGGCGCTGCCGGAGGCGGCGTGGCGGGGCGTGCCTGGGCGGCTGCGACGGCAGCTGCCGGGCGCTGCGTATCGGCAGCGGCCATGGCCGGCTGGGTGGTGCGCAGCTCGGCCGGATCAAGCAAGAACGTGTATTCGCGTACCAGGCGGCCGTTATTCCACGACAACTCGAGCAGCATGTCCACGAACGGCTCGTTCAGCGGCTGGGTGGAGCTCAGCCGGATGAACTGGCGGCCGCCGCGCGCCTCGACATTGAAGCGCAGCGACAGCAGTGCCGGGTTAAATTCGATGTTGGCCGCGCGAAAAGCTTCTGGCGAGGCCAGTTTCACCGCCAGGCTGGAGGCATCTTCGCCAGCCGTGGTCGTCAATTCGATCTCGGCACGCAGAGGCTGGCCCAGGGCCGACAGCACCGTCAGCTTTCCGAGGCCCGCGGCCGAGGCGGCAGCGGACAGGAGCACGGCACTGGCGACTGCCGCGGTGGCTGTTTTCAGCGCAAACGCCATGAGCGCAGGACGATGAGGAAGATGCATAATTGGCAGTGAAGATAGTTGGCTTTGGGCAAGAAACTCCCCGGGAGTCTCAACATATCACCATGCTCTGGAGCATGCAAGCTCTCCGCGCACAACTTACCCCTGCCAGAGGGGAAGTGTGTCCAGAATACTCAAAAAAGCGCCGTCCAGGAAGGCTGCAAGCGGGTCTGGCGCGGGTGCGCGGCTGCCCGCGGCCCGCGCCTGGCCCTTATTTGTCCAGCACGATGCGCAGCATGCGGCGCAGCGGTTCGGCCGCGCCCCACAGCAGCTGGTCGCCAACGGTAAAGGCCGAGAGATAATCGCCGCCCATCGACATCTTGCGCAGGCGGCCCACCGGAATGCCCAAGCCACCCGTCACGGCAGCCGGCGACAGTTCGCGCATCGAGGCTTCGCGCGTGTTCGGCACCACCTTCACCCACGCGTTGTGCGAGGCGATGATGTCGTTGATCTCGTCGAGCGGCACGTCGCGGGTGAGCTTGATCGTCAACGCCTGCGAATGGCAGCGCATGGCGCCGATGCGCACGCACAGGCCATCCACCGGAATCGCGCGGCTGGCGTAGCCTTCGCCGCGCCCCAGGATCTTGTTGGTCTCGGCGCCAGCCTTCCACTCTTCTTTCGACTGTCCATTGCCCAGGTCCTTGTCGATCCACGGAATCAGGTTGCCGGCCAGCGGCACGCCGAATTGCCTGGTCTCGTCGCCCGAGAAGCCATGCTGGGTCGCCAGCACGGTGCGGTCGATCTCGAGGATGGCCGACGCCGGGTTGTCCAGCAGCGGCTTGACCGCGCCGTTGATGCTGCCGAACTGGGTGAGCAGTTCGCGCATGTGCTGAGCGCCGCCGCCCGATGCCGCCTGGTAGGTCATGGAGCTCATCCACTCGACCAGGCCTTGCTCGAACAGGCCGCCCAGGCCGATCAGCATGCACGACACGGTGCAGTTGCCGCCAATGTAGTTCTTCACGCCGCGCGCCATGGCGTTCTTGATCACTTCTTTGTTCACCGGGTCGAGCACGATGACGGCGTCGTCGTTCATGCGCAGGGTCGAGGCGGCGTCGATCCAGTAACCGTTCCAGCCGCTGGCGCGCAGTTGCGGGAACACCTCGCTGGTGTAGTCGCCACCCTGGCAGGAGATGATGATCTCGCATTTCGACAGCTCGGCGATATCGCTGGCGCTCTTGAGCGTGGTCTCGTTTTTCGCCATTGCTGGCGCGGCGCCGCCCGGGTTCGAGGTGGTAAAGAACACCGGCTCGATGTGCTCGAAATCGCCCTCTTCCTGCATGCGCTGCATCAGGACCGATCCCACCATGCCGCGCCAACCTACCAGGCCTACTAATTTCATATCTTTCCTCTACTGGTTGAATCTGTTTTCATTGAAGAGCGGCCACGACGGCGTCGCCCATCTCCCGGGTGCCGACCTTGCGGGTACCCGCTTCGTAGATGTCGGGGGTGCGCAGCCCCTGTGCCAGCACGCGCTTGACGGCCGCCTCGATGCGCGCGGCCTGCTCGCTGCGGCCAAAACTAAAGCGCAACATCATCGCAGCAGACAGGATGGTCGCCAGTGGATTGGCCACGCCATTGCCCGCGATATCGGGCGCCGAACCGTGCGAAGGTTCGTACAGGCCCTTGTTGTTCGCGTCGAGCGAGGCCGAGGGCAGCATGCCGATCGAACCGGTGAGCATGGCGGCGGCGTCGGACAGGATGTCGCCAAACATGTTGCCGGTGACGAGCACATCGAATTTCTTCGGGGCGCGTACCAGTTGCATGGCGGCGTTGTCGACATACATGTGCTCGAGTTCGACGTCAGGGTATTCACGGTGTACCTCGGTGACGATGTCGCGCCAGAACTGGAAGGTCTCGAGCACATTGGCCTTGTCGACGCTGGTCACGCGCCGATCGCGCTTGCGCGCCGCCTGGAAGGCGACATGGGCGATGCGGCGAATCTCGCCTTCGGCGTAGCGCATCGTGTCGAAACCTTCGCGCTGCCCCTGGAACGGGCCGTCCGGGCACTCGCGCACGCCGCGCGGCTTGCCGAAATAGATGTCGCCGGTGAGCTCGCGGATGATCAGGATGTCGAGGCCCGACACGACCTCTGGCTTGAGCGTGGAGGCGCCGGCCAGCTCTGGGTACAGGATGGCCGGACGCAGGTTGGCGAACAGGCCGAGCTGCTTGCGCAGCCCGAGGATGGCCTGTTCGGGACGCAGCGCGCGCTCGAGCTGGTCGTACTGGTAGTCGCCGACGGCGCCGAACAGCACCGCGTCGGCGTCCTGCGCCAGCTTCAGGGTGCTCTCGGGCAGTGGGTGGCCATGCGCGGCGTAGCCGGCGCCGCCCACCGCAGCGGTCTCCATCTCGAACGGCTCGCCCAGCGCCTGCAGCACCTTGACCGCTTCGCTCATGATTTCGGGGCCGATGCCGTCACCCGGCAAAATTGCTATCTTCATGCAGTCTCTTTCAGATCGTGTTGGCCAGCCACGGCTGGGCCGCCAGGTGTCGCTGCTCGAAACTGCGAATGGCGTCCTGGTGGCGCAAGGTCAGGCCGATGTCATCCAGGCCATTGAGCAGGCAATACTTGCGGAAGTCGTCGATGGCGAAGCCGTACGACAGGCTGGCATCGGCGCTCGTGAGCAGCTGCTGTTCCAGGTCGACCACCAGCGTGAACCCGGGGTTGGCTTGCACTGCCTGGAACAGGCCGTCAACTGCCGCTTCGGGCAGCACGATCGGCAGCAGGCCACTCTTGTAGCAATTGTTGAAGAAGATGTCGGCAAAACTCGGCGCCACGATGGCGCGGAACCCGAACTGCTGCAGCGCCCAGGGCGCATGCTCGCGCGAGGAGCCGCAGCCGAAGTTCTTGCGCGCCAACAGGATCGAGGCGCCGGCATAGCGCGGCTGGTTCAGCACGAAGTCCGGGTTGCGCGGACGGTCGGTGCAATCCTGGCCCGGTTCGCCGTGGTCCAGGTAGCGCCATTCGTCGAACAGGTTGGGGCCGAAACCGGTGCGGCGAATCGACTTGAGGAACTGCTTCGGAATGATGGCGTCGGTATCGACATTGGCGCGATCGAGCGGCGCGACCAGCCCTTGGTGTACGGTAAATTTATCCATCTGCCTTTCCCTGTCTTGACCCGTGCGGGCAAGCGTGCTTGCCTGCTTTGTGCCCTCGTTCTTGTACCTTGTTACCTGCCGCCGGCGCCGGTGACGACCTGGCCGACTTTCTGCACATCCCGGCCGATGCCCGAAATGGTGTTGCAGCCGCTGAGGAAGATGGCGGCGATGGCCAGTGCGAAGATTTTTTTCATGATGATCCTGGGGTTCAAAAATAAGAATTAAAACGGGTTAACGATTCAGAGTGCGCGCACGTCGACAAAGTGGCCGGCGATTCCCGCCGCCGCCGCCATCGCGGGCGAGACCAGGTGGGTGCGGCCTGCCTGGCCCTGGCGCCCTTCGAAGTTGCGGTTGGAGGTCGAGGCGCAGCGCTCGCCCGGCTCGAGCCGGTCGGCATTCATCGCCAGGCACATCGAGCAGCCCGGCTCGCGCCATTCAAAGCCGGCATCAATGAAGATGCGGTCCAGGCCTTCGCGCTCGGCCTGTTCTTTCACCAGGCCGGAGCCCGGCACCACCATTGCCAGCTTGATGCTGGGCGCACGCTGGCGGCCGCGCACGACATCGGCGGCGGCGCGCAGGTCTTCGATGCGAGAATTGGTGCACGAACCAATAAAGACCTTGTCGATCGCGATGTCCTCGATCCGGGTATTGGGCGCCAGGTCCATGTAGGCCAGCGCTTTTTCCATCGCGTCGCGGCGTACCGCGTCGTGCTCGTCGCGCGGATCCGGCACCTTGCCATCGATCGAGGTGACCATTTCGGGCGAGGTACCCCAGGTGACCTGCGGCCGGATGCTCGCCGCGTCGAGTGTGACGACGGTATCGAAACTGGCTCCTGCGTCGGAATGCAGGGTGCGCCAGTAAGCGACCGCGTGCTCCCAATGTTGTCCCTTGGGCGAGAACGGACGGCCCTTGACGTAATCGATGGTGGTGTCGTCCACCGCCACCATGCCGGCGCGCGCGCCAGCTTCGATGGCCATGTTGCAAACCGTCATACGGCCTTCCATGGACAGCGCGCGGATCGCCGAGCCGCCGAATTCGATGGCGTAGCCGGTGCCGCCGGCGGTGCCGATCTGGCCGATCACGGCCAGCACGATATCCTTGGCGGTCACGCCCGGCGGCAAGTCGCCCTCGACCTGCACCAGCATGGCCCTGGATTTCTTGGCCAGCAGGGTTTGGGTGGCCAGCACATGCTCGACTTCGGAGGTGCCGATGCCGTGCGCCAGGCAGCCAAAGGCGCCGTGGGTGGAGGTATGCGAATCGCCGCAGACCACCGTCATGCCTGGCAGCGTCGCCCCCTGCTCCGGGCCGATCACATGGACGATGCCCTGGCGCTTGTCGTTCATGTTGAAATAGGTCAGGCCGAAGCTGCGCGCATTGGCGTCGAGCGTCTCGACCTGCAGGCGCGAGATGGGATCTTCGATGCCCTGCGCGCGGCCGGTGGTCGGCACGTTGTGGTCGGCCACCGCCAGGTTGGCGGACGTGCGCCACAGGCCGCGCCCGGCTACGCGCAAGCCTTCGAAGGCCTGGGGACTGGTGACTTCGTGCACCAGGTGACGGTCGATATACAGGACCGTGGTGCCATCGGCGTCGGCACGCACGACATGCGAATCCCAGAGTTTGTCGTAGAGCGTTTTTTGCATGGTCAATCCAAGATCGCGCCCCGCCAATGCGGAACCGGATTTTGATTATGCCATAATTGTGCAGTGCCGCACAAAGCAGGGCTAGCGCATTTTTCTGCTAATCAACGCAAATTCATGCAAATTTAATTTGCATATACAACTTTTCTTGCAAATAAAAAAAGCCTGCGCGTCATGCACAGGCTTTTAAATGCGCTTTGGTCACGCTGCGTGTCAGGCCGCCAGCCTTACATTGCTGCGGCAGCCATCCATCAGGAACGACAGCCCCACCACCAGCACCAGTTCGCCCTCGGCCGAGCGCGCGGTACCAGTGATGCCGTCGACGCTCAGGGCGGTCATTGGCTTGATGACCAGGTCGGCGGTGCCATCGACCGCACTCACCGCCAGGATATACGGCTGTGGCGCGTTGATGACAATGCCGACACGTTCCGAGCAGGCCTCGTAGCCGAGCGCCAGTGCCAGCGAGCGCACCGGCAGCGGACGGCCCTGGTCTTTCAGCACCGGGGCGCCGCCCACGCATTGGAACTCTTCCGGCAGCTCGACGACGCGCTCGACGACGGCCATCGGCAGCGCCAGCGAGGCGCTCGAGGTCGACACCAGCATGGTCGGCACGATCGACAGTTCGATCGGCAGGCGGATGGCGAACTTGGTGCCATGGCCGAGCGAGGAATCGATGCGGATCGCGCCGCGGTTCTTTTCCACCGCCGTCTTGACGACGTCCATGCCCACCCCGCGGCCCGAGACCGACGACGCCACTTCTTTCGTCGAGAAGCCCGGCAGGAACACCAGTTGGTAGGCATCGTCGTCGTTGGGCGCACCGTTCTCGCCGATCAGGCCCTTGTCGATTGCCTTCTTGCGCAGCTTGATCGGGTCCATGCCCTTGCCGTCGTCTTGCAGCACGATCATGACGCTGTTGGCTTCCTGCCAGGCCTTGAGCAAAATGAAGGCCTTGGCCGGCTTGCCGGCGGCGACCCGCTCCTCGGGCGACTCGACCCCGTGGTCGAGCGCATTACGCAGCATGTGCACCAGCGGATCGTACAGGCTGTCCACCACGACGCGGTCGACTTCGGTCTCGGCGCCCTCGATGGTCAGCTCGACGTCCTTGCCGAGGTCCTTGGCCAGCTCGCGCACCAGGCGCGGGAATTTCTGGAACAGGCGCCCGACCGGCTGCATGCGCGTCGCCAGCGTCGCGCGCTGCAATTCGGCCGAATAACGCGAGGCGCGCTCGAGCGTTTCGGTCAGCGTCGCGATCAGGGCTGCGGCGTGGCCTTCGAACTTGAACTGCTGCAGGCGTTCGAGCAGCACGGCGGCCTGGTTCGCGGCCTGCACCGATTCGCCCGCCACTTCCAGCAGCGCGTCGAGCTTGACCGCATCGATACGGATGCTTTCGTCCTTGGCCGGCGCCGCGGCGGCGCGCGCGTCGGCCACCTTGGCGTCGGTGCGGCGTTCGGTACCATCCCAGCCGGCCGGTCGGGCGCCGCCTGCGGTAGCAGCGGCGGGAGCAGCAGCGGCGGGGGCGCTGTCAGCCTGGACAGCAGCTGGCGCGCCAGCCTGGACAGCCGCGGCGGGCACCGCGATCGCGGCACCCGCCGGCACCACGGCGTTGTACAACGCGGTCCAGTCGGGGCCAGCCGGGCCATCGGTGCTGACGGCGGCGACCGGCGCGGCGGCAACCGGCGCCACGGCAGGCGCCGGCGCGGCGGCAGGTGCGGCGGCGGCACTCTTGCCTTCGATCGCATCGGTCAGGATGCGCTCGAGTCCTTCCGGCATCTGCGCCAGGCCTTCCGGCGGGGTGCCGTTGTTCAGGTCATTGAGCTGGTCGGCCACGAAGCCCGACGCTTCCAGCGCCGCTTCGATCGCCAGCGGCGTCACCGGCGCCTGGCCCGTGCGCAGTGCGTCGAACAGGTTCTCGGTCAGGTGGCAGGCCGCGACCATCGCAGGCAGGCCCATGAAACCGGCACCACCCTTGATCGTGTGGAAGGACCGGAACACCGCGTTGAGCGTTTCCTTGTTGTCCGGGTCGCGTTCGAGGCGCAGCAAATGTTCTTCAACATTCACCGCAAGGTCCATCGCCTCGACGACGAAGTCCTTGAGCATATCGTCCATTAGAATCCCAGATCGGCGAGAAGGTCGTCAACGTTGTCCTGGTCGAGCGCCGCTGACGGCACCGACGGGCCCTGCATCAGCACCACGTCTTCCTGTGGCGCTTCTTTCTTGGCCAGCTTTTCCTTCAGGTCGGCCGGCGCGTGGTCGCGCAGCAGCTGTGCCAGCTCCGACTCCACGGTCTGGGTGATCTTGACGACCTTCTTGATCAGCTGGCCGGTGATGTCCTGGAAGTCCTGCGCCATCATGATTTCGAGCAGGCGTGCCTTCTCGGCTTCGGTGGCAGCGTTCACGGCGCCGGCAAACTGGCGCGCATCGCCGGCCAGGGCCTTGAATTCGTCCAGGCTCAGCTTGCCCGCGAACAGGTCGGACCAGCGGTTTTCCATATCCTTGGCCTGCTTCGACAGCAGGTCTTGTGCCGGCATGCCCTCGTCCAGGGTGTTGAGCACCTTGTTGGCGGCCTGCTCGGTCAGCGTGGCAACATATTCCAGACGGTCCTGGGCGTCGACGATGGCCGACGAGGCCTCGGTCAGCGCCTTGTCGTAGCCGAGCTCGCGCAGCGAATCGTGCAGCAGACGGACAATGCCGCCGAGGCGTTCGAACATGCCGCCCTCGCCGTCACCGGAGGCGCTGCCAGCAGCCGGTGCCGGCGCTGGTGTCGGCGCGGCCGCAGCGGCAACAGGGGCGGCGGTGGCGGCGACCTGGTCGAACAGCGATTCGAGGTCGTCCTCGTCCGCTACGGCGTTCGCTTCGGCAGCGGGCGCGGCGGCCGGCGCCGGGGCATCGGCGGGCGCACTGCTGCGCTGGGCAGCCACTTCCTCGAATAGTGCGTCGAAATCGTCAGCGGCGTCAGTCATAATCCCTGCTTCTCCATGGTGTTTGGTTCGCGATGTGCGTGTGCGTCGGTCGGTGCTGCGGCCACCTGCCCGCGCAATCGGCGGAGTTAACAGATGGTGAGATTGTGCATGGAAGTGTAGCAGTGTGGTTGCCGCAGGTAAATGTCGGCGAGAGCAACGCAACAAATTGGACAAGAAATCTTAATTCCGCGACAATCAAAACGCACGGTTCCTGCATGTTTTCGCATGAGAGGTGTTGTTTTTCGTATCGCGATCGCCTTTGCTCCGGTAAAGTCGCGCGCCAAACCGGCTGCCCGATGTTTGATCGAGCTCAACAGTTTGCGTTCCCGCAATAGCCGCCACGCCCCAGACGCCCCAGAATGGCGTGGCCCACTGGAGGAGTCAACCATGTACCGAAAAATCCTGATCGCCACCGACGGCTCGGCCGTATCCCAGCATACGGCATGCGCCGGCGTGAAATTTGCCCAGCAGATGGGCGCCGAGGTGCTGGCCCTGTTCGTCGCGCCCGGTTACCAGTATCCCGTCTATGTCGAGATCATCCCGCCCTCCTACCCGAGCGAAGAAGAATACATGGAGCAGATGCGCCGCCTGGGCCAGGACTACATGGGCAAGATCATGCGCGCGGCCGAGGAGGCTGGCCTGAAACATGCCTGCATGACCGCGTTTTCTGATAGCGCGGCACTGAAAATCGTCGAGGTCGCCGAGCAGGAAAGCTGCGACCTGATCTTCATGGGCTCGCACGGCCGCAGCGGCTGGGGCCAGCTGCTGCTGGGCAGTGTTACCAATAAAGTGTTGTCACACACCACCAAGCCGGTGCTGGTGCACCGCCTGATCAGCGAACCGACCGCCACCTGACGGCTGGACGCAGTTTCCGAGGACAAAGCATTTTGTAATACGATGTCAGTCTTCGATAATTACCGGCAATCATGCCGGACGGGATAGTCATGATTCGAATTGTCATTGCCGACGACCACACCATCATGCGCGAAGGTCTCAAGCGCATCCTCGACGGCGCGCCGGATATCGACATCGCCGGCGAAGCGACCAATGGGTTCGAGGTGCTGGCCCAGGTACGCGAGGGCGGTTTTGACCTGCTGCTGCTCGATTTGTCGATGCCGGGTCGCAGCGGGGTCGACCTGATCCGCCAGATCCGCAGCGAAGCGCCCAAGCTCGCAATCCTGATCCTGACCATGCATGAAGAAGAACAGTACGCGGTGCGTGCCATCCGCGCCGGTGCCCAGGGTTACCTCACCAAGGAGAGCGCAGGCACGCAACTGGTCGGTGCCATTCGCAAGGTGGCTTCGGGGCGACCTTATATCAGCACCGAAGTGGCGGAGCAACTGGCGCTGAACATCATGGCGCCTAATGAACAAATGCTCCATAAACAGTTATCGGACCGCGAATTCGAGGTGTTTTCGCTACTCGTCAGCGGCAAGTCGATCACCGATATCGCCAACGGCCTGCACCTATCGGTCAAGACGGTCAGCACCCACAAGACCCGCATCATGCAAAAGATGGGCATGAATTCGCTGTCGGAAATGGTGCAGTACGCGGTCGCGCACCGGCTGCTGGCTCCGATGAAGGCCTGAGTACGCACCGGGTCGAGTACCAAGGGCGAACATATTTAGACACGTAGCCACGCTATTTGTGCCACTCCCCGGCGCAAACAGCCCCCTGCGCCCTGCCCTTGCGCGTCATCGCATTTTTGCACCCTCCCGCTGACTTTCCCTCTGGCCCCCGCTGCCGCGGGTCAGACGATTCCTACAAAGCTGCGATCCCTCCTACCTACATATTCAGTAGCCGCTGATATCCGTGCCGGACTCGTGTTGGCATACTGAATTCAACGTTTCGACTTGCTTGCGATCCAAGTCCCAGCGTGAGCCAACCTGCGGCGGGGTCCGCCTCTACAACGCCGGTTGGGTCTGCGCCTCGCGGTCGCCGCCTGCAACCCAAGATTTTTCACCTGGAGATGAGCATGCAGTCCCAGTCAACGACAGAACAACGCAACGCCAGCCAGCCCACCCTGCATTCGCCCATGGAAGCTGGCCGCCAGCGCCAGGGTCGTCTCTGGTCCAACCTCAAGGAAGTCTGCGACCTGCTGCGCATTCCTGCCAGCGTATCGATCAACTCGGAAGAACTGCTGTTCCAGCATGTGCAATTCAAGACCGGCCAGCGGGTCCACACCATCGGCCAAGCTTTCGACACCCTGTATATCGTCAACTCGGGCTTTCTCAAGACCGTGCTCATCGACGAATTCGGGAACGAACAAGTGCTCAGTTTCCCCATGAAGGGCGACATGCTCGGCGTCGACGGCATTCACACCCGTCACTATGCATCCGAAGCCGTGGCCTTGTCCGATTGCGACTTGATCTTGCTGCCATTCAAGAAACTCACCGCGCTCGGCCGCGTGCACGCCGAGCTCGAGAACATGATGTACGGCGTCATGAGCCGCGAACTGGTGCGCGAGCAAACCATGATCGGCATGCTCGGCGCGCTGTCGGCCGAAGCCCGGGTGGCGCGCTTCCTGGTATCGCTGGCCGACCGTTTTGCCGCCATGGGATATTCCAGCAAGCTGTTCAACCTTCGCATGACCCGCCACGAGATCGGCAGTTATCTCGGCCTGACGCTCGAAACGGTCAGCCGCACGCTGTCGGCCTTCAATGAAATCGGCCTGATCACCGTCGACCAGCGCACCATCGGCATCAAGGACGCCGATGCGCTCAAGACGCTACGCCGCCTGCCCCCATCGCGCTCGCGCACCAAGGGCCCGCCAAGAAGGCCGAGCTCGACCAGGCGGGTGACGGCCAGGTACTGGCCACCGCATAAGCCGCGTTCCGAGCTTGCAAAAAGGCCGGCGTCCCCAGGGGCGCCGGCCTTTTTTCGTTGCGGCCATCGAGCCGCGCACCCACGACTTACTGGTCGCGCGTGAGCACGCCATTGTTCACGCGCACGCGGTCACCCTGGCGCAGGCCCGGGTCGTTATCGTACTGCAGGGTCTGGGTTGCTCCGTTGGTGGTGTAACGCACCACTACCTCGTAGCGCTCGGCCTTGTTCATATTGCGCTCGATATTACGGCCGGCCAGGCCGCCCGCCACCGCGCCGGCGACCGAGGCAGCGGTACGGCCGCTGCCGCCGCCGACCTGGTTGCCCAGCAGTCCACCAATGAGGGCGCCGCCGACCGTGCCCAGGTAATTGCCATTACCCGATACTTCGATCAGGTTCACCGCTTCGACGGTGGCGCAGTTGGTGCAATAGCGCGCTACGCGCTGCTGCTCGGCGCGGGCCGCGACCAACAAGGGACGGGCCAGTACCGAAGTGGTAGAGCGGCCATTGGCGCGAATGGTAGCGGTCACGCGGCTGTCCGCGGTAATGACATCGCGGTTACGGACCGTATAGATGGCTTCGTATTCGCCCGGACGCACTTCTGGCAGGAAGAACACGCCACGGGTCCCGGCGATTGCCACTTCGGCGCGCGCGCCCGGGGTGCCGACCAGGGTAAAGCGCAGTTCGTTGCCCGGGCCAAGATCGGGTGCGCCCTGCACGTCGAAACGCTTGATTGCCAGGTTTGAAGCCAGTTGGCCGCGGCGCTCGCCGCGCTGGGCGTTGGACGCGAGCACCGATTCGCTCAGCAGGCTGGTAGCAACCTGGTTGCCGAGGCGCAGATTGGCGGTCACGCCGCTGCTGGCCTTGATGCGGTCGCGGCTGCCGATGGTATAGGTGCCGGTGTACTGGCCCGGCTCGACTTCGGTCAGGTACAGGTTGCGGGTAGCGCCGTCGATGCGCAGCGTGGCGGTGCCGCCCGCGCTGCCGTACAGGTCGAAATGCAGCTCCACGCCCGGTGTCAGGCTGCGCACTTCTTCCACATTGAAGCCGTTGATGATCGGGCCGTAGGCGCGGTTGTTCTGGTATTGCTGGGCCTGGACGGCGGCGCCGCCGAGGGCGACGGGGCCGAACGCCACGATGGTGGCGAAGACCGCTTGCAGCAGGGTGCGCAGATGCATGGTGTTATCTCCGGTATGGATGCCGCACAGGGGTGTGCGCCAATACGACATTAGTCCAGACGGAACTTACGCCTGAGCCCAGCAAGAGTCGGTTCGCTAACGTACGCAGTGAACCGCCTCGCCCGAGCTCACATAGATGGTGTCGCCGGGTTCCGGACGGATCGCGTGGCCGCCGGTAAACGAACCAAACGAGGGCAGGATCATGCGGTTGCGACCAACCACGAAACAAGGCAGGCGCAAGGCGTCGAAGCGGGTAGCCAGCACATACACCGGATGGATGTGGCCAGCCAGCGCATAGCCCGCGCCCTCCCCCATGGCGAGATCCGGGTGATGGCACAGGGCGAACGGACCGAGCGCATGCGGCTCGTCCACCAGCGCGATCCCGAGCGCCCGCGCAGGGTCGCCCGCATGGCGGTCGTGGTTGCCGCGCACAAGGGTCAGCGCCAGCGCGTGGCGGCGCTCGCGCCAGGCCAGCATCGCGGCCTGGGTAGCGCTGGCGTGGGCCGCGCGCGCATGTAGAAAGTCCCCCAAAAAGACCACCTGGCGCGCCCCATGCGCATCGATCAGCGCGTCGAGCCCGGCGAGGTTTTCGCTGGTGGTCCCGCGCGGCACTGGCACGCCCAGCGCGCGGAAGGCGGCCGCCTTGCCGAAGTGGATGTCGGCGATCACCAGCATCTGTTCGGCCGGCCAGTACACAGCCTTCTCGGGCAGCAGCAGCATGGTTTCGCCGGCAATGCGCAGCGCCAGGCTGCCGGCGCCGGTTCCGGTCTCGGTCTCGGTCTCGGTCGTCATACGGCGGCCGCCTTTTCGAGCTCGCGCACCATGCGCGCGACCCGGTCGGACAGCTTTTCGGTGCTGACCTTCTCGCGGAAGCGCTCGACCATCAGTGCAAAACCAAAGGGCGTGGCGCGCTTGACCTCGCAATAGGCGACGCGGCGCCCGTGCAGCTCGCCGAGCGTCTCGCGCAGGCGCGTCAGTTCCAGCTCCTGCTCCAGCACTTCGCGCTGGGCCTGGGTCAGCAGCAGGTTGCCGGCGTCGTGCTTGCGAAAGACCTCGAAGAACAGCGACGACGACGCCTGTAGCTGCCGGTTCGATTTCGGCTGGCCGGGATAGCCCTGGAAGACCAGGCCGGCGATGCGCGCAACCTCGCGAAAGCGCTGCTGCGACAACTGCGTGGCGTTCAGGCTGCCCAGCACGTCTTCGAGCAGGTTCTCGGTGCTGAACAAGGCAACGCCGGCCCCGGTTGCGGCAGCAAGCAATCCTTTCCAGTCCACCGGTTCCGGGCTCAGCAGTTCGAAGCCGTAATCATTGATCGCGATCGAAAACGTCGACGGCTGCAGGCGCCCGACACGGTAGGCCAGCAGCGAGGCCAGGCCCATGTGCACCGAACGCCCACCGAATGGAAACACGAACAAATGCCAGCCTTCGCGGCTCTTCATGCTCTCCAGGACCAGGGTCTGGCTGGTAGGCAGCGCCGACCAGCGGCACTGGATCTCGATCAGCGGGCGCAGCGCCTGCATTTCCGGCCCCTCGAAGCGTCCCTCGGCGGCCAGCCGCAGTTCTTCCAGCGCGGCGTGCGCCAGTTCGGACGACATCGGCATCTTGGCGCCCTGCCAGCGCGCGATGGCGCCGCGACTGCTGGTGGCGCGCTTGACGAAAGCGGTCATCTCGTGGACCCGGACCAATTCCAGGATGCGCCCGCCAAACAGGAAATGGTCGCCCGGCGTCAAGCGTGAAATAAACGATTCTTCCACGCTGCCGATCCGGCCACCACTCATGTATTTCACCGAGATCGTCGAATCTGACACGATGGTGCCGATGCCCATGCGGTGGCGCCGGCCGATCGCGCTGTCGGGCACGCGGTAGACACCTTCTTCGTCGGGCAGCACGCGGCGGTATTCCGGATACACGGTCAGGCTCTGGCCGCCGCGCGCGACGAAGTCCAGCGCCCACTGCCATTCTTCTTCGCTCAGATGGCGATAGGACCAGGCGCGCTTGACTTCCTGGTACAGCTGCTGCGAGGTAAAGCCGCCGCCCAGTGCCACCGTCACCAGGTGCTGCACCAGCACATCGAACGGCTTGTTCGGCACATAGCGGCCCTCGATGCGGCGCGCCGCCACCGCCTGCTTGGCGCCGGCCGCTTCCAGCAGCTCCAGGCTATGGGTCGGCACCAGGGTCAGGCGCGAAACCCGGCCCGGCGCGTGACCGCTGCGCCCGGCGCGCTGCAGCAGGCGCGCGATACCCTTGGCGCTGCCAACCTGCAGTACCCGCTCGACCGGCAGGAAATCCACGCCGAGGTCCAGGCTGGCGGTACAGATGACGGCCTTGAGCTGGCCCTTCTTCAGGCCCAGCTCGACCCATTCGCGCACCTCGCGGTCGAGCGAGCCGTGGTGCAGCGCGATCACACCGGCCCAGTCGGGCCGCGCTTCGAGGATATGCTGGTACCAGAGCTCGGACTGCGCGCGGGTATTGGTAAACACCAGGGTCGCGTTGTAGTGTTCGATCTCGTCGATCACCGGCTGCAGCATCTGCAGGCCCATATGCCCGCCCCAGGGAAAGCGCGCGACGTTCTCGGGAATCAGGCAGTCAACCTGGATCTGCTTGCGCAGGTCACCCTCGATGAGTACGCCCTCGTCGGCGCCGAGCAGCACCTGGCGCGCCAGGTCGAGGTTGCCCATCGTGGCCGACACGCCCCATACCAGCAGCTCGGGTCGCCACTGGCGCAGCCGCGCCAGCGCCAGCTGCACCTGCACGCCGCGCTTGCTGCCCATCAGTTCGTGCCACTCATCGATCACGATCATGTCCAGATGCTTGAACTGCTCGGCGGCCGCGGCGTGGCTCAGCATCAGCGACAGGCTCTCTGGCGTAGTCACCAGCGTGGACGGCATGCTCCTGGTCTGGCGCGCGCGTTCGCTCGACCCGGTGTCGCCGGTGCGGGCCCCGATGGTCCAGGCCGGTGCCAGCTCGGCCGCCGACTGTTCCAGCGCGCGCAGGGTATCGGCCGCGAGCGCGCGCATCGGCGTGATCCACAACACGCGCAGGCCACTGGTCTTGCGGCCCTTGGCCAGGGCCCCGCGCTGCAGGGCGGCGAACCAGACGGCAAAGGTCTTGCCGGCGCCGGTGTTCGCGTGCAGCAGCCCGGATTGACCGGCCAGCGCCGCCTTCCAGAGCGCGCGCTGGAACGGAAAGACTTTCCAGCCGCGCGCGGCGAACCAGTCCTTGACGACGGTGGGGGTCGGGCCGCTCATGCACCCGTGGTCACAGGCGCGAACGGACGGGCGGGCGGTCGTGGGCTCCGGTCGTGGATCATGGTTAGGCTCATGCGCATGGGCAGGTTCAGGGTCGGTCCCGGACGGCGCCGGATGCCGGCCGAGTCTAGCAGATAGCAGGCCTGGTCGGCGCAGGCCAGCGGCGCGCTCAAGCAGCAGCTGCCGCCAGCAGCCCCTTAAGCGTGTCGAGCGTGTCGGCCTCGATTACCGGCTTGTCCAGGCGGCGGCGCAGGATGCGCGGGAAACGCACCGCGACACCGGCCTTGTGGCGGCTCGACAGCGCGATGCCCTCGAAACCAAGTTCGAACACCATCGTCGGCTTGACCGAGCGCACCGGGCCGAATTTCTCGAGCGTGGTCTTGCGCACCACATTGTCGACTTGCGCAATCTCGGCATCGGTCAAGCCGGAATAAGCCTTTGCAAACGGTACCAGTTTGCGCTCGTCGCCCTCGCCGTCCCAGACCGCGAAGGTGTAGTCGGTGTACAGCGAGGCGCGCCGTCCGCTGCCCGCCTGGGCATAGATCAGCACCGCATCGACCGTATAGGGATCGACCTTCCACTTCCACCAGGTACCGACATCCTTGGTGCGCCCCACGCCATATTGGGCCCCGCGCGCCTTGACCATCATGCCCTCGACGCCGCGCCGGCGCGACTGTTCGCGCAGCGTCGCCAGCTCGGACCAGCTGCCGGCCTGGATCAGCGGCGAGGTGCGCAGCTGCGGCGAGGCGGCAGCCATGACTTCGGCTTCCATCAGCGCGCGCCGCTCGTGCTGGGGCAGCGCGCGCAGGTCGACACCGCCCGATTCGAGCAGGTCGTAGCAGCACAGCACCGCCGGCAGCTCGCCCAGCAGCTTGGGGCCGATGGTCTTGCGGCCAATGCGCTTTTGCAGGTCGGAAAACGGCGCCGGAATCGGGTTTTCGGGCTGCCAGATCAGTACTTCGCCATCGAGCACGGTGCCTTCGGGAAGGACCACCCTGGCCAGCTCGGGGAAGCGCTCGGTGATCAGGTCTTCGCCGCGCGACCACAGGTAGTTCTGGCCGCCGCGGCGCACCAGCTGGGCGCGGATGCCGTCGTATTTCCATTCCACCTGCCAGTCGGCGAGCTCGCCCAGGGCCGCCGGCTCGCCCTGCAGCTGATGCGCCAAGAAGAACGGGTAAGGCTGGCCGCCGCGCAGCTTGTGCTCCTCGTCGGACTGGGCAGCAATCAGCTGCAGGAAGCTGCCGGCAGTGGGCCGCACCGAATTATCGGTCCAGCCCATCAGGCGCTGCGCGATCAGCTTGCTGTCAACCGCGGCGATGGCCGCCAGCGCGCGCGTGACCAGCAGGCGCGATACCCCGACCCGAAAACCGCCGCCGATCAGTTTCACGAAGAGAAAGCGCTCCCGCCAGTCCAGCTCGTCCCAGGCCGCGAACAGCGCCTCGCGGATGGTGCCGGGGTCGGCGCCGCGCAAGGGGCCGATGCGGGTCTCCATCCATTCGGCCAGGCCAACATCGCTGCGGCGGCTGGGAGCCGGCAGGATATGGGCGATGGTTTCGGCCATGTCGCCGACCGCATGGTAAGACTCGTCGAACAGCCATTCGTCGAGCGCCGCGTATTCGATCGCGTACTGGCGCAGCAGCTTGGTCGGCACCGCCTGGCGCGGCTTGCCGCCAGCCAAAAAATACACTGCCCAGGCGGCATTCTCGGGCGCCGCCCGCGAAAAATACTGCTGCAGGGCGTCGAGCTTGCGGGTAGTAGACGTGGTTTCGTCGAGTTCGGCGTACAGCAGGGCGAATTCACGCATCGGCTTCCCCGGTGGCCGCTGGCGCGGCTGCAGCCGGGGGCGCCGCTTCGTGCTCGTCTTCGTCGCCGTATTCGGTATCGAAACCCTTGGCATCGAGCCCGTTCTGGCATAGCCAGCGCACCATCGTCGGAATCGAGCCGTGGGTGACGATCACCTGCTGCGCCTCGGTGGCCTTGATAGCGCTCATCAGGCCGGGCCAGTCGGCATGGTCGGACAGCACGAAGCCGCGGTCCACCCCGCGGCGGCGGCGCGCGCCACGCAGCAGCATCCAGCCGCTGGCGAAAGAATCGCTATAGTCGCCGAAGCGCTTCATCCAGGACGACCCGCCAGCCGAGGGCGGCGCGATCACGATGGCCCGGCGCAGCGCCGCCTTGTCGATGTCGCTGACCATGACCGTTTCTGGCAGCTCGACGCCGCCGGCGCGGTAGACGCGGTTGAGTGGTTCCACCGCGCCATGGCAGACGATCGGACCGATCGAGGCGTCCAGACGCGACAGGATGCGCTGGGCCTTGCCGAAGGCATAGGCGAACACCACGCTGCAGCGGCCGTCGTCCGCGTTCTTGCGCCACCAGGCGTTGATCTCGTCGATGGTCTGCTGTTCCGGCTCCCAGCGGTAGATCGGCAACCCGAACGTCGATTCGGTGATGAAGGTGTCGCACACGACCGGCTCGAAGGGGGCGCAGGTCTTGTCTGGCTCTACCTTGTAGTCGCCCGAGGCCACCCAGACTTCGCCGCCGCATTCCATCCGCACCTGGGCCGAACCGAGCACGTGGCCCGCCGGATGGAGCGAAATCGCCACGCCATTATGGGTGACGGTCGCGCCGTACTCGATGCCGTCGATATGGATATCGCTGCCCAAACGCGACTTGAGCACGTTGACGCCGGACGCCGTCGACAGGTAATGCCCATGTCCGACCCGCGCATGGTCGCCATGGGCGTGCGTGATCACGGCCCGGTCCACCGGGCGCCAGGGGTCGATATAGAACTGCCCCGGCACGCAATACAGCCCCTCCTTGCGCACGACTACCATGTCTCCCATGCGATTCTTTCCTCAGTGAGCGAGTCGATTTGCTACCCGGCGCGCCGGTTCAAGTCTGTTCAAGCCGGCACCAGGAATTCGGCCAGGAAGGTACGCGGCTCTTCTTGCCCTTCAAATTCCAGCGTCACCTGGTCGCCGGCCACCGCCACCACCGTGCCCGCGCCGAATTTCGGCGACCTGGCGCGCGCGCCGACCTCGAACGGCGAACTGGTCGGCGCCGCAGTGGGCTCGCGGTCGAATTCGTCGTCGCGGATCTCGATGCCGACGGTGAGCGACTGCGCCGGCGGATTCACGCAGTTATCGCATTTGCAGCACTTCTCGAAGCCGTCGACGGTGTCGTCGAAATAGTCGAGCAGCAGCTTCCAGCGGCAGAAGCCGCTGACTGCATAGCCGACCATCTGCTCCAGCGCCGCGCGGTCGCGCTCGGACTTTTGAACGTAGACGGCGGCCAGCTCCTCGAAGATGCCCGGCGCCGGCTCCCTGCTCGACACCATGAATTCGAGCTTGCGGTTCTGGCGCAGCAGCTTGCCGTCCTTGAGCAGCTTCAGGCAGACCTTGAGCTTGGCCTCGCCAGCTTCTTCCAGCGCCTCTTCCAGGCGCCCGGTAATGACGGCGCCCTCTTCGGCCAGCTCGCGCACCACCGAATACACCGTATGCAGCTCGGCCGCCGCCGGGTAGTGCTTGACCAGGAAGAATTGCTGGATGCGCTTATCGCCCTGCAAGAACAGCAAGGTGCACTGCGCATCGAGCCCGTCGCGGCCGGCGCGTCCCGATTCCTGGTAATACGCCTCGAGATTGGCAGGAATCTGCAGGTGAATCACGAAGCGGGTATCGGGCTTGTCGATGCCCATGCCGAAGGCATTGGTGGCGACCATCACGCGCCGCTCGCCACGCATGAACATGTCCTGGTTCAGCTTGCGCTGCCCCGCCGCCAGCTTGCCATGGTAAATGGTGACCGATTCGCCCGCCTCTTCGAGCACGGCCAGCATCTCTTCGGCTACCTTGACGGTGGCGGCATAGACGATGCCGACGCCTTCGCTGTCTTGCACCAGCTTGCGCGCCTGGGCGTATTTTTCCTGCATATTCGTGACCTGCACCACGCTGTAGTGCAGGTTGGGCCGGTAGATGCCGGTATTAATGACGTTCATCTTGCGGCCGAGCTGCTTGCCAATGTCGGCAATGACGTCTTCGGTCGCGGTGGCTGTCAGCGCCAGCACCGGAGGCTTACCCAGCGCATCGATGACGGCGCCCAGGCCGATATAGGCCGTGCGGAAATCATGGCCCCATTGCGAAATGCAGTGGGCTTCGTCGATGACGACGATGTCGAGCGTGATCGTCTTGAGCAGCGCGATGAATTCCGGCGACACCAGGCGTTCGGGCGTACAGAACACGATCTCGCACGATTCGGTGGCGATCGCCGCGAGCGCCGCGGCTTCTTCTTCGGCGTTCAGGGTACTGTTGACCTGCACCGAGCGGATGCCGAGTTCTTCCAGTTTTTCCAGCTGGTCTTTCATCAGCGAGATCAGCGGCGAGACGACAATCGTGATCCCCTTGAGCATCTTGGCCGGAATCTGGTAGCACAGCGACTTGCCGCCGCCGGTGGGCATGATGGCCAGCGTGTCGTGTCCGTCGAGGACGCTGTCGATGATGCGTTGCTGGCCGTCGCGCAGTTGCTCGATCCCGAAGGTGGAGCGCAGCAGGCGGCGGATGGTGTTGCGGCGCACGGCGAGCAGGCCGCGGTGCAGGAGCTTGGTGTCGAGTCTTGTCATGGTGACAGCGACTGTATGCCGGCCCATGCGCACACACTATAGGACGCAGCCTACCTGCCCCGTAGGAACTCAACTTATCAATGTAGCGAAAATGTCACAAGGGTTATTCCTACAGAGCGAAGGAGCGTTGACCGATAGTTACCGCCGGTGCCAGGCCATAAAATGGCTTCATCGACATTACGTATATAAACGCTTGGGAGAATCATCATGGCACGCCACCACCCTATGACCTGGACCGCAGTCCACCTGGCCCTGGCCAGTGCCGCAACCTGGTTGCTGGTCGAAAGCGACGCCCTCAGTGGCGCGCTGATGGTAGCCTTCCACTAAGCCGCTTTCGCGACATGCGCATGCCCGTGCGGCGTGCCCATTATTGAAAAAAGCCCCCGGCAGATCAGTCGGGGGCTTTTTTTACAACTGGCAAAAAAGCGGGCCGCGCGGCCCGCCCTGCATCAGGCAGCCTTGGCTTGCTCGGCCGGGGCTTGCTCTTCCACCGGCTGGCGCATCAGGTAGTCGAAGGCCGACAGCGACGCCTTGGCCCCCTCGCCCACCGCGATCACGATCTGCTTGAATGGCACCGTGGTCACGTCGCCTGCAGCGAATACACCCGGAATCGAGGTCATGCCGCGCGCATCGACTTCGATCTCGCCGTGCGCCGACAGGTCCATCGAGCCCTTGAGCCATTCGGCATTGGGCACCAGGCCGATCTGCACGAACACGCCTTCCAGGTCGACCCGGCGAACTTCTCCACTGTTGCGGTCCTTGTAGGAAAGACCGTTGACGATCTGGCCGTCGCCATGCACTTCGGTGGTCTGCGCCGACTTGATGACGGTGACATTCTTGAGCGAGTAAAGCTTGCGCTGCAGGACCGCATCGGCGCGCAGTTCGGCGCCAAATTCGACCAGGGTCACTTGCTTGACGATGCCGGCCAGGTCGATTGCCGCTTCCACGCCCGAATTGCCGCCGCCGATCACGGCCACGCGCTTGCCCTTGAACAGCGGACCGTCGCAGTGCGGGCAATACGCCACGCCCTTGTTGCGGTACTGCTTCTCGCCGGGCACGTTGATCTCGCGCCAGCGCGCACCGGTGGCAATGATCACCGACTTCGATTGCAGCACCGCGCCGCTTTCGGTATGCACTTCGATCAGCTTGCCCTCGACCAGCTTGCTGGCGCGCTGGGTATTCATGATGTCGACTTCGTAGTGCTTGACGTGTTCTTCCAGCGCGACGGCGAATTTCGGGCCGTCGGTTTCCTTCATCGAGACAAAGTTCTCGATGGCGAGCGTATCGAGCACCTGGCCGCCGAAACGGTCGGACAGCACACCGGTACGAATGCCCTTGCGGGCGGCGTAGATCGCCGCTGCCGCGCCGGCCGGACCGCCGCCGACGATCAGCACGTCGAACGGCTCTTTCGTATTGAGTTCAGCAGCCTTGCGGGCGCCGGCATTGGTGTCGATCTTCGACAGGATTTCTTCCACGCTGGTACGGCCCTGGCCGAAATGCTGGCCGTTCAGGAACATCATCGGTACCGCCATGATCTGGCGCGCTTCGACTTCGTTCTTGAACACGCCGCCATCGATGGTGACGACCTTGATGCGCGGGTTAATCACCGACATCGAATTGAGCGCCTGCACGACTTCCGGGCAGTTATGGCAGCTCAGCGAGATAAAGGTTTCAAAGACATAGTCGCCTTCGAGGTTGCGAATCTGTTCGATGACCGCGGCGTCGAGCTTGATCGGGTGGCCGCCCACCTGCAGCAGCGCCAGTACCAGCGAGCTGAATTCGTGGCCGAGCGGAATGCCGGCAAAACGCACGCCGGTATCGGTGCCGACGCGGTTGATGGCGAACGACGGCTTGCGCTCGTTGGCATCGTCGCTCTGGCGAACCGTGATCTTGTCGCTCAACTCGGCGATTTCGCGGAGGAGTTCATCCATTTCGCGCGCTTTCGGCGAATCATCCAGCGATGCAACGAGCTCAATCGGCTGCACCACTTTTTCGAGATAGGCCTGCAACTGCTTCTTGAGGGTTGCGTCCAGCATGATATTTTCCTTGAATGGGGGGTAACTAGACCAAAAAACTAGACCAGAAAATTAAACCAGAAAGTTAAACTAGAAATACAGCGGGCCGCCGCGGCGGCCCGGCAGGTACTACCAGCAGCTCAGCTTAGATCTTGCCGACCAGGTCCAGCGACGGGGTCAGGGTCTCGGCGCCTTCGGTCCACTTGGCCGGGCAGACTTCGCCTGGGTGGGCAGCGACGTACTGGGCAGCCTTGACTTTGCGCATCAGTTCCGATGCATCGCGGCCGATGCCGTTGTCGTGCACTTCCATGATCTTGATCTGGCCTTCCGGGTTGATCACGAAGGTACCGCGCAGTGCCATGCCTTCTTCTTCGATCATCACTTCAAAGTTGCGCGACAGGGTACCGGTCGGGTCGCCGATCAGCGGGTAATTGACCTTCTTGATGGCGTCCGACGTGTCGTGCCACGCCTTGTGCGCAAAGTGGCTGTCGGTCGACACGCCATACACGTTCACGCCCATCTTTTCGAATTCAGGCTGGAATGCAGCCAGGTCTTCCAGTTCGGTCGGGCACACGAAGGTGAAGTCGGCCGGGTAGAACATGACGACCGACCAGGTACCGTGGAAGTTTTCTTCCGTCAGATCGATGAACTTGCCGTTCGAGAAAGCGGTTGCCTTGAATGGCTTGATCTGGGAATTGATAAGGGACATGTAATCTCCTGTTGGGTTGAAAGTTGATGGACACCAGTTTACTGCGCTGGCCGTCTTTTGTGAAATTGATTGATACGATACTCGTTATAGATTTTAACTATCAACTGAGGACGTCTAGGCTCACGGGCGTGCAGTGTGGACGAAATGGCCGCGAGGTGCAACCGGCGCTTCGATTGGGGTGGCCCGGGCTAGACCCGGGCGGCGGCATCCACCGTCTGCTCGCAGCACGGGAGCACCAGCGTAAAGGTCGAGCCCTCCCCCGGCTTGCTCGACACCCGCAATTCGCCGCCATGCGACATCGCCAGCTGGCGCGAGATGTACAGGCCCAGGCCCAGTCCCTTCGGCTCGCCGTTGCGGGCGCCGCGCTCGTAGGGCTCGAAAATGCGGTCAAGGTCGTCCGGCGAGATACCCTTGCCTTCGTCGCGCACGTCGATGCGCACCACGTCGCCGGTATAGCGCACGCTGACTTCGACCGGCTGGCCGCCGCCGTAGCGCATCGCGTTGGTCAGCAGGTTCACCACCACCTGCTCGATGCGGAACTCGTCCCAGCAGCCCACTACCCGATGGTGCTCGCGCAGCGACAGGCTGCAGCCGGTGGCGGCGGCCTGCAACGACAGGTCGCTGACCACCCGTTCGAGCAGGTGCATGAGCTCGACCTGGCCGGGGCGAATCGACAGCTGGCCGCTGCGCATGCGCGAGACGTCGAGCATGTCGTCGATCAAGCGGATCATGGCCTTGATCTGGCGTTCGTCGCGCTTGATCATGGCGTCGAACTGCTTAGGCTCGATGCTGGCTAGGGTGCCGCGCTTGAGCTGCAGGCTGCGCATCTGCGCTTCCAGGAACAGCGTGTTGAGCGGGGTGCGCAGTTCGTGCGCGACCAGCGACATGAATTCGTCGCGCATGCGCAGCGAACGCTGCAGCTCGTCCTGGGTCTGGTTCAGTTCGCGCAGCAGCGTTTCCTGCTCCTGGCGGCTGCGTTCGAGCGCGGCCATCTGGCGCTGCATCTGGCGGCGCTGCTGGTCGACCGTGACGAACACGTTGACCTTGCTGCGCACTGCCTCCGGGTCGAGCGGCTTGTACAGAAAGTCCACCGCGCCGCTTTCGTAGCCCTTGAACGCGTAATTCAGTTCGCGTCCGGCAGCCGACACGAACACAATCGGAATATTGCGGGTGCGGGTGGTAGAGCGCATCAGTTCGGCCAGCTCGAAACCGTCCATGTCGGGCATCTGCACGTCCAGGATGGCCAGGGCAAACTCGTGCTCGAGCATCAGCGCCAGCGCCGCTTCGCCGCTCGATGCCTGGAACACCTGACGCTCTTCGCCGCGGATCAGGGCGTCGAGCGCGCGCAGGTTTTGCGGCAGGTCGTCAACGATCAGGAGTTTGCTTGGTTCTTGGACGCTCATCGGGTCTCCAACAGGGGAAGCAATGCCCGGATACCGGACAGGGGCAGCACGAGATCGGGCGCGCAGCGGCGAATGGCCTCGATTGGCATCGCGCTGGCCTGCGCATCAAGGGGGTCCTGCACCACCGTCAGCCCGCCACGCGCGCGTATCCGGCACATGCCTTCGGCGCCGTCGTGGTTCGCGCCCGTGAGCAAGATGCCGGCCAGCGCCGATCCGTAGGCATGGGCGGCGGACTCCATCAGGATGTCGATCGCGGGGCGCGCGAACTGCACCGGCGGCTCGCAGCTGAGCGAAAAGGTCCGGTCGCGCTCGACCGACAGATGATAGCCCGAACCGGCGAAATAGATCACGCCGGGGTCCAGCGGCTCCTTGTCGCGCGCCTCGCGTGCAGGCAAGCCGCCGCGCAGATGAAACAGTTCGGCCAGCCGGCTCTCGCGGTCGGCCGGCACATGCAGGATGCAGACGACTGCCGCGCGAAATCCCGCGGGCAGCACCGGCAGCAGATGGACTAGCGCATCGACGCCGCCGGCCGAGCCGCCAATCACCACCAGCTCGATGCGGCGCCCGGCCAGCATGGCCCTGGCCGCGTCCGGAACGCTGGCCGACACCTTCATGTCGCGCCTTTGCGAAACAGACGCTCGCGCTTGGACAGCGGATCGAAGCGGTTGGCAAAGGCAGAAAAATCGATGCTCTCCTTGCTGCCCAGGCCCAAAAAGCCACGGTAGCACAACGACTCATGGAACAGTCCGAGCACGCGGTCTTGCAAGCTGCGGTTGAAATAGATCAGCACATTGCGGCAGCTGACAAAGTGGGTTTCCGAAAACACGCTATCGGTGGCCAGGCTGTGGTCGGCAAAGGTCACGTTCTCGATCAGCGCGCGATCGAACAGTGCGCCGTCGTAGGCAGCCGTGTAATAGTCGGAAAACGCCGCCTTGCCACCCGCTTTCTGGTAGTTCTCGGTATACAGGCGCATGCGATCGAGCGGAAACACCCCGCGCCGCGCCGCTTCCAGCGATTGCGGGTTGATATCGGTAGCGTAGATAATGGCGCGTTCGAGCAGACCTTCTTCGTGCAGCAGGATCGCCAGCGAATACACTTCTTCGCCGGTGCTGCAGCCGGCGATCCAGAGCTTGAGCGACGGGTAGGTTTTCAGGAAAGGCAGCACCTGCGCGCGGATCGCGATCCAGTATTGCGGGTCGCGGAACATCTCGGTGACGGGAATCGTCAGGTATTGCAGCAGTTGCGCAAAACCGTCCGCTTCGTGCATGACCCTGGCCTGCAGGGCCGATACCGTGGGGCAGTCCATGTCGCGCATCGCCACCAGGATGCGGCGTTTCTGCGAGGCGCCAGTATAGTTACGGAAGTCGTAGTTGTACTTCAGGTAAACCGCCTCCACCAGCATCTTGAGCTCGATGTCGAAATCGTCGGGCTGCGGTGCCAGCAAATTGGGTGCCGGGTTGGCCTGGGTGCTCATGGCCGTCAAATCCGGTCGAGTGCCGGCATCCATACCCGCAGCAGCGAGTACAGGCGGCTCAGGTCGATCGGCTTGGCCAGGTAATCGTTGGCGCCGGCAGCCAGGCATTGTTCCTGGTCGTCCTTCATGGCCTTGGCCGTGATCGCAATGATCGGCAGGCGGTCGAAGCGCCCGTCGGCGCGAATGCGGCGGGTCGCTTCCAGCCCATCCATGCCCGGCATCATCACGTCCATCAGCACCAGGTCGATGCTGGCAACCTCGTCGAGCCTGGCGATCGCTTCAAAGCCGTTCCTGCCCACTTCGACCCTGGCGCCGCGCGCTTCGAGCGCGCTGGTGAGTGCGAACACATTGCGCACGTCGTCGTCCACCAGCAAGATGGTGCGGCCTTCGAACACGCGGTCGCGCCCGCGTACTGTCTTGAGCATGCTCTGGCGTTCGGTGGACAGTTCGCTTTCCACCTTGTGCAGGAACAGCGTGACTTCGTCGAGCAGGCGTTCAGGCGAGCGTGCGCCCTTGATGATAATCGAGCGCGAATACTTGAGCAGCTCGGCCTCTTCGTCGCGCGTCAGGTTGCGGCCGGTGTACACGATCACCGGCGGGAACGAGCACACCTCTTCGGCCGACATGCGCTCGAGCAGCTCCCTGCCCTGCATATCGGGCAGCTTCAGGTCGATGATCATGCAGTCGTAGGTCTGGCTGTGCAGCAGTTCCAGGGCCTCACCGCCGGTGCCGACCGCATTGATCTCGATGTCGGAATCGGCGATCAGCTTGACCACGCTGTCGCGCTGGCGCTCGTCGTCCTCGACCAGCAAGATGCGCTTGATCTTCTGCGCCGATTTCTCTTGCAGCTTGCGGAACACGTCTTCGAGCTGCTCGCGCGAGGCCGGCTTGAGCGCATAGCCGATCGCGCCCAGGTGCAGCGCCTCGCCGCCGTTCTCGATGCTCGAGACGATGTGTACCGGGATGTGGCGTGTCGCCGGGCTGTCCTTGAGTTGCTGCAACACCGACAGGCCGGAACCATCCGGCAGGCGAATATCGAGCAGCACCGCGTCCGGCTTGTGGGCCGCGGCCAGCGCCAGGCCTTCGCCGGCGCCGTGCGCCACCAGGCAGCGGTAATCGAGCTCATGCGCGAGATCGAACAGGATGCGCGCGAACTCGGGGTCGTCCTCGACCACCAGCACGGTGCGCTTGCCCTGGGCCGGCAGCGCGCGGTCGTCGGCGAAGCTGGCCGCGGGTTCGAGCATCGGCGCGGACTCGGGCTCGGGCCTGGCCTTGGCATCAAGCTTGGCATCAAGCTTGACACCAAGCGCCACGGGGACCGATGGCGCGGGCGCGGGCGGCGCGCTGGCCGCCAGCGCGCTGCTGCGCGGCAGGCTCAGGGTAAACAGGCTGCCTTCGCCCGGCGTGCTGGTCACGGCCAAGGTGCCGCCCAGCAGGCCGGTAAGGTCGCGCGAGATCGACAGCCCCAGGCCGGTGCCGCCAAAGCGGCGGCTGGTGGTACCGTCGGCCTGGTGGAAGGCGTCGAAGATCTTGTCCTGCTGGTCGTGCGCGATGCCGATGCCCGAGTCGCGCACGGCAAACTGCACCCAGCCTTCGGGCGTCATCGACACCGTCATGTCGACCGCGCCGGCCTCGGTAAATTTCACCGCGTTCGACATCAGGTTCTTGAGGATCTGCTCTACGCGCTGGCGGTCGGTGACCATGGTGGCCGGCACGCCCGGCTCGACGCTGACGCTGAAGTCGAGCATTTTCTGGCGTGCCAGCGGCTCGAAGCTGCGCGCCATGCCTTCGACCATGCGGCGTAGCGGCACATCTTCGGGCACCAGCTCGAGCTTGCCCGCCTCGACTTTCGAAATGTCGAGAATGTCGTTGATCAGGTGCAGCAAGTCGTTACCGGCCGAATAGATGGTCTGGGCGAAGCGCACCTGCTCTTCATTCAGGTTGCCAGGGGTATTGTCGGACAGGAGCTTGGCCAGGATCAGCGAACTATTAAGGGGCGTACGCAGCTCGTGCGACATGTTTGCCAGAAATTCTGACTTGTAGCGGCTGGCGCGCTCGAGCTCCAGCGCACGCTGGCGCAACTGTTCCTGGACGCCGGTCAGCGCGACGTTCTTCATGTCGAGCTTGAGCGCCTGCTCGGCCAGCTGGTCGTTGGTAGCGCGCAGCTCGGACTGCTGGTTTTCCAGCGCCGACTGCGATGTTTCCAGCGCGCGCGACTGTTCTTCGAGTTCTTCGTTGGCGGTGCGCAGCTCTTCCTGCTGGACTTGCAATTCTTCGTTCAGGGTCTGGGTTTTTTCCAGCGCATGCTGCAGGTCCAGGCGGTACAGGACGGCGGCCATCGAGGCGCCGACGGCCGGGGCGATCAGCTCCATGAATTCGCGGTCACGTGCGGTAACCGGGCGCAGGAAGCCGATCTCGATCACGCCCTTGATCTTGCCGTGGTTGTGGACCGGTGCGATCAGCAGCGAGCGCGGGGCGCTCGCCCCCAGCGCCGAGCTCACCTTGATATAGTCGGTGGGCAGGTCTTCGACGATCACGATGCGTCTTTCCTCCATGGCCTGGCTCGCCAGCGAATCGCCCTTCATGATCAGCGCGCCGTGCTCGGCGGCGTCATGCACGAAGCCATAGGTGCCGATGCGGCGCAGCACGCCATCCTCGCCATGCGCATACATGGCCGCCACCACGCCGTCGATATAGCGCGTTACGTGGCCCAGGACCGCATCGGCGAGGGGTTCGAGCGAATGGATGCCGGCGCTGCGCGCGGCCAGTTCGGTCTGGCCGGAACGCAGCCAGTCCTGGTGGCGCAGCGCGGCATTGTGACGGGCTTCGTGTTCGAGCGTGTCCTGGTAAGACGTCGACAGCATGACCAGCTGGCGGCGGCCGAACAGCGCCAGGCCGATGCCTACTGCCAGGCTCAGCAGCAGGAAGCTGACCACCGACCAGGTCGTGACCTGGCGCGCCGCGCCGTTACGCTCCTGCAGCAAACGCCTTTCAGCGTCGAGAAATTGTCCAAAGGTGCTGCGCACGTCGTCGGTGAGGGTCTTGCCGCCGCCGGCCCGCACCGGGCCGACAAAATCGCCATCGGCGCGCCGCAGCGCGATCATTTCAGACGCAAACTGCTCCCATTGGGTCTGGACCGACTGGATGCGCCGTACGCGCTCGACCTGCACCGGGTTGTCCTCGACCAGGCGCGCCAGGTCTTGCAGGCCGTCTTGCATGCGGCGGCGCGCCAGCATGTAGGGCGCCAGAAAAGCCTCGTCGTCCGCGATCAGGTAGCCGCGCACGCCGGTTTCCATTTCGGCCGACAGTTTGCTCACTTCCTGGGCACTGCCGATCACGCGCTCCGAATGCTCGACCCGGTTCAATACGTTGATCAGGTAGGCGATGATGGCGACGAACACCATGGCAGTGACGACGCTCATGGCCAGGGGCAAGGCGACGTTACGGGTCAGGATACGGCGGAACTGCGAATTATCGATGGATGAGCCGGGCATGCGGGGGCAATTTTTAGGGAAAAAAATATCTTAAGTGTAACGCAACGGCCAGCCCGAGGTCGCACGACAGCCTGTCCAATATGACACAGTAATTGTTAAAAAGCAAATATATTCGGACAAATCCTTAGCCGGGCCCCCCAAGGTGGGCCGCCAGGTAGGGCGCGGTTCGGCTGGCCGGGCACGCCGCCACCTCGGCCGGCGCGCCGGCGCAGACCACGGTGCCGCCGTCAGCGCCGGCCCCCGGTCCCACGTCGATGACCCAGTCGCAGCCTGCCACCACCCGCATGGTGTGCTCTACCACGATCACGGTGTTGCCGGCATCGACCAGCCGGTTCAGTTGCACCACCAAGCGGTCGGCGTCGCTCGGATGCAGGCCAGTGGTCGGCTCGTCGAGCACGTACAGCGTGTTGCCGCGGCCAGTGCGCTGCAGCTCCGACGCCAGCTTGATGCGTTGCGCCTCGCCGCCAGACAGCTCCGTGGCCGGCTGGCCCAGGCGCAGATACGCCAGTCCGACTTCGCGCAGCACTTCCAGGGTCCGCCCGACCTGCGGCTCGCCGTCGAAGAATTCGATCGCTTCGCCCACCGTCATGCCCAGCACCTGGGCGATATTGCGGCCGCGGTAGTTCACCTCGAGCGTCTTGGCGTTATAGCGCGCGCCCCCGCAGCTGGGGCAAGGCGCGTACACGCTGGGCAAGAACAGCAGTTCGACCATCACGAACCCTTCGCCGGCGCAGTGCTCGCAGCGGCCCTTGGCGACATTGAACGAGAAGCGCCCGGCATCGTAGCGGCGCTTCTTTGCCTCGGGCGTGGCCGCGAACAGCTTGCGCACGCCGTCGAACAGGCCGGTGTAGGTGGCCAGGTTCGAGCGCGGAGTGCGGCCAATCGGCTTCTGGTCGACCCGCACCAGGCGCCGCACGCCTTCCATGCCGGAGGCGATGCGGCCTTCCAGCGGCAGCGCCGTCTCCTGTTCGAGTCCGGCTTCATCGGCCTCACCCGCTTCGCTCCCCGGTGCTGCATGTCCCAGCGCCGCAGCCACCAGTTCCACCAGTACCTGGCTTACCAGGCTAGACTTGCCGGACCCTGACACGCCGGTCACGGCGCTCATTACCCCGAGCGGAAATTGCGCGTCGAGCCGATCCAGGTTGTTGCGGCTGACACCCTCCACGCATAGCCAGCCGGTGGGCGCGCGCGCTCTGCGCGGCGCCAGCGGCAATTCATCGAACAGATAGCTGCGCGTGTGCGATGCGGCGACCTGCGCCAAGCCTGCCGGCGCGCCGCTGTACAGCACCTGGCCACCCTTTTCGCCGGCGTCCGGGCCGACATCGACGATCCAGTCGGCCTGGCGGATCACGTCCAACGCATGCTCGACCACGAACAGCGAATTGCCGGCCGCCTTCAATTGCGCCAATGCGTCGAGCAGCGCCTCGGTATCGGCCGGATGCAGGCCCGCAGATGGCTCGTCGAGCACATACACGACGCCGAACAGGTTCGAACGCACCTGCGTGGCCAGCCGCAGGCGCTGCAACTCGCCCGGCGACAGCGTGGGCGTACTGCGCTCGAGCGCCAGGTAGCCCAGTCCCAGGTCGAGCAGAACCGCGAGGCGCGCGCACAGGTCTTGCGCGATGCGCTGGGCCACGATCATCTGCTCGGGATGTTCTTGCGCGCGGCGCTTGTCCTTGCGCGCCGCGCCGGCCGCATAGGGTTGCATGAGCTCGCTGAGCCTTGCCAGCGGCGCACGCGACAGCTCGGTGATATCCATGCCGGCGAATGTCACCGACAAGGCTTCCTGGCGCAGCCGCTTGCCACGGCATAGCGGGCATTCGGTACTGACCATATAGCGCGCGACGCGCTTTTTCATCGAGGCGCTTTCGGTGTTCGCGAACGTTTGCAGTACGTAGCGGCGCGCGCCAGTGAACGTGCCCTGGTAGCTCGGCGTGTCCTTGCGCTTCAACGCGGCGCGGGTTTCCCTGGGGGTCAGTCCCGCATACACCGGCACCGAGGGCGTCTCGTCGGTGAACAGGATCCAGTCGCGGTCTTTTTTCGGCAGCTCGCGCCATGGCGTATCGACGTCATAGCCCATGGTCACCAGGATGTCGCGCAGGTTCTGGCCATGCCAGGCCGGCGGCCAGGCCGCTACCGCGCGCTCGCGGATGGTCAGCGAGTCGTCCGGCACCAGTGACTGTTCGGTGACCTGGTAGACCCGCCCCAGGCCCGAGCACTCGGTGCAGGCGCCTTCCGGGGTATTGGGCGAGAACGACTCGGCATACAGCAGCTCCTGCCCCGGCGGATAGTCGCCGGCGCGCGAATACAGCATGCGCAGCGAATTGGACAGGGTGCTGACGCTGCCGACCGACGAGCGCGCGGTGGGCGAGCCGCGCTGCTGCTGCAAGGCCACGGCCGGCGGCAAGCCGTCGATTGCGTCGACTTCCGGCACCGGCATCTGGTGAAACAGGCGGCGCGCATAGGGCGAGACCGATTCCAGGTAGCGCCGCTGCGCTTCCGCATACAGGGTGCCGAAGGCCAGCGAAGACTTGCCCGAACCCGACACCCCGGTAAACACCACCAGTGCGCCGCGCGGGATGTCGACGTCGACATTTTTCAGGTTGTGCTCGCGGGCGCCGCGCACCCGGACGTAGCCAGCCTGGGCGTCGCCGGCGGTGGCGATGGCGGCCACCCGGCCTTGCACTCGGTCTTTGTCAGGCATGCGAACCCCATTCTGTGTAGATGGGCCATTGTGGTGCCGCGCGCCAGCGCTGACGGTGCGCTCGCGAACAGTGGGCTACACCTGCTTGGCCAGCGCCAGCAGGCGGTCGCGCACCGTGTCGATGCCGTCCGGCCCACCGAAGCGCGCGCTCACCTCGCGCGCCCGCGCGGCTATCCCTTGGCTACCAGCCCGGCGCAGCGCCGCCACCAGGCGTGACGGCACCAGGCGCGCCGCGTGCAGGCTGCTGCCTACCCCGAGCGCTTCGACCCGCGCGGCATTGTCGAACTGGTCGTGCGCCAGTGGCACCACCAGTTGTGGCGTCCCCGCCCGCAAGGCTTCGGCCAGCGTGCCGATGCCGCCGTGGTGCACCAGCACCGCGACATGCGGCAGCAGCGTGCGCAGCGGCACGTAGTCCTGCCACAGCACGGTCGAAGGCAAGTGCTCGGGCAACTGCGCACGGTGCGGGGTCAACAGGATCGCGCGCAGCCCAAGCCGGGCCGAGGCTTCGAGCGCGCAGCGAAAATAATGCGCCGCCTGGCGGTTGCCGGTGCCCGGCGTGAACACCACTGGCGGCGCGCCCGCCGCAATGAAGCGGGCGACGGCGGGCGCCAGCGCCGCCTCCGGTGCCGGGTCGTAGAGCGGAAAATCGCCACGCACCAGCGGCTGGGGCCAGTCCGGCTGGGTCGGTGCGAACCATTCCGGAAACAGTGTCAGCGACAGGTCGGGCAGCGCGGCGATATGCGCGATCAGGTCGGTGACCGGTGCCAGCCCATGCCGGGCGCGCGCCGCGTTCACGTCGGGCAGCGCCACCGGATTGAGCAGCGCGTCGCCGAGCCGGCGCCACAGCCAGCGCCGCGCCCGCAGTGGCAACCAGCGCGGCACCCGGTAAGGCCCGAGCATCAGCGGATCGTGCACGGTCGGCAGGTTCGAGGGCGCGAGATAGGCCGCCGCCACCTTCAGGCCGGGCCGCAGCGCGCGGCACAAGTCCGCTTCGGGCAAGGCCAGCGGGTGCACCAGCAGCAGCGCGCGCTGCTCTGGCGGCAGGCCGGCAATAAAGCCGGGCAACTCGGCCATGGCCGGGCGCGTCGCGCGCCAGACCACGGCCAGGCCGCGCGTCGGGTGCCACAGATCGGGATGGTCGAGCACGGCTTCGTCTGCCGGCAGGCCGTGAAAGGTTAGAGCGGCTTGCGCCACATAGGGTGCGTGCTGGGTCGGGCCCAGCACGGTCACCCGGTGTCCGGCCTGCGCCAATGCCAGCGCCACCCGCAACAACGGAAACAGGTCGCCGGCCGAGCCTATCGTGACGACCACAAAGTGGTTCGGCGCGGACAATGGCGCCATATCAGAAGCTGAGCGTGCCTTCGATCGAATCGTCCATTGTCTTGCCCAGGACCGCGCCGACCACGATCTTGGCGCCGGCCACGGCATCGCCGTGCTTGTTGTCCCAATAATAGCCCTGGCGCGGCATCACCCGGATGGCGGTGATGCGCGGGTCGTCTTCGCCTTCGGTGAACCACGTCTTGAGCATGAAATGCCACAGCGCCTTGATGCGCGCGCGGTCAAGGACCACCTCGGCATAGCCGTCGAGCTCAAGAAAGCCGGCGTGGGCGCTTTTCTGGAAGGTCAGCTTCACCGCAGGATTGGCGGCGAGCTCTGCGTTCTTGTGGCTGTCGCTGGCGCTGAGAAACCAGAGCTGGCCGGCGTCGTCGACCTCGCGCACGCTCATCGGGCGCACGCCCCGGTTTGGGCCAATACCGTCCTGGGTGATGAAGAAACACGATTTCGCCTCGTCCACCATTTCTTTGAGGCGGTCGACGGCGGCGCTGCCGGTCAGGTCGAGGCGGTTGTTTTCGGTCTGGTTGCGATTGATCGAGTCCATGGAATCCTCCTGCTGGCCGGGATAGCCGATGCAGCGACTCTACCCGGTCCGGCGCCCGCAGTATGTGAGCGCGCGAACAGTGCGCGCCGATCGCGCCATCTTGTCGGCTACAGGAAGCGGTCGAGGATGATGCGGCTGTGCCTATCGATATGGAACATGTCGCGCACCAGGAAGTTGATGCCGTGACTGCTCGACACCAGCAGCGCGGCGTCGCCGACGCGGCGAATGTCTTCGTCCACCTTCAGCACGAACTCGGTGTCGCCGCGGTCGGTCTTCACAAACCAGGTGCAGGGCGTGGCAAAGCTCGACACTTCCTTGATGTGCAAGATCTCCGGGATGAATTCGCGGCCGTCGATTTCTTCTTGCACCAGGGTGCGGATGGCCTCCGGCAGCGTGTCCAGGTCGTCGATCCAGGCCGCTTCTTTGCCGCCATCGCGCACCAGCGAGATACCGCGCGTGGGCGCCTGGATCGGGAAGGCGCGCACCGGAATCACGCCTGTGTGCTCCTCGCCTTCGGCGGTGGTGAGCACCAGCTTGCCGAAGCTGTCGCGCCGCAGCTGGAAATTCGGTTGAATGATCGTGGTCATATGGCGTTCCTGGTCTTAAGCTTCATCGTCCGGATCCTGGTCGACGTTACGCGCCTGCGCTTCGTAGAGGCGATGATAAGCGCCTTCGCGCGCCATCAGTTCGTCGTGCTTGCCTTCTTCCACCACCACGCCACGATCGAGCACCACCAGGCGGTCGGCCCGGTGCAGCGTCGACAGGCGGTGCGCGATGGCGATCGTGGTGCGGCCCTTGACCAGGTTGTCGAGCGCCTTCTGGATCTCTTTTTCGGTTTCCGAGTCCACCGACGATGTCGCTTCGTCCAGGATCAGGATCGGCGGGTCGATCAGCAGCGCGCGCGCGATCGAGATGCGCTGGCGCTCGCCGCCCGACAGGCCCTGGCCGCGCTCGCCCACCATCGAATCGTAGCCCTGCGGCAGGCGCAGAATGAATTCGTGGGCATGCGCCGCGCGCGCCGAGGCCATGATTTCCTCGCGCGAGGCGCCCGGCTTGCCATAGGCGATATTCTCGGCGATGGTGCCGAAGAACAGGAAAGGCTCCTGCAGCACCAGGCCGATGTGGCGCCGGTAGTCGCTCACCGCAAAGCTGCGGATGTCGACGCCATCGAGCAGGATCGCGCCTTCGCCCACGTCGTAGAAGCGGCAGATCAGGTTCACCAGCGTGCTCTTGCCCGACCCCGAATGCCCGACCAGGCCGACCATCTCGCCAGCCTTGATCTTGAGCGAGATGCCGCGGTTGACGGCCCGGTTACCGTAGCGAAAACCAACTTCGCGCAGCTCGATGTTGCCCGCCACTTTCGCCACCGTGACCGGGTTGACCGGGTCGGGTACGCTCGAGACGTGGTCGAGGATGTCGAAGATGCGCTTGGCCGCCGATGCCGATTTCTGGGTCACCGAGACGATGCGGCTCATCGAATCGAGCTTGACGTAGAACCGCCCGCTGTAGGCGATGAAGGCGGTCAGTGTGCCAACCGTGATATCGCCCTGCGATACCTGCCAGATGCCGAAGATCCAGATCACCAGCAGACCCAGTTCGGTCAGCAGCGAGACGGTCGGCGAGAACAGCGACCAGACCTTGTTCAACTTGTCGTTGACCACCAGGTTATGGCGGTTGGCTTCGCGAAAACGCGTCGCCTCGCGCTTTTCCTGGGCAAAGGCCTTGACCACGCGGATGCCCGGAATGGTATCGGCCAGCACGTTGGTGACTTCGCCCCAGACCCGGTCGATCTTCTCGAAGCCGGTGCGCAGCCGGTCGCGCACCACGTGAATCATCCAGGCGATGAAAGGCAGCGGCACCAGGGTGACCAGCGCCAGCCAGGGGTCCATGCTGAACAGGATCACCCCGGTCATGATGATCAGGAGGACGTCCGACAAAAAGTCCAGCAGGTGCAGCGACAAAAACACGCTGATCCGGTCGGAACCGCTGCCGATGCGCGACATCAGGTCGCCCGTGCGCTTGCCGCCGAAAAATTCGAGCGACAGGCGCAGCAGGTGTTCATAAGTGGTCGAGCGCAGGTCGGCGCTGATGCGCTCGGACGCCAGCGCCAGCACATAGGTCTTGCCCCAGCCGAGCGCCCAGGCCAGCACCGAGGCGCCGAACAATCCCGCCATATACAGGTAGACCAGGGTCACGTCGATCGACTGGCCATTCTGGTAGGGAATCAGGACGTTGTCCATTAGCGGCTTGGTCAGGTAAGGCGGAATCATGTGCGCCGCCGTCGAGCCGAGCATCAGCAGGAAGCCGATCAGCAGCTGGCCCTTGTAGGGCCGGGCGAAGCGCCACAGGCGGAACAAGGTCCAGGTCGAGGGCGGGGTGTGCAGCACCTTGGCGCACACCGCGCACTCGGCGTCGTCGGCCTCGAGCGGCGCCTTGCAGCTCGGGCAGGCATGCTGGTCCGGCGCCGAGACCGGCACGCCAGACAGGTGGCCGGCCAGCTGGTCGGCAAACGCATCGGCCACGCGCATCGCATGCAGGTTCTGTCCCAGCGTGAAACGCCAGGCCGCCAGCAAGCCCTCGGCATCGACCAGCTCGAGGTGGCCGACTCCGGCATGGTCGTGGTGACGCAGCTGCAGCCCCGCACGCCAGGCCCAGTCGCGCCAGCTGGTTTCGCCCGGCGCGCGCGCCAGCAAGCGGCGGTTGGTCACCACTACCAGGCCTTTCGTGAAACGTAATTTCGCGTCGAGGTCAACCTCGACGCTGTTCAAAACGTTTTCCCCTGGTGCAAGCTGTTTCGCAACGTCATTCTGCCAATGTTCTGGCAACACGCTGGCAGCCGTCGCTGTAGCGGACACCGCCGCGGACGACGGCATACCAAGTTGTTGAGTTGTCATGTAGTGCGCCCGGCATGGGGCAGTGGATTCTGGGGGATGTGCAGCACGACCGGCCCGGCAACGTTCCAGGCTGTCGACATGTCCGCGTACCGCTTAAACGGACATAACGTTTCTGCGCTTCCTTTGGATGACACAGTGGAACAAACTGGCAGAAAGAGTTGCGGCACGGTAAGCTTCGGGCCGGCAGTATACATGATGTGCGCTACGTAATACCGGCTTTCGGTACTGTAGCGAGAGGCAGGCAAACCCAGGTAAAGGCGCGCGGCGTGCGAGCAGTTGCGGCCAGTAAAAGACATTTTTTCATGAATAAGAAGAACGACATCAAGTTCCTCCGTGTGAACCACTTGCGCGGCCCGAACATCTGGACCTATCGGCCAGTCATCGAAGCCTGGCTCGATATCGGTGAACTCGAAGAGTATCCCTCGCATACCCTACCCGGCTTTACCGACCGCCTGCTGGCATGGCTGCCGGGCCTGGCGGCCCACCATTGCGGCCTTGGCTACCACGGCGGCTTCGTCGAGCGCCTGCGCGAAGGAACCTGGGCCGGCCATATCCTCGAGCACGTGGTGCTGGAACTGCAGAACCGGGCCGGCATGCAGACCGGCTTTGGCAAGACCCGCTCGACCGGCGAGCATGGCGTCTACAAGATGGCCTTCCGTACCCGCGACCCGGTGGTCGGCCGCGCCGCGCTCGACGCCGGCCACGCCCTGCTCATGGCGGCCATCAACGACACCCCCTTCGACATGCCAGCCACGGTCGCGCATCTGACCGGATTGGTCGACCGTTACTGCCTCGGCCCGTCGACCGCGCACATCGTCGATGGCGCCACTGAGCGCGGCATTCCGTCGCTGCGCCTGACCGATGGCAACCTGGTTCAACTCGGCCACGGCGCCGCCCAGCGCCGCATCTGGACCGCCGAAACCGACCGCACCAGCGCCATTGGCGAAGGCATCGCCAGCGACAAGGACCTGACCAAGACCCTGCTGTCCTCGTGCGGCGTGCCGGTGCCCGAAGGCGCTCTGGTTCGCAGCGCCGAACAGGCCTGGGAACAAGCCCAGGATATCGGCCTGCCGGTCGTGCTCAAACCGGTCGACGGCAACCACGGGCGCGGCGTGACGCTCAACCTGGCGAGCCAGGCCGACGTCGCCGCCGCCTATGCAATCGCCGCCGAGGCCGGCGGCAGCCGCGCCGTGCTGGTCGAGCGCTTCATTCCGGGCAACGAACACCGCCTCCTGGTGGTCGGGCGCACGGTGGTCGCCGCCGCGCGCGGCGAGTCGCTGTGGGTCACCGGCGACGGCGAATCGAACGTCATCGCGCTGTGCGACAGCCAGATCAATACCGACCCGCGCCGCGGCGACAGCGAAGAGCACCCGCTAGGGCGCGTCACGCCGCACGACGACGAAATCATGCTGGACCTGAAGCGCCAGGGTTTGAGCCCGCAGTCGGTGCCGCTGGCCGGACAAAAGGTGCTGATCCAGGTAAACGGTAACGTCGCCGACGACGTCACCGACCAGATGCACCCGTCGGTGGCGCAGGCCGCAGCACTGGCCGCCCGCATCGTCGGCCTGGACATCGCCGGCATCGACCTGGTAACGAGCGATATCAGCCGCCCGCTGGCCGACACCCGCGGCGCGATCATCGAAGTCAATTCCAGCCCGGGATTGCTGGCCCACATCAAGCCGGCCAGCGGCCAGCCGCGCAATGTCGGCCAGGCCATCGTCGACCACCTGTTCGCTGAGCAAGAGACCGGCCGTATTCCGGTGGTCGGCGTCACCGGCACGCTCGGCGCCAGCCTGATCGCACGCCTGGTTGGCTCCCTGGTGCACATCAGCGGCAAGCACGTGGGCGTGGCCAATGGCGAAGGCCTGTACCTCGACGCGCGCCGGGTCAGCGCGAACGACGCGACCGGCTTCGATGCCGGCCAGCGCATCCTGATCAACCGCACCGTGCAGACCGCGGTGTTCGAGTCGAACGCGCGCTCGATCCTGCTCGAAGGCCTGCCCTACGACCGCTGCACGGTAGGCATCGTCACCGACATGGAAGGCCTGTCCGGCCTGGCCGAATTCCATATCCGCGACCAGGACGCGCTGGCGAACGTCATTCGCAGCCAGGTCGATGTCATCCTGCCGCAGGGTACGGCGGTGCTCAACGCCGCAATCGACGAGGTGGCGGCGCTGGCTGGCCTGTCCGACGGCCGCGTGATTTTCTACGCGCTCGACGAAAACAACGCGGTCGTGGCCAACCACCGCGCCGAGGGCGAGCGCGTGGTATTTGTGCGCGATAACAGCATCGTGCTTGCCGAAGGCTTCGACGAAGAAACGGTGCTGCTCGAGCTGTCGAAGATTCCGCCGGCCACGGTCAAGCATCCGGAGAGCGTGCTGGCGGCAGTCGCGGCGGCATGGGCGCTGGGCGTGGCGCCCGACCTGATCTGCGGCGGCCTGCGCTCGTTCGACCCGACCCCAAAAAAGACGCATCACTAATACAAGCATGGCGCGGCCGCGTGCCGCGCCCAAAAGGATTGACGGTTTATGGAAGTATCTCGCGTACGGGCCCTGCGTGGTCCCAACCTCTGGAGCCACCACACCTCGGTGGAGGCGATCGTCGCCTGCACCCCAGAAGAAGAATCGGTCGGCACCCTGCCCGGCTTTGAAGCGCGCCTGCACACGCGCTTTCCGCAATTGGGCCACCTGCAGCCGACCGGCCATGACGACACCGTGTCGATGGCCCAAGTGCTCGAGCGGGTCACTCTGGTGCTGCAAGAAGAAGCCGGCTGCCCGGTCACCTTCAGCCGCACGACCGCGACGCTGGAAACCGGCATCTACCAGGTGGTGGTCGAGTACAGCGAAGAAGCCGTCGGCCGCCTGGCCATCGAGATGGCGCAGCAGTTGTGCCTTGCAGCCCGCAACGATACGGCTTTCGACATCGACGCCGCGCTGGCGCGCCTGCGCGAGGTCGACGAAGACGTGCGCCTGGGTCCATCCACCGGCGCGATCGTACAGGCCGCCATTGCCCGCAATATTCCGTTTCGCCGCCTGACCCGGGGCAGCCTGGTCATGTTCGGCTGGGGCAGTCGCCAGCGCCGCATCCAGGCCGCCGAGATCGACGCTACCGGCGCCATCGCCGAGACCATTGCCCAGGACAAGGAGCTGACCAAGAAGCTGCTAGATGCCGCCGGCGTGCCGGTGCCGCAGGGCCGCAGCGTGAGCGACCCCGACGATGCCTGGCTTGCCGCCCAGGAGATTGGCCTGCCGGTCGTGATCAAGCCGAAGGACGGCAACCAGGGCAAGGGTGTGACCGTCAACGTCACCACCCGCGAGCAATTAACCGCGGGCTTTCACACCGCCGCCGAGTTCCGCGACGATATCCTGGTCGAGCGCTACCTGCCCGGCCACGACTACCGCTTGCTGGTGATCGGCGACAAGCTGGTGGCCGCCGCCCGGCGCGATCCGCCCTTCGTGGTCGGCGACGGCGTGCATACCGTGCGCGAACTGGTCGACGAGGTCAATCGCGACCCGCGCCGCGGCGAAGGCCACTCCACTTCGCTGACCAAGATCCGCTTCGACGACATCGCCCTGGCAACGCTGGCCGCCAGCGGCATGCATGCCGACTCGACACCGGCACAGGGCCAGCGCGTGGTGCTGCGCAATAACGCCAACCTGTCCACCGGCGGCACCGCCACCGACGTCACCGACGACGTGCATCCCGAAGTAGCCGAGCGCTGCATCGCTGCCGCCCATATGGTCGGCCTGGACATCTGCGGGGTCGACCTGGTGTGCGACAGTGTCTTGAAACCCATCGAAGAACAGAACGGCGGCATCGTCGAAGTCAATGCCGCGCCAGGCCTGCGCATGCACCTGTCGCCCTCATTCGGCAAGAGCCGTCCGATCGGCGAAGCGATCGTCTCGACCCTGTTCGAAGACGGCGACGACGGCCGCATTCCAGTGGTGGCCGTGACCGGCACCAACGGCAAGACCACCACGGTGCGCCTGATCGCCCACCTGCTTACCGCATCGGGCCTGCGCACCGGCATGACCAATACCGACGGTGTCTACATCGAAGGCCGCCGCATCGACAGCGGCGACTGCTCGGGCCCGCGCAGCGCGCGCAACGTGCTGCTGCATCCGGATGTCGACGCCGCTGTATTCGAGACCGCACGCGGCGGCCTGCTGCGCGAAGGCCTGGCTTTCGACCGTTGCCAGGTGGCGGTGGTCACCAATATCGGCGCCGGCGACCACCTGGGACTGAACTACATCACCACCCTCGAAGACCTGGCGGTGCTCAAGCGCGTGATCGTCCAGAACGTGGCGGTGGGCGGCATGGCCGTGCTCAACGCCGCCGATCCGGTGGTAGCGGCAATGGCCGAGAAGACCCACGGCGACGTGACCTTCTTCGCGCTCGACGCCGGCCACCCTTTGATGCTGATGCACCGCGCCCTGGGCCGGCGCGTCGTGTTCGTCGAAGACGGCCAGCTGGTGGCGGCGCAGGGCAAGCTCGAGCACCGCGTGCCGCTGGCCGAGGTGCCGATCACCCGCGGCGGGGCGGTCGGCTTCCAGGTCGAGAATGTGCTGGCCTCGGTAGGCGCCGCCTGGGCGGTGGGCATCGACTGGGACGCCATCCGGGTCGGCCTGCGCACGTTTGTCGGCGAGAGCGACAACGCGCCCGGACGCTTTAACGTGTTCGACTACCGCGGCGCCACCATCATCGCCGACTACGGCCACAATCCGGACGCGATTGCCGCATTGGTCAACGCGGTCGAGGCGATGCCGGCGAAACGCCGCTCGGTGGTGATCAGCGGCGCTGGCGACCGCCGCGACCAGGACATCAGCCAGCAGACCGAAATCCTTGGCCGCGCGTTTGACGACGTGCTGCTCTACCAGGACCAGTGCCAGCGTGGCCGCCCCGACGGCGAAGTGGTCGCGCTCTTGCGCCGGGGCCTGGATGGCGCCACCCGTACCAGCCATGTCGAGGAAATCAACGGCGAGTTCGTCGCCATCGACCGGGCCATGGCGCGCCTCGATGCGGGCGACCTGTGCCTGATCCTGATCGACCAGGTGGACGAAGCGCTGGCGCATATCACACGCCGCGTCGCAGAAAGATGAGACCTTCGGTCACGCCGGCTTTGCCAGCAATGAACCTGCCTTTCCTGCTGCGCGCGCTGCTGAAGTTTCCAAAGCAGCGTGCGCAGCAAGATAGCCAGGAGGCGATGCCGGACCTGGTCACCGAATACCGGCTCGATGGGCTGCCGCTCGACGACATTGCCCGTTACCGCGCCGCCTTCGGTTTCGCGCAAGGGCATGTGCCCGTCACCTGGTGGTATCTGCTCGCGCAGCGTGCGCACCTGGCCACCATGCTGGAGCCGCGCTTTCCGTTCAAGATCGTCGGCGTGGTCCACATGGACAACGCGCTGAGCGAACATGGCCGCGCCGAACCCGGCCAGGCCATCATCGTGAAGACCGTGCTGCGCCTGCTGCCGCCCTCGAGCAGCGGCGCCCTGCGCTGCACGCTGGAGACCACCGGCAGCGCCGGCGGCGCCCCTGTCTTCAACTGCACCAGCACCTACCTGATCCGGCGCGGCGCGCGCTCCGGCGCAAAGCCGGCGCACGACGCTGCGGCATCATCCGGCGAGATCGTCGCGCAATGGACCCTCGACGCCGCGGCCGGCCGCCGCTACGCGCGCCTGTCCGGCGACTGGAACCCGATCCACCTGACCGGCTGGAGCGCCCGCCTGATGGGCATGCGCACCCCGATCATCCACGGCATGCACACGCTGGCTGCCAGCTGCGCCGCGCTGGAACAGCATTCCGGCCGCCACGCGACGTCCATCAGCTGCCGCTTCCGCGCGCCGATCGCGCTGGGCAGCAGCGTGAGCTTGCGCGCGCAGATGGAAGCGGGCGCATTCGTGGTGGAGGCCGGGGGCCAGCCGGCGGTGACGGGGAATTGCGCGCTGGCGTGATGCCGGCGCTGTAGGTGCGGGGAATGGCAGATGGCGCGCTCGCGTCCACATACTTGATCTAATGCCCAAACATCGTTGACGACAGCCAAGTTTTGTTGAACTCAACAATTCGACAATGGCCTCTTTTATCGAGGAGAGCACCATGGCAGTCGACTTCTATCTCCAGCTGGACGGTATCAAGGGTGAGTCAGCCGATTCTACGCACCTGGAATGGATCGAGTGCACCTCGGTGCATTGGTCGATTACCCAGCCTAAAAGTGCAACTGCATCGACCGCTGGCGGCCACACCGCCGAGCGCGCTGAGCTCAGCGAAATCAGCCTCAGCAAGTTGGTCGACCTGGCTTCACCGATCCTCGCGCAGCTCTGTGCAACCGGCAAGACGCTACCGATCGCTAAGCTGGAAATGATGCGCGCGGACGGTAACGGCGCCCCAGTCAAATCTTACGAAGTCGAACTGGAGAATGTACTCATCGCACACATCGCGCCCAGCTTCAGCGGTGGTGGCTTTCCAAGCGAGAGCTTGGGCCTGAAATTTTCAAAAGTGCGCTGGAAGTATACAAGGCAAAAGATCGGCGGCGGCAGTAGCGGCAACACCGCCGGCGGGTGGAACTTGGCGACCAACAGGGCGACATAATGCGCGCGCTGATCCTACTCGGCTTGGTGCTCGCAACACCAGCCCTCGCGCAGTCGTCGACCGTCGCGCCCTGGATGAGCGGCACGCGCCTGGTCAAGCTTTTCGGGAACGTCGACCCAGCCACCATTAGCTGGTCGTCCGACGGCCCATTTCGCACGCGCGCGATCGCAGCCGAATACCTGGATATGTTGAACGGCGAGTTCGCCCGGGGATATATTCAGGCAGTGCACGATGCAACCGAAGGCAAGGAATGGTGTTGGAGCACGAAACACAAGCCCCTCCCCCATGAGCTGGAGGCTGACGCACGTCACGCGCTGCAGCGGATGTCCGACGCCCAGCTCAAGCTCAACGCCGCGGACCTGATCATCCAGGCTTGGCGGACAAAGTGGCCATGCCCTTCCAGCCAGCGGAGGACACAATGAAAGGTCCGTTTGCCAATCTAAGGATGCACTTCCCAGATACCGACAATGTCGCGCGGGAGGAACTGTATCAGTGGATCGGATACCCAGAAAATATCAACAACCCGAACTTCTACAATACCTGTGCGATTCGCATGAGTCTTTCTCTTCTCGGCGCGGGATATCCAAACCCGGGGAACTGGCCCATCAAGGCCGGTAAGTACAAGGGTCGCTGCATCGAAACCAGGCAAAAAAAGCTGAGCGCCTGGCTGATACGTCAAATCGGAACACCAGAAAAGTTCAAAGGCGGAGAAGACGCCGAACGAGGTATCGGCGACCGACGCGGGATTATTTCGTTCTTCAGCATCTACGGTGGCAGCGACCCGCAGGGGCACATTGCTATTGTGTCGAGGGATCGCTGGGGCCGGTATCTGCGGTGTGGAAATGAGATCGATGGGACCGCGACCGGCTGCTATTGGCTGTCACGCGAGGTATGGTTCTGGCCGATGACCTAGCGTTTGCATCGGTCATCGTGCCCACTTCGCAACCATCTTCTTGCGTGCAATTTGCTATGTTTTCGTGACGACAGCACTCGATGCAATCATCTCCGTTGATCGATACCGGCGCGGAGTGAAACACGCCATGCACCTCCGACGCGGGAGCTGGCCTATTGTTTGTTGCAGGGCTCTGCGGCAGCGCGCTTCCTCATCTCCGCCTCGGTCTCGCGCAGGAGCCTGCGGTGGCGCACCCACAACCAGGCCGCATACGCTGAAGTCAAGGGCATCGCCAGCACCGCGCCTCCAAACAATCCCAGCCGAAGCCGCAGGCTGGCAACTTCGTCGAGCGTCACATTGCCTGGCAGCGCGCCGAAATCGGCAAACTGGAAATAGGCCAGGCTGACCAACAGGGCCAGCAACACGAGCATGCCAGAGCGCAGGATGCTCTGCTTGCCGGTCGGGTAGTTGTTTTTCAGCCTGATCTGTTCAAATGCCTTCAGATACTCCGGATCGACTTTTTGCTTGGCCCTGGCGGGATGTTTTGTAGTATTCAATGGCATATTCCTTCACTGGTTTGTTCGCTTGCCGCCCTGGGGATGACAGCGGGTTGGATATTGTAGAGCCTGCCGGCGCGAACACCGCTAGAGCTCGACCTTTCACAGCTTGCCACCCGATCGCGGTAGAATGACACCCCCCGGCTTTGCGCGCCTTCCCGCTCGACCATCAAAGAAATGACCACCGCACCAGCTGAAATCAACGCCGCCGCCATCAAGAACAGCAGCGCGGAAAAGCTCACCCCCATGATGCAGCAATACATGCGCATCAAAGCCGATTATCCGACCATGCTGGTGTTCTACCGCATGGGCGATTTCTACGAGCTGTTCCTCGACGACGCCGAAAAGGCTTCGCGCGTGCTCGGCATCACGCTCACTGCGCGCGGCTCCATGAACGGCGCGCCGATCAAGATGGCGGGCGTGCCCTTCCACTCGCTCGACGGCTATCTGGCCAAGCTGGTCAAGCTGGGCGAATCGTGTGCGATCTGCGAGCAGATCGGCGACCCGGCGCTGGCCAAGGGCCCGGTCGAGCGCAAGGTGGTGCGGGTGGTCACCCCGGGCACCCTGACCGACAGCGACCTGCTGCCGGAAAAATCCGACCGTCCCCTGCTGGCGCTGTGCATGCACAGCCAGCGCAAGACCGTCACGGTTGGCCTGGCCTGGCTGTCGCTGGCCAGCGGCAACCTGCGCCTGATGGAATTCTCGGGCGAGGCGCGCGTGGTCCAGGCGCGCCTGCTGCACGAACTCGAACGCATCGCGCCGGCCGAGATCCTGCGTGCAGATTGTGGCAACGGCGGCGCCGACATGTTCGAATCGGAGCCGGTGGCGCATACCCAGCGCCTGCCGGAATGGCATTTCGACGTGCTCAAGGGCCACCAGTCGCTGCTCGACCAGCTGAACGTGGCCACCCTCACCGGCTTTGGCGCCGACGGCCTGGGCGCGGCGTTTGGTGCAGCCGGCGCACTGCTGCGCTATGCGCAGTCGACCCAGGGGCGCGGCCTACAGCACGTCAACAGCCTGGCCTGCGAACTCGAAAACGACACCATCGGCCTGGACGCTGCCACACGCCGCAACCTGGAACTGACCGAGACCATCCGCGGCCAGGAAGCGCCGACGCTGTTTTCCTTGCTGGACGGCTGCCGCACCGCGATGGGCTCGCGCCTGCTGCGCCACTGGCTGCACCATGCCAAGCGCAGCCAGGACGTGGCACGCGCACGCCACCAGGCGATCGAAGCGCTGGCCCAAGCCGATGCCACTGCGACGCTCTCGGGCACGCTGTCCAAGGTGCCCGACATCGAGCGCATCACTACGCGCATCGCCCTCTTGTCGGCGCGTCCGCGCGACTTGTCCTGCCTGCGCGATGGCCTCGCCACCCTGCCGGCGCTGCGCGAACAGGTGGCGCGCTGCTTCATCCCCGGCGCTACCACCCTGCTGGGCGAGATCCACGCGCTGCTCGCCACCCCGGAAGCCTGCGTCGACCTCTTGGTGCGCGCGGTGATGGAAGAGCCGAGCACGATGGTGCGCGACGGCGGCGTGTTCGCGCGCGGCTTCGACGCCGAACTCGACGAACTGCGTGCGCTGTCCGAGAACGCCGGCCAGTTCTTGGTCGACCTGGAAACGCGCGAGCGCGCCCGCACCGGCATCAGCAACCTGCGCGTCGAATACAACCGGGTGCACGGCTTCTATATCGAAGTTACCAACGGCCAGACCGACAAGGTGCCAGACGACTACCGCCGCCGCCAGACGCTCAAGAACGCCGAGCGCTACATTACGCCCGAGCTCAAGGCCTTCGAAGACAAGGCCCTGTCGGCGCAAGACCGCGCGCTGGCGCGCGAGAAGATGCTCTACGAGCAGCTCCTGGGGGACCTGGCGCCCTTCATCGGCTGCCTGCAGTCGATCGCGAGCGGCCTGGCGCAGCTCGATACCCTGGTGGCGCTGACCAGCCACGCGGTGCGCAACAACTGGTGCGCACCCCAGCTCGTCGACGAGCCTTGCTTGACGATCGTCGAAGGCCGCCATCCGGTGGTGGAAAACCAGATCGAGCGCTTTATCGCCAACGACTGCCGTTTGTCGAACGACCGTCGCCTGCTCCTGATCACCGGTCCGAACATGGGCGGTAAATCGACCTTCATGCGCCAGGTGGCCTTGATCACGCTGCTGGCCTATGTCGGCAGCTACGTGCCGGCCACGCGGGCCACGATCGGGCCGATCGACCGCATCTTCACCCGCATCGGCGCCAGCGACGACCTGGCCAACGGCCGTTCGACCTTCATGGTCGAGATGACCGAATCGGCTGCGATTCTCAATGGCGCCACCGAAAATTCGCTGGTGCTGATGGACGAAGTCGGGCGCGGCACTTCGACCTTCGACGGCCTGGCGCTGGCCTGGGCGATCGCGCGCCACCTGATCGACAGCAGCCGCAGCTTCACGCTGTTCGCGACCCACTATTTCGAATTGACCCAGCTGCCCGAGGCGCACCCAAGCGCGGTGAACGTGCACCTGTCGGCGGTCGAGCACAAGGACAACATCGTGTTCCTGCATGCGGTGCAGGACGGGCCGGCATCGCAGAGCTACGGCCTGCAGGTGGCGCAGCTGGCCGGCGTGCCGCCAGCGGTGATCCGCGCCGCGCGCAAGCACCTGGCGCGCCTGGAATCGCAGGCGCTCGACGCGACGCCGCAGCGCGACCTGTTCGCCACGAACACCATGGACAGCGACGCGGCGCACGACGACGCCGATGCGGCGCCGGATGCCAGCCTTCAAGCCGCGCCGGACGACGAACTGCACCAGGCGCTGCAGGCGGCGCTGGCCGCGATCGACCCGGACGCGCTCACCCCGCGCGAAGCGCTCGAGCGGCTCTACGAGCTCAAACGGCTCGCCGCCTGATGGGCATGCGCCGGCCCTTCCTGGTGGCGCTGCTGCTCGCAGGCGCGCTGGCCGCGGCGCCCGGCGCCAGCGCGCGCGACAAGAAAAGCGAGCAAGAGGCCAAAGAAAACAACCGGGACGGGCACGGGCACCATTTCGGCGTGGCCGGGTACAGCGCGGCCGAGAACGGCGAAATCGAGCCCAGGGCGGTGCTGGCCGAGGCCAGGGACAAGAAGCTGGCCTTCATGGTCGTCACCGGCGTCAAGGGCGCGGCGCAAGCCTGCGGCGACCGCGTGTACGAGAAGCGGCGCAAGCTGCTCGACAAGGCACGGCTTCCGGTGATCGTGTCGATTGCCGGAAGCGACTGGACCGGTTGCCGCAATTCGGCCGGCCGCACCAATGCCATCGAGCGCCTGAACCGCTTGCGCGAACTGTTCTACGGCGAGCCGGAAACGCTTGGCAGGGAAAAGCTGCCGCTGACGCGCCTATCGAGCAGCCCACGCTTTCGCAGCTATGCCGAGAACGCGCACTGGCGCGTCGGAAACGTGCTGTACGCCACCATCAACCTGCCCGCGGCCAACAACCACTACCTCCCGGCGGCAGGCCGCAACAGCGAATACGAAGACCGCGCGGTGGCCAACCGCTTCTGGCTCAACCGCCTGTTCGCAATCGCCAAGCAGGACAAGGTCAATGCGGTGGTGCTGTTCTCGGAAGGGAACATGCTGCCGCTGCTGCAACCAGCCAATGGCCTGCGCGCCCTGCTGCGGCGCGCGCCGTCGGGACACGACGGTTTTGCCAATACGCGGCGGCAGGTACAGATGCAATCGGCCAAGTTCAAGGGGCAGGTACTGGTCGTCGACAGCGCCGCGCTACCCAAGGATGCGGAGCCGGCAATCGAATGGCATGGCAATATCGGCCACCTGTCGGTCGGGGCGCACGCGGTGGAGGTGCTGGTGAAGGATTCGGGGAAGAACGTGTTCGGACTAGGTGAGGCGCTGCGCTGAGGGCGGCGCCGGCGCTCGACGCAGTAGAACGGGTTCCCGCCTTGGCCGGAACCCGATGGTCGGCGCCGCCGTAAACTAATTACTGCAGCGGCTGACTACGGAAATGGTCGCCAGCTTCGCTGTCGTCGAGTTCTTCATGGTGGTGGCCATGGGCGCCGTGCACGTGGCCGTGGGCGATTTCTTCGTCGGAGGCTGCGCGCACGTCGACCACGTCGAGTTCGAAGCGCAGGGCCATGCCGGCCAGCGGGTGGTTGCCGTCCAGTACCACCTTATCGTCGGCAATGTCGGTCACGGTGAAGATGGTCGGCTCATCGTCTTCGCCATCGGCCACGCCTTCGAACTGCATGCCTACTTCAAGCGGCTCGGGCAGGAGCTTGCGGTCTTCGACCTTCACCATCGCAGGATCGTAGTCGCCAAACGCATCTTCTGGCTCGACCTGGAGCGTCGACGAATAGCCCGTTTCCTTGCCGTCGAGTTCTTCTTCGATCTTCGGCAGCGTGTTCTCGTAGCCACCGTGCAGATAGACCATAGGCTGGGAACCTTCTTCGATCAGGTTGTTCTGGGCGTCCGACAGTTTGTAGTTGACCGTCACGACAGTATTCTTGGCAATCTTCATCGCGATTCCTTTCGTTGTGAGGTCCAGATTATACCCCTTGCCCGGGCGTGGCCCCGGTCCGGCTGGGTATAATGGCGCATGAAAAAATTACCGCTCCTTGGGAATATCACTCCCGCCCAGTTCCTGCGCGATTACTGGCAAAAGAAGCCGCTGCTGATCCGCCAGGCGATTCCCGGCTTTAAACCGCTGCTCAGTTTCGACAAACTGGCCGGGCTGGCACGCGAAAATCATGTCGAGTCGCGCCTGGTTACCCGGCGCGACGGCCAGTGGGACATGCAGCATGGCCCCCTGGCCGAACTGCCGGCGCGCAGCGAGCGCGAATGGACCATGCTGGTCCAGGGCGCCAACCTGTACGACCCAGGTGCCGACGCCCTGCTGCGCCAGTTCCGTTTCATCGCGGACGCCCGCCTCGACGACCTGATGATCAGCTTTGCGACCGATGGCGCTGGCGTGGGCCCGCATTTCGATTCGTATGACGTGTTCTTGCTGCAGGCGCACGGCAAGCGCCGCTGGCGCATCAGCGCGCAGCAAGACCTGGAACTGGTCGAAGGCCTGCCGCTCAAGATCCTGGCCAATTTTGCATCTGAAGAAGAATTCGTGCTTGAGCCGGGCGACATGCTCTACCTGCCTCCGCACTATGCGCACGACGGCGTCGCCGAGGGCGAGTGCATGACCTATTCGATCGGTTTCCGCGCGCCGGGCTACCAGGAAATCGGCGAAGCCTTCCTGCAATTCATGGCCGACTCGATCGACCTGCCGGGCCGCTATGCCGACCCGGACCTGCAGCCGGCCAAAAACCCGGCAGAGATCCCGCGCGAGATGCTCTCGACTATTACCGAAGAGCTCAACAAAGTGCGCTGGGACGAAGAAGACGTGGCGATCTTCCTGGGCGAATACCTGTCCGAGCCGAAGCACAATGTGTTCTTCACCGCGCCGGCCAAGCCGCTGGTGGTCGGCCGCTTCATGGAACAGGCCGGCAAGAAGGGCTTGAAACTGTCGAGCAAGACCTTGATGCTCTACCGCGGCAAGAACGTCTTTATCAATGGCGAATCGTTCGCCGTCGGCCGCGCCGACAAGGCGGTACTCGATGCGCTGGCCAACGAGCGCCGGCTCGAAGGCGCCCTGCTGGGCCAGGCTACCGACGACGTGCTCGAAGCGCTGTACACCTGGTACCAGGACGGCTGGATCGAACTGGCATAATCGAGCGCATCGCGCGCAATTACGCCCTACCGGAGAAGCCATGCAAGAAGCACGCTCGCTGCGTTTCGACACCCGCGCCGAGTTGGCGCTGCAGTGGCAGGCTTGCCTGGCCGCGGCGCACACCCGGCTCGACCTGTTCGATCCGGACTTCGCCGTCTTTGCGCTGGGCACGAGCGAGGTCGACGCGGCCTTGCGGACGTTTTTCGCGCGTGGCGGGGTTCTGCGCCTGGCGCTGCATTCGCCCGCGCATGTCGAACGCCACTATCCGCGCTTTCTGCGGCTGCTGCGCGATTTCAGTCACCGCGCCGAATGCCGGGCAACGCCGCAAGCGCTGCATCATCTGACCGATTCGTTCTGCATTGCAGACAATCGGCACGTGGTGCGGCGCTTTCATAGCGACCACCTGCGCGGTGAGGCCGCCTTCGATTCGCCCGGCGCGGTCGAGGTGCCGCGCCAGCGCTTCGATGCCATCTGGGATGATTCTTTTCTCACATTGCAGTCAACCAAAACCGGACTGTAGCCGTTATAGGCATGTTATCGGTCGTCACTCGGCTTGCCGCTTGTAACTTGTAACAAGATCGCGTAATTGAAGCGCAAATACTTTCACAAGAGCATGTGTTATCTATTGCGATTCAGTAAATTTCGCTATAATATCCGGTCAGGAAGGTTCCGTTGCCAAATAGGCAGTCTTGCTTTCAATGAAAGCACGAGAATTCCGCTGAGAAATAATTACCGGTAATTATTATTCAAACAAGCAGTACTTACTTTTGAAATATTAAGGAAAATCATGAAAAAATCCCTGCTGATCGTTTCCCTGATGGCTGTCGCTCTGGCTGCTTGCAGCAAGAAAGAAGAAGCTGCTCCAGTCGCTCCAGCAGTCGTTGAAGCGCCTGCTGCTACCACCGACACCACCGTCGTCGCGCCAGTCGCTACCGACGCTGCTGTTGCTGCTGACGCTGCTGCTGCCGCTTCGGCTGCTGCTTCGAACGCTGCTGACGCTGCTGCCGTCGCTTCGGACGCTGCTTCGCAAGCTGCTGAAACCGCTACCAAGTAATCAGATTTATCTGATGTTAAAGAACCGGCCTTCGGGCCGGTTTTTTTACGCCTCGTGGTTTATCGCGTGCAGATAAAAAAACCGGCCCGCAGGCCGGTTTGTCGATGCGCCGTCAGCGCAAGCGAATTACTTCAGCTCGTCTGCCAGCAGGTTCAGGATCTTGGCGCCGGTCGGGCCGGTATCGGCCTTGCCGTCGTTGGTCTGCACGGTCACCTGGGTGGTCGAGGCGCCCTGCTCGCCCTTGACCAGCACGCGGTAGCGCTGGGCTTCCTTGGCCTTGTCTTCTGAGCTGCCGAAGGTGAACAGTTTCTTGAAGAAGCCTTCTTTATTGGCTGCGTCCGGATCGACATAGCGCACAAAGTAGACGCCCTGCACGCGGTCGCGGTCTTCGACCGTGAAGCCGACGCGGTCCAGCGCCAGGCCGACGCGGCGCCAGGCACGGTCGAAGCCCTCGTCGAGCTCGACGGCGTTACCCACCAGCTTGGCGTGCAAGGTGGCGACTGGGGCATTGGCAACCATGGTTTCGGCAGCCTTGGTTTCCTTGACGCCGGTTAATTGCGCCACCATGCGGCCCAGGAATTGCGCTTCCAGGCCCGGGTCGTTGGCACGGGTGGTCCAGACGGTGGTCTCGCGCTGCGCGCCGTTGAGCACTTCTTCGGCGCCGCGGTGGCTGACATAGATCTCGGTCGAGCCGTCCGGCAGGCGCTCGAGGCGGGTGCGGAACTTGTCGCGCTCGCCGGTCGAATAGGCGCGGTCAAAGACCTTGCCCAGCGCGTTGCGAATGAAATCCTGCGGGATCTTCGAGCGGTTCTCGACCCAGCTGGTTTCCATGATGCCGGTGGTGGTCGACTCGGTTTCGATGGCGAAACCCTGGTTTTCCCAGAACTGGCGCAGTTGCGGCCACAGCTGTTCAGGAGTCTGCTTGACCACCAGCCAGCGCTGGTCGCCGTTGCGCTGGATGCTGACGGCGTCGGTCGAGACCGGGCCGATGGTGCTCATCGAACCGGCCACGGGCGCCATGCCCATCGCGGCGGCGCCGCGCTGCTGCTGCTGCTGGAAGCCCGACGCGGTGGCGACGCCCTTGCCGTCAGGGACAGCGTAGCGGTTGTCGCGCTGCAGTGCGGTCAGGTCCGGCGGCACTTCCAGCGCGGCGGCTTTCTTGGCGCCGCGGTAGTCGACCTTGTCCGACTCGAAGATGGTGGTGCAGGCAGCCAGGCTCAGGGCCAACGCGGAAAGCGTCAGCACGCGTACCGCGGCAGGCGCGCAAACCAGGTGTGCCGGATTGGAGTTCTTCTTGGTGCGAATAGTCATGTCGTTCGATGTCAGTTGCTGGAAACCGGAACCCTTGCGGGATCAGGTGGGGAGAAGGCCCGCCTGGGCCAGCGCGGTGCGTACGGTAGCGTGAAGCGGCTCCGACAGCGGCACCAGCGGCAGGCGCAGGCCGGATGGCATCTTGCCCATCTCGGCCAGTGCCCACTTGACCGGGACCGGATTGGGCTCGACGAACAGCTTGGCATGCAGCTCGAGGACGCGGTTGTTGATCTCGACGGCGCGCGCAATGTCGCCGGCCATGGCCGCGGCGCACAGTTCGTGCATCGCGCGCGGGGCCACGTTGGCGGTGACCGAGATATTGCCGGCCGCGCCGCAGAACATCAGCGCCATCGCGGTCGGATCGTCGCCCGAATACACGGCAAACGACTTGTCCACCATGCGCAGCAGCTCGATGCCGCGCCCGACGTTGCCGGTGGCGTCCTTGATGCCGATGATGTTGTCGATCGGCGCCAGGCGCGCGACGGTCTCGTTGCTCATGTCGGCCACGGTGCGGCCCGGCACGTTGTACAGGATGACCGGCAGGTCTACCGCTTCGGCGATGGCCTTGAAGTGGCGGTACATGCCTTCCTGGGTTGGACGGTTGTAATAAGGAACCACCTGCAGGGTCGCATCGGCGCCGACCGCTTTCGCGTGGCGCGTCAGGGCGATGGCCTCGACCGTCGAATTGCCGCCGGCGCCGGCAATGACCGGAATGCGGCCGGCGACATGCTCGACCGCCAGTTTGATCAGCTCGCCATGCTCTTCGGGGGAAACGGTGGCCGACTCGCCGGTGGTGCCGACGATGACAATGCCATCGGTGCCCTGCTCGATATGCCAGTCGAGCAACTGGCGCAGGGAGTCGCGGTCGAGACTGCCGTCCTCGAACATCGGGGTGACGATTGCTACGATGCTGCCCTTAATCATATGCGTTGACCGTGCCACTAAGTAAATAAAAATCTGATTGTAGCGGATCGCCCGCCAAATTGGTTCATTTCGCCGCCAGATTATGGTCGAGCCTGGCCTGGTGTCTGGCGAAGCCGGGGCCGGCCGCGCACAGGCGCTGTACCTGGGCCGGCTGCGGATGCTCGACATGGCCATCTTCGTAGGCCAGTACCTGCAGGCCGCCGCTTGCTGCCAGCGCCAGCAGTTCGGCGGGTGCCAGCAAGAAGTCCGGATTCGAGGGCTTGCCGTAGACCTCGTTGCCTTGGGCGAAGGTTTCGTAGATCAGGATGCCGTCCGGCCGCAGGCTGCGCACCAGCTGCGCGAACAGCGGACGGTGCAGGTAATTGGTCACGACAATGGCGGCAAAGCGGCCGGCTGCGAAGGGCCAGACGGCGCCTTCGCGCTCGAGGTCGTGCTGCAGCGTCGCGACCCTCGGACCTGCCAGCTGCGCCAGCTCGGCCAACTGGTCGGCGTTGCGGTCGAGCGCCACTACCGACAGGGCGCGGTCGGCGAACAATCGCGCGTGGCGCCCCGACCCGCAGGCCAGGTCGAGCACTTCGCCGCCTGTTACCAGGGGCGCGAAACGCGCGACCCAGGGCGAGACCGGCAGCGTCGGCGCCTGATTCACGACAGCAGCAGGGTCAGCGGCGAAGCGATCAGCTGCAGCAGCATGCGGCCGAACATCATCACCGGGCCAACCCAGAACGACAACAGGTTAAAGAACAGCAGCGCCAGCACGATGAAGAAACCATAGGGCTCGATGCGCGCGAACTGGTAGGCCAGGCGGGTCGGCAGCATGCTGGTCAACACGCGGCCACCGTCCAGTGGCGGAATCGGCAGCAGGTTGAAGGCGAACAGCAGCAGGTTCACGATCAGGCCGGCCTGCGCTACCTTGTGCGGGAATTCCTCGCCGACCCCGAAGGCCACCAGCACCACCGCGAAGATCAGCCACATCAGGGCCATGATGAAATTTGCGCCGGGGCCGGCCAGCGCCACCCAGGCCATGTCGCGTTTCGGATTGCGCAGGCGCGCAAAGTCGACCGGCACCGGCTTGGCATAACCGAACACGAAACCGGTGGTCAGGTAGAGCGCAATCGGAATCACGATGGTGCCGACGATGTCGACGTGCACCAGCGGATTGAGGGTCATGCGTCCCGCGGCGTAAGCGGTGTTATCGCCAAAATAACGGGCAACATAGGCGTGGGCGGCTTCGTGCAGGGTGATCGCAAAAAGAACGGGCAGCGCGTAGACAGCGATATTACGAATCAGGTCATCCATGGTGGGATTCTACCAGAGGCAGCAGCCCGCCCGCCCGGTGTTAAGGGGCTTATAAGCCAAAGGCGGCCGGGTCGCCCCGGCCTTGGCGCACCAGCACCGGTGCGTCGCCGGTCAGGTCGATGACGGTGGTCGCTTCGAGCGTGCCGGCGCCGCCGTCGATTACCAGTTCGACCAGCTTGTCGAGGCGCTCGCGCACCTCGTCGGGATCGGACAGCATGTGCTCGTCGCCCGGCAGTTGCAAGGTGGTGCCGATCAGCGGCTCGCCCAGTTCTTCGAGCAGGGCCAGCATGATGGGGTTTTGCGGCACGCGCAGGCCAATAGTCTTGCGCGACGGATGCGACAGGCGGCGCGGCACTTCGCGCGTGGCCTCCAGGATCACCGTGTACGGCCCCGGCATGGTGGCCTTGAGCAGCCGGTACTGGGCGTTGTCGACGCGCGCGAAATGCGCCACCGCCGACAGGTCGTGCACCAGCAGCGTGAGGTGGTGCTTGTCGTCGACCCCGCGAATGCGGCGCAGCTTGTCGACCGCGCTCTTGTCGTCGAGGCGGCAGACCAGCGCATAGGCCGAGTCGGTCGGCACGGCGACGATGCCGCCGCTGCCAATGATCTGTGCGGCCTGCTTGATCAGGCGCAGCTGCGGATTGTCGGGGTGGATCTGGAAAAATTGGGCCATCGGAGCCTTCTTGTTAAATGGACGCCTGGCGCAGGGCCTGGAGCGCGGCGATGCGCTGCTCCATGGGCGGATGGGTCGAGAACAGCGCGCCCCAGCCGCCGCCGCTGCCGGAAATTCCGGAAGCGGACATCGACGCAGGCAGTGCGCCGGGTGCCAGGCCGCCGAGGCGGGCCAGCGCGCGCTGCATCGGCACCGAAGTGCCCATCAGGGTCGCGGCGCCGGCGTCGGCGCGAAATTCGCGCTTGCGCGAAAACCAGGCGACGATGATCGAGGCCACGATGCCGAACAGGATCTCGCACACGAACACGGTCGCCATGTAGCCGATGCCGGGGCCGCGGCCTTCGTTGCGCAGCAAGACCTTGTCGACAAAAAAGCCGACCACGCGCGCCAGGAACACCACAAAGGTATTAACCACGCCCTGGATCAGGGTCAGCGTGATCATGTCGCCGTTCGCGATATGCGCCACTTCGTGGCCGAGCACGGCTTCGACCTCGTCCTGGTTCATGCTGGCCAATAGGCCGGTGGAAACCGCCACCAGCGCCGAATTCTTGAAGGCGCCCGTGGCAAACGCGTTCGGCTCGCCGTCGTACACGGCCACTTCGGGCGTCTCGATGCCGGCCCGCGCGGACAGCTTGGCGACGGTGGCGAGCAGCCACTGCTCGGTGCTGTTGCCTGGCTGCTCGATCACGCGTGCACCGGTCGACCATTTGGCCATCGGTTTGCTCAGCAAGAGCGAGATGAACGAGCCGGTAAAGCCGACCACCAGCGAGAACAGGGCCAGCGACGGGATATCGATCCCCTGCCCGGTGACGGCGCGCCCCACCCCGAGCAGGTTCAGGACAAGCGACACCACCAGCACCACGGCCAGGTTGGTAGCAAGGAACAGGACAATGCGTTTCATGAGTGCGCCTCCGGACAACTGGATGATATCAGGATGCCAAGATTGGGCTGCACACGGTGAAATTCAAGTGCTCTGCCGTGGCCAGCCTGTCATTTCCAATCGTGCCACACGGGCGTCAAGCCCGCCGGCAGCGACGGCAATTCGGCAAACTCGACGCGGGCCTCGCCGGGCGCATGGAAGTCGGTCCCGCGCGAGGCCAGAAAGCCGTAGCGCCGCGCCATCTCGGCATAGGTAGCATACTGGTCCGGCGTGTGGCTGCCGGTCACCACCTCGATGGCCTTGCCGCCGAGCTGGCTGAACTCGTCGAACAGGGCGCCTTCGGCGGTCGCGCTGAATTTATAGCGGCCCGGGTGGGCGATCACGGCAATGCCGCCGGCGCCGCGGATCCAGCCGACCGCCTGCGCCAGCGTGGCCCAGCGGTGCGGCACGTAGCCGGGCTTGCCCTCGGTGAGAAATTTACGGAACACCTCGGAGGTAGAGCCGCACACCCCGAGCTCGACCAGGTAGCGCGCGAAATGGGTGCGCGAGACCAGGTCCGGGTTGGCCACGTAGTTGAGCGCGCCCTCGTAGGCGCCCGGAATGCCGGCTTGCTCGAGCAGGGCGGCGATGTCGCGCGCCCGCGCCTGGCGGCCACTGCGGGTGGCGGCCAGGCCGGCAACCAGTGCGGGGTTGTTTTCGTCGATGTGCAAGCCGACGATGTGCACCGTCTCGCCCGCCCAGGTGACCGAGATCTCGACCCCGGACACGAAGCGCATCCCGAGTTCTTCGGCACTCTGGCGCGCGGCCTGGATGCCGCTCACCTCGTCGTGATCGGTCAGCGCCCACATGTCGACCCCGCTTCTGCGGGCATAGGCGGCCACCGCGGCAGGTGCGAGCACGCCGTCGGAAACATTGGAATGGCAGTGGAGATCGACTTTCATGGCACGGCTGTAGCAATGGCGGTGAAGGCGATGATTGTACGCGCCAACGGCCGCCTGCGCTTTACTCCCGCGATCAGCCCGGCACCTCGTCCCCTGCCAGAAACGCTTCGATCATCGCCGCCAGCATCTCTGGCTGGTCGTGGTGCAGCATATGCCCCGCCTCCGGCATCATGCGCGCGGTCACTCGCGACAGGTGGGCGCGGCGGCGGTCGATTTCGGCGCGGGCCTGCTCTTTCGGCCCCATCCAGCGCCACATGTCGGTGTGCTCGGCCTCGACCCACAGCACCGGTGCGGCGATCTCGGTCCAGCAGGCCAGCACTTCTTCGGCGTGGTACAGCAACGGCCCGGTCATCTTGTGCGCCGGGTCGCCCAGGATGCGCCACTGACCATCGGCGTCGAGCGCCGCCCAGTGCCCGGCCAGAAAGTCCGCGCGCTCCTGGCCCAGGCGCGGATTGGTCTTGCGCAGCCGCGCGGCGACCTCGTCCAGGCTGGCGTAGCCGCGCATCTCGGGCTTGTCGCGCAATTCGTCGAGCCACTTGGCGAACCGGCGCGGCGCCTGCGACGCTCGGGTGTCGGGCAGGCCGAAGCCTTCCAGGTTGACCAGCTTGGCGATGCGCTGCGGGCGCACGCCCGCATACAGGCTGGCGATATTCCCGCCCATGCTGTGGCCCACCAGGTTGACCGCCTCACCCGGAGCGTAATGATCGAGCACCGCTTCGAGGTCGGCCAGGTAGTCGGGGAACCAATAGGTGTCGGCGTGCGAGCGCTCGCTCAGGCCGAAACCACGCCAGTCGAAGGCGATCACGTGCCAGTCGCCCTGCAGGCAATCGACCACGAACTGGAACGAGGCGGCGACGTCCATCCAGCCGTGCTGCATGAAGATCTTCGGTGCGCCTTCGCGGCCCCAGTGGCGGACATGGGTGCGCAGGCCGCGCACGGTGAGAAATTCAGAACGGGAAGATTGCATGGAGCCTCGCAAGAACGCATAAAAAAGTACGACCGTTCGCATTATACCGTTGTGCTTGATTTTCGGCAGGCGGCCCTCATCTCGCATCGACCGGACGATCGCGGGCGCAGGGTTTACAATAGCGGCACAACAATCTTGCGCGAGCACATCCATGGCGATTTACCAACTGGGCGAGGTTGCGCCCGAGATCGACGCATCGGCCTTCGTGGCGGATTCGGCAACCCTGATCGGCAAGGTCACGCTCGAGGCAAACGCCTCGGTGTGGTACGGCGCGACCCTGCGCGGCGACAACGAACGCATTACCATCGGCGAAAACAGCAACGTGCAAGAAGGCACGGTGATGCATACCGACATGGGCTTCCCGCTTACGCTGGGCAAGAACGTGACGGTTGGCCACCAGGCCATGCTGCATGGCTGCACGGTCGGCGACGGCTCGCTGATCGGGATCCAGGCGGTCATCCTCAATGGCGCCCGGATCGGCAAGGGCTGCCTGGTGGGCGCCGGCGCCCTGGTCACCGAGGGAAAGGAATTTCCCGACCACTCGCTGATCATCGGCTCCCCAGCCAAGGTAGTGCGCACCCTGACGGACGAAGACCTGCTGCGCCTGGAGGCCAGCGCCGCAAGCTATGTGGCGCGCGGCCAGCTGTTCAAGGCGCAGCTCAAGAAAATTGGATAAAGAATGACTGACGCTATGACCGATGCTATGACCGAAGCGACTACCGAAGCTCGCGACACGCTGCAAAAATTCATCTTCGATAACGCCGCCGTGCGCGGCGAGCTGGTCGAGATTTCCGACACCTGGCGCGAGGTGCAGGCCCGCCACGCCTATCCGAAAGCGGTGCGCACCGTGCTCGGCGAAATGGTGGCGGCCAGCGCCCTGCTCTCGGCCAACCTCAAGTTCAATGGCGCGATCGTGATGCAGATCCACGGCGACGGCCCGGTACGCCTCTTGGTGGTCGAATGCGACGCCGACCTGCGTATCCGCGCCACCGCCAAACTGGCGCCCGACGCCGAGATCGCCGACGATACCAGCCTGGCCGCGATGTTCAACGCGCAGGGCAAGGGCCGCTTCGTGATCACGCTCGATCCGGCCGACAAGATGCCGGGCCAGCAGCCCTACCAGGGCATCGTGCCGCTGGACGGCGAAGACATGGCGACCGTCATCGAAAACTACATGCTGCGCTCCGAGCAGCTCGACACGCGTCTGTGGCTGGCGGCCGACGACAAGGTCTCGCGCGGCATGCTGCTGCAGAAGCTGCCGCGCCACAGCGGCAAGGACGACCAGCAAAAGCAGGCCTCCGAAGCCGAAGACCTGGAAACCTGGCACCGCGCCGTGATGCTGGGCCAGACCCTGAAACGCGATGAACTGCTCAGCACCGGCATCGAAACCCTGCTCAAGCGCCTGTTCTGGGAAGAGACCATCCGCGTTTTCGACCCGCAGCACCCGCAGTTCCACTGCACCTGCACCCGTGAGAAGGTCGCCAACATGCTCAAGATGCTGGGCCAGCCCGAAGTCGATTCGGCCATCGCCGACCTGGGCGAGCTGGGCATCAACTGCGACTTCTGCGGCAAGCACTACGCGTTCGACAAGGTCGACTGTGCCCAGCTGTTCGCCAGCGACATCCCGGTGCAGGGCATGCTGCCGCCAAGCGGCAGCATCAATTAAGGTTCTGCGCGTCGCGAAAGTACACACTTCGTAGCGAATCGGCGGTATTTCTACCGATTCGCTACGGGGCGTGAATCATGCGCGCACGCCTATCTCATCACCCGCCCGGCGCCCCCGCGGCAAACTCGTACATCACCAGCGCCTCGTTGTCCCAGCTCTTGTCGCGCAGCGGCGCCATGTAGCCGGCGCCGTTGTCGTGCAAGTGCAGCGGCGCCTTGCGCTCGCCCGAGACGATCGTGGCCGATAGCAGGCGCTTCGGTGCGCGGTAGACATAGCTCACCATGGGCAGGTGGCACAGGCCGCCGGCGGCGACGGCGCCGGCGCGGTACAGGAAGGGAATTTCTTCCTTGCGCACGGCGGACGAGACTTCGCATTCGAGCCGCAGGTCGCCCAGCCGGCGCGCATTGTCCGGCACGCCTGGGGTGCGCACCCGCGGCCGCCAGCGGAACTGGTCTTTCTTGCGGTTCAGGATCAGGTCGGCATCGTCGTCATGGGCTTCCTGGCTGCGCGGCAGCACGAAACTGGCGTCGGCATCGAGTGGCAGCGTCATGTCGACCTTGTCGCCGGCAATGCGCAGCTGCAGGCCGTCGGGCTGGGCCGGCTTGCCGTCCTGGGTCCAGAGCTCGAAGCGCAGGCTCGCGTTCGGTGCCAGTGCGCGTTTTTCTTCCCACATGTCGAGGCCGCGCACCATGCGCCGGTACGGCCGCAAGGCCGGATCGCGGATCGTGCTCACCGCTACCGTCTCGACTGGCACGGTTGGCGCCGGCGCGGCGTCCTGGGCAACTGCGGGCAGGCTGGCGGCCAGGGCGATGGCCATCGAGAGCGTTCGTTTCATGCTGATCCTTTGCGTAGACGAAAGCATGATTGTAATGACAACCGGGGCGTGAAAATGCGCTGATACTCACGCCGGGTGTTCGAACCGGAGCGCCGTAAAGCACGTTTTCGCGGGCAGTGCTAAGCTGATGTATCTTTGACAGCGTTGTGAAATCGTCACGACGCTGTCGCCTTTGACCACCAGGAGAATTTGCTATGCATATGGATACAGGCATCAATACCGAAAACCGCGCCAAGGTCGTCGAATCGCTTTCCACCGTCCTCGCGGACGCCTACATGCTGTACCTGAAGACCCACAATTTTCACTGGAACGTGACCGGCCCGATGTTCTCGTCGCTGCACGTGATGTTCGAGGAACAGTACACCGAACAGTGGAATGCGCTGGACGACATCGCCGAGCGCATTCGCTCGCTGGGCCATTTTGCGCCAGCAACCTCGAAGCGCTATGCCGAGCTGTCGAGCATCACCGAAGAGCCCGATGTGCTGTCGGCCAAGGACATGATTCGCCAGCTGGTCGACGGCAATGAAATCCTGACCCGCACGCTGCGCGCGGGTGTCAAGGTCGCCGACGAAATCGACGACTTCCCGACCGCCGACCTCTTGACCACCCGCATGGACGTGCACGAGAAGAACGCGTGGATGCTGCGCTCCTTCCTCGAGCAAGGTGCCGGCGCAATGCAGGGCGACGCGTCGTCGGACTGATCAAGACATCTGGAAACAGCCAGGCGCGTCATGCAACGCGCCGGCATGACCGGGTGGGGTAGCTTGAGCTTAAGCGCGCCCGCCCGACATGTGCAGGTCGACCACCTTCATGATCTCGAGGGTCAGGTCGAGATTGAATTCTTCGGCCGTCAATGCGGCATGCAGCGCGTCGCGCGGCATGCCGACCGCGGCGGCAAGTTCTCCCAAGCCGGGCGCAGCGGCCACCGCTGCCATCGCGGCAGCAATGGTGGCGCCCTCGCCGTCTTCAAAGGCATCGGCCAGGCAATCGGCGATGTCGTCGAGCGACAGCAGCGTAGCGGGATCGGGCGGCGTAGCTTCTTGGTTCAATGCGTCGCTCATGCGTTATTCCTCTTGAAGCGGTTCAGCGCTTCGTCTTGTCTTTCGGTTCTGGTGGCGGCGGCGGCACGGTCATCGAGACCGCCGGCTGCTCGTCCTTGCGCAGCACCTGCACGAAGATCTCGTTATGCTTGATCATGCCCAGCTCGTAGCGGGCACGCTCTTCCACCGCGCCCAGGCCATCGCGCAGGTCGCGCACTTCCGAATCGAGCTTGGCGTTGCGCGCCAGGCGTTGCGCAGTTTCAAGCCGGGTTTGCTCGACCTGGCCACGCATGTCGGCAACCGACAGCCAGCCGCCCTTCCCCAGCCACAAGGGATACTGGATCAGTAGCAGCAGGACGGCAATCGCAATGGTGATGAGTCGCATGGTAGACGTAAAAAAGCCGGACAACCCAGGAGGAGGTCCGGCCGGTGGAATTACTTCAGGTTATAGAACGCGTCGCGGCCCGGGTAGCTGGCAACGTCGCCCAGGTCTTCCTCGATGCGCAGCAACTGGTTGTACTTGGCCATGCGGTCCGAGCGCGACATCGAGCCGGTCTTGATCTGCAGTGCGTTCAGGCCCACCGCGATGTCGGCGATGGTCGAATCTTCGGTCTCGCCCGAACGGTGCGAGATCACGGCGGTGTAGCCGGCGCGCTTGGCCATCTCGATGGCGGCGAAGGTCTCGGTGAGGGTGCCGATCTGGTTGATCTTGATGAGGATCGAGTTGGCGATGCCCTTCTGGATGCCCTCTTTCAGGATCTTGGTGTTGGTAACGAACAGGTCGTCGCCCACCAGCTGGATCTTCTTGCCCAGCGCCGCGGTCAGGATCGCCCAGCCGTCCCAGTCGCCTTCGTGCATCGCGTCTTCGATCGAGATGATCGGGTACTTGTCGCACCAGGTGGCGAGCATGTTGGTGAAGTCGGTCGCGCTCAGGCTCAGGCCTTCGCCCTCCAGCACATACTTGCCGTCCTTGTAGAATTCGCTGGCGGCGCAATCCAGGCCCAGCGCGATGTCCTGGCCGGCCACGTAGCCGGCCTGCTCGATCGCCTGCATGATCAGCTTGATGGCTTCTTCATGGTTGGCCACCGACGGCGCGAAACCGCCTTCGTCGCCGACCGCGGTGCTCAAGCCCTTGGAATGCAGGATCTTTTTCAGGGTGTGGAATACCTCGGCGCCCCAGCGGATCGCTTCCTTGAAGCTGGGCGCGCCGACCGGGATGATCATGAATTCCTGGATGTCCAGGTTGTTGTCCGCGTGCGCACCGCCGTTGATGACGTTCATCATCGGCACTGGCATCTGCATCGCGCCCGAACCGCCGAAATAGCGGTACAGCGGCAGGCCGGCTTCTTCGGCGGCGGCCTTGGCCACGGCCATCGAGACGGCCAGCATTGCATTGGCGCCCAGGCGGCTCTTGTTTTCGGTGCCGTCGAGATCGATCAGGGTACGGTCCAGGAACGCCTGTTCGTTGGCGTCCAGGCCCATGATCGCTTCGGAGATCTCGGTGTTGATATTTTCGCAGGCCTGCAGCACGCCCTTGCCAAAATAACGCTTCGCGTCGCCGTCGCGCAGCTCGATCGCTTCGCGCGAGCCGGTCGAGGCGCCCGACGGCACGGCGGCCCGGCCCATCACGCCAGACTCCAGCAGAACGTCGCACTCCACGGTCGGATTGCCGCGCGAGTCAATGATTTCACGGCCGATAATATCAACGATAGCACTCATGTTTACAGTCTCCGGGGAAGGTAAGAATTGGGTGTTCGGTACGCGTGCGCGCCCAGCCGCGGGGCGCGCACGGATGCAGCTGTTACTTGAAGTCCGCTTCCAGGAAGCCGGTCTTCTTGACGATGCGGTCGATCTCGACCAGGGTCGTGAGCAGTTCTTTCATGCGGCCAAGGGGCACCGCATTCGGACCGTCCGACATGGCATTGGCCGGATCCGGGTGGGTCTCCATGAACAGGCCGGCGATGCCCGCGGCAACTGCCGCGCGCGACAGCACCGGGATATGTTCGCGCTGGCCGCCCGAGGACGTGCCCTGCCCGCCCGGCAACTGCACCGAGTGGGTCGCGTCGAACACCACGGGGCAGTTCGATTCGCGCATGATGGCCAGACTGCGCATGTCCGAGACCAGGTTGTTGTAGCCGAACGAGACACCGCGTTCGCAGGCCATGAAGTTGTCTTCTGGCAGGCCCGCATCGCGCGCGGCGGCGCGCGCCTTGTCGATGACGTTCTTCATGTCGCCCGGGGCCAGGAACTGGCCCTTCTTGATATTGACTGGCTTGCCCGAACGCGCGCAGGCGTTGATGAAATCGGTCTGGCGGCACAAAAAGGCCGGCGTCTGCAGCACGTCGACGACGCTTGCCACCATCGGAATTTCTTCGATCGTGTGCACATCGGTGAGCACCGGCACGCCGATCTCGCGGCGCACGTCGGCCAGGATTTCCAGGCCTTTTTCCATGCCAGGACCACGGAACGAAGTGCCCGACGAGCGATTGGCCTTGTCGAACGACGATTTATAGATGAACGGAATGCCCAGCGCGCTGGTGATTTCCTTGAGCATGCCGGCGGTGTCCATCGCCATCTGGCGCGATTCGATCACGCAGGTGCCGGCGATCAGGAAGATGGGCTGGTCGAGGCCGACGTCGAATCCGGCGAGTTTCATGCTGCGTCTCCTTGCAGGGCTGCGGCCTGGGTAGGCGCCACGGCTGCGACATGGGTATTGGCCGCCTGGTGCTTGAGGGCCGCCTGGATGAAGGACGTGAACAGCGGATGGCCGTTACGCGGGGTCGATTTGAACTCGGGGTGGAACTGCACGCCCATGTACCACGGGTGCGAATTTGCACCTTCACGCGGCAGCTCCATGATTTCGCACAGGTCTTCGTTGGGGGTACGCGCCGAGACGATCAGGCCGGCCGCTTCGACCTTTGGCAGGTAATGGTTGTTGCCCTCGTAGCGGTGACGGTGACGCTCGGTCACGACATTGCCGTAGATCTCGGCCGCCAGCGTGCCCGGGTTCACCGCGCAGGTCTGGGCGCCCAGGCGCATGGTGCCGCCCAGGTCGGAATTGCTGTCGCGCTTCTCGACCTTGCCGTCGTGGTTCTGCCATTCGTTGATCAGGGCCACCACCGGCTGGTCGGTTTCCGGATCGAACTCGGTCGAATTGGCGTTGGGTAGTCCGGCCATGTGGCGCGCGTATTCGATCAGCGCGACCTGCATGCCCAGGCAGATGCCCAGGTAAGGGATCTTGTTTTCACGGGCATAGCGCGCAGCCATGATCTTGCCTTCCACGCCGCGCTTGCCGAAGCCGCCCGGCACCAGAATCGCGTCGTACTTGGCTAAATGCTCGCACCCTTCTTTTTCGATTTCTTCCGAATCGAGGTATTCGATGTTGACGCGGCTCTCGGTGTGGATGCCGGCGTGGCGCAGCGCCTCGGTAAGCGACTTGTACGATTCGATCAGGTCGACATACTTGCCGACCATGCCGATCGTGACTTCGTGCTTCGGATTTTCCAGCGTGTGGATCAGGCGGGTCCACATCGACAGGTCGGCCGGCGGCGCTTCGAGGCCGAGCGCCTCGAGGATGATATCGTCCAGGCCCTGGTCATGCAGTACCTGCGGCACCTTGTAGATGGTATCGACGTCCCACACGGAGATGACGGCCTGCTCTTCGACGTTGGCGAACAGCGAAATCTTGGCGCGCTCGTCGTCCGGGATCGGGCGGTCGGCACGGCACAGCAGCGCATTCGGCGAAATGCCGATCTCGCGCAGCTTCTGCACCGAGTGCTGGGTCGGCTTGGTCTTGAGTTCGCCCGCCGAGGCGATGAACGGCACCAGGGTCAGGTGCACGAAGGCGGTCGACTTGCGGCCCGAACGCAGCGACAGCTGGCGCGCCGCTTCCAGGAAGGGCAGCGACTCGATATCGCCCACGGTACCGCCAATTTCCACCAGCGCCACGTCGACGCCTTCGGCGCCGCGGCGGATGTAGTCCTGGATCTCGTTGGTGATGTGCGGGATCACCTGCACGGTCTTGCCGAGGTATTCGCCGCGGCGTTCCTTGCGGATCACGGATTCATAGATCTGCCCGGTGGTGAAATTGTTCACCTTCTTCATGCGGGTGCTGATGAATCGCTCGTAGTGGCCCAGGTCCAGGTCGGTCTCGGCGCCATCGTCGGTGACGAACACTTCGCCGTGCTGGGTCGGGCTCATGGTGCCCGGATCGACGTTGATGTACGGGTCGAGCTTGAGCATCGTGACTTTGAGGCCGCGCGATTCGAGGATCGCGGCGAGAGAGGCGGCCGCAATTCCCTTGCCCAGGGAAGACACGACGCCGCCAGTGACGAATACAAATTTGGTCATTGTGCTGAAGGTGCCGAACGGCACACGCGGGAAATAGAAATTATACCTTAAACGGCGCAATCTTAAACGGCGCAATACTTCCGGTCGCCGGGCCAGCCGAGCAAGTTTGCACGGCAGCAATGCTGCGCCGGCCCGGCCGCGGTCAGCCTCGGGTAGCGTCGCCTGCACCCGGCCGGTTCGCCTGACGCTACCTGGCCTGCTGGCGCTGCACCGGCGCGCGCCCGGCTGTATGATCGGCCCGCCATGCACTTCCGTTCAACCCGACCTGCCGCCATGATGCCTTCTTGCCGCTCCCGACTGTTTCCACGCTTTGCACTGTCCGCCCTGCTCTTGTCGGGCGCCTGGGCGCCCGCCGCCGCCGGCATCCTGGACGAGATTCCCGACATCGGCGCGGTGACCGACTACCGGCCGAAGGTCCCGCTGCGGGTCTACACGGCCGACGGGGTGCTGATCGGCGAATTTGGCGCCGAGCGGCGCGACTTCGTGCCGGTGGCGAAGATTCCGCCGCTGATGAAGGCGGCCGTGCTGGCGATCGAGGACGCCCGCTTCTACGAGCACGGCGGCATCGACTGGATTCGCGCGCTCGGCGCGGCCAAGGCCAACCTGGGCGCGCTGGGCGGGGGCTATCGCCAGGGTGCCTCCACCATCACCATGCAGGTGGCGCGCAACTTCTTTCTGTCGCGCGACAAGACCCTGCCGCGCAAGCTGACCGAGGCGGCGCTCGCCTACAAGATCGAACAGGCGCTGAGCAAGGACCAGATCCTTGAGGTCTACATGAACCAGATCTACCTCGGCCAGCGCTCGTACGGTTTTTCCAGTGCCGCCCGCACCTATTTTGGCAAGCCGCTCGAAGCCTTGAGCCTGGCCGAAACCGCGATGCTGGCCGGACTGCCGCAAAACCCGTCGCGCCACAATCCGGTCGCCAACCCGCAACGCGCGCAACAGCGCCAGCAGGCCGTGCTCAAGCGCATGCTGGCGCTCGACAAGATCACCGAGGCGCAGTACCGGCGTGCGCTGGCCGAACCGCTGCAGGTGCGGCGCGACGGCGGCGCTGCCGGGGCCGGGGCCGGCGCCGAATACGTCGCCGAACTGGCGCGCCAGGCCGCCTATGCCCGCTTTGGACAGGCAGCGTACGAGCGCGGCTACACCGTCACCACGACCATCCTCGCCGCCGAGCAAAGCGCCGCCTACCAGGCGGTACGCCGCAATGCGATTGCCTACGACCGGCGCCACGGCTACCGCGGCCCCGAGGCCCGCGTCAAGCTGCCGGCCGGCACGCGCGAACGCGAGCAAGCGATCGCCGACGCCCTGCTCCAGCGTCCGGCGATCGACGGCTTTGTCGCGGCCGTGGTGCTGGCGGCATCGCCCAAACGGGTAGTCGTCGCAACCCGTGATGGCCAGAGCCTCGACATCAGCGGCGCCGGCCTGGGGTTCGCCGCGCCGGCCCTGTCGCCCACCGCCAAAGCCGGCTTGCGGCTGGCGCCAGGCGCGGTGATCCGCATCGCCAGCGCCGGCAAGAACGCCTGGGCGATCACCCAGGTACCGCAGGTGGCCGCCGCCTTTGTGGCGCTCGACGCCCATACCGGCACCTATCGCGCGCTGGTCGGCGGTTTCGACTACCAGCTGCAAAAGCTCAACCACGTGACCCAGGCCTGGCGCCAGCCTGGATCGGTGATCAAGCCTTTCGTGTATTCGGCCGGCCTGGAACGCGGTTTTTTTCCGGGTACCACCATTGTCGATGCACCGCTTGATTTTTCCGATGAAAAAGCGGGCGCCAGCTGGTCGCCGCGCAATGACGACGGCCTGTTCGAGGGGCCGATCACGGTGCGCCATGCACTCACGCATTCGCGCAACGTGCCCACGGTACGCATGCTCCATTCGCTCGACGTGGGCTATGCGCGCGAACACCTGGCGCGCTTCGGCTTTGACCTGGCGCGCCACCCAGGCAACCTGACGCTGGCGCTGGGCACCGGGGCGGTGACGCCGCTGCAGGTGGCGAGCGCGTATGCGGTGTTCGCCAACGGCGGCTACCGGGTCGAGCCGCTGCTGGTCACCACGATCCAGGACCGCGAGGGCAAGGTGCTGTTCGAAGCCCCGCGGCCACGCCCGCGCCAGGACAGCGCCCGCGTGCTCGATGCGCGCAACGCCTTTTTGGCCGACAGCATGCTGCGCGACGTGGCGCGCCACGGCACTGCCGCGCAAGCGTCGCGCCAGCTGCAGCGCCTGGATCTCGCCGGCAAGACCGGCACCACCAGCAATGCCATCGACGGCTGGTTCGCCGGCTATGCCGGCCATGTCGTGGCCGTCGCCTGGATGGGCTACGACGAACCGCGCTCGCTCGGCAGCCGCGAGTTCGGGTCCACGCTGGCATTGCCGGCCTGGATCGACTACATGCGCGTGGCCCTGGCCAGGCTGCCGCAGCGCGCGCCACTGGTGCCCGAGGGCTTGGCGCGCGTGGGCGACGACTGGGTGTATGCGGAATATGCCGCGCAGGAGACTGCGGAGCAGCCGCAGCCAGATTTGCAGCCAGATTTGCAGCCAGACTCTCTGCCAGACCCGCAAGCCAGCCCCTGAATTGCCGCGATGCCGGTCACGGGCGCGCCGCCCTGCGACGCCTCAGCAGAAATCCCGGCTCTGCGAGCGCAGCTTGCCCAGCAGGTGCGACATGTCGACCAGCCGCTTGGCCACCAGGTGGCGCACCGCGCCCTGCTGCTGCCAGATCCCGTACACCCCCAGCAGCGGTGCATTGAGCACTTCGCGCCGCTGCTGCTCGACCAGCGTCGGCCAGACGATGACGTTGATGTTCCCGGTTTCGTCTTCCAGCGTCATGAACAGCACGCCCTTGGCCGTGCCGGGGCGCTGGCGCACCGTGACCAGGCCGCAGGCACGCGCAAGCTGGCCGTCGGCATAGTCCATCAAGGTCGATGCGGGCATGAAGCGCTTGGCCAGCAGCTGTTCGCGCAGCAGCGCCAGCGGATGGCGGCCCAGCGTGAGCCCCTGCGCGCGGTAGTCGCCCACAATATCGTCGGCCTCGGAGGGCGCCGCCAAGACCGGTGCTTCTTCGAGCGGCGCGACCGGGCGCAGCAAGTCCTTGTCGGGCACCGCGCCCACCGCCTGCCACAGGGCGTCGCGCCGGTGCCCGGCCAGCGTCTGCAGCGCATTGGCGCCGGCCAGCACCTGCAGGTCGCCCCGGTCGAGATGGGCGCGGCGGGCCAGGTCGGCTACGCTGGCGAACGGCCGGATCGCACGCGCGTCTTCGATACGGGCGGCCACGTCCTGTTTCAGTCCGCGCAGCAGGCCCAGTCCGAGGCGCACCGCCGGCTGGCGCGAACGGTCGAGCGCATCGAATTCTTCCAGTACCGAATCCCAGCCGCTGATGGCCACGTCCGCCGGCCTGACCTCGATGCCGTGGCGGCGCGCGTCTTGCACCAGCTGCGAAGGGCTGTAGAAGCCCATCGGCTGGCTGCACAGCAGGGCGCACAGGAAGGCGGCCGGTTCGTGGCACTTGAGCCAGGAGCTGGCATAGGCCAGCAGCGCGAAGCTGGCCGCATGTGATTCGGGAAAGCCGTATTCGCCGAAGCCCTGGATCTGGCTGAAGATCGCCTCGGCGAACTCGCGCGTGTAGCCGCGCTCGAGCATGCCGTGCACGATGCGCTCGTAATACTGCTCCAGGCCGCCCTTGCGCTTCCAGGCCGCCATCGCACGGCGCAGCTGGTCGGCTTCGCCCGGGGTAAAGCCGGCTCCGAGAATGGCCACCTGCATCACCTGCTCCTGAAAGATCGGCACGCCCAGCGTGCGCTCGAGCGCCACCTTCATCTCGGGACTCGGATACACCACTTTCTCGAGACCCTGGCGCCGCCGCAGATAAGGGTGGACCATGCCGCCCTGGATCGGGCCGGGACGCACCACCGCCACCTCGATCACCAGGTCGTAGAAGCGGCGCGGACGCATGCGCGGCAGCATGCTCATCTGGGCGCGCGACTCGATCTGGAACACGCCCACGGTATCGGCGGCGCAGATCATGTCATAGGTGGCGACGTCGTCGGCCGGGATGTCCTGCATCTCGAACAGGTTGCCGTGGCGCTGGCCGACCAGCTCGAGGCCGCGCCGCAGCATCGACAGCATGCCCAGCGCCAGCACATCGACCTTCATCAGGCCCAGTTCTTCGAGGTCGTTCTTGTCCCACTGGATCACGCTGCGCTCAAGCATGGTCGCGTTTTCGATCGGAACCAGGCGCGAGAGCTTGCCGCGCGCGATGACGAAGCCGCCCGGGTGCTGCGACAGGTGGCGCGGAAAGTTCAGCAGCTTGTCGGCCAGCAGGGCCCACTGGCGCGCCAGGCGCGATTCCGGATCGAGGCCGGCCTCGGCCAGGCGCCCCAGCAGGTCGGCGCGGCCATCGAACCAGTGGTGGGTCTTGGCCACCTTCTCGACGATGGCCAGGTCGATGCCGAGCGCGCGCCCGCTGTCGCGCAGTGCGCTTTTCGGGCGGTAGCTGATCACCACCGCGGCGAGCGCGGCGCGGTCGCGACCATACTTGTTGTAGATGTACTGGATGACTTCTTCGCGGCGCTGGTGCTCGAAGTCGACGTCGATGTCGGGCGGCTCGTTGCGCTCTTTCGAGATGAAGCGCTCGAACAGCAGGCTGGCGCGGGCCGGGTCGACCTCGGTGATGCCGAGGCAGTAGCACACCGCCGAATTGGCGGCCGAGCCGCGTCCCTGGCACAGGATGTGTTGCGAGCGTGCGAAGCGCACGATGTCGTACACGGTGAGAAAGTAATGCTCGTATTTCATGTAGGCGATCAGCTCGAGCTCGTGCTCGATCTGGGCCTGGACCTTGGCCGGAATGCCGTCGCGAAAGCGCCGGTGCGCGCCGATATAGGTTTCCTGGCGCAGGTAGCTGCTGGCGTCGTGGCCGGGCGGGACGACTTCGTCGGGATATTCGTAGCGCAGCTCGTCCAGCGAAAACGTGCACAGGCGCGCGATGCGCACCGTTTCGCCCAGCGCTTCGCGCGAATAGATGTTCGCCAGGCGCAGGCGCGCGCGCAGGTGCTGCTCGGCGTTCTGCGCCAGCCCGTAACCGCATTCGGCCACCGGCTTTTTCAGGCGCGTCGCGGTGAGCGTATCTTGCAGCGGTTTGCGCGAGCGCACGTGCATCACCACGTGGCCGAGCGCCGTGATCGGCAAGCCATGCTGCCAGCCCACCTCTTCCACCGTCATGCGGTGCGCCTCGTCGAAGGCGCGGTGCAGCAGCGCCAGGCCCAGCCAGGAGCGGCTCGGAAAGGTACTGGCCATCCAGGCGGCCTGCGCATGCAGGCGGTCGACGTCCTGCGGCTCGTGCCCCGGATAGGCGGGCAGCAGGATCGCCAGGCAGTCGGGCAGGTGTTTCAGGTGCGCGTGGGCGGGCGCGGGGTCGGCCAGGTCTTCCGGCATGAGGAAATAGCTGCCCTTCTCGCTGCGGGTGCGGCCAAGCGTGATGAACTCCGCCAGGTTGCCATAGCCATTGCGATTCTTGGCCAGCAGCACCAGCGACAGCGCGGCGCTGCCGTCCGGGTTGCGAAGGTGAAAATGGGCGCCGATTACCAGCGGCAGGCCGGCCTTTTTTGCCTCGGCATGGGCCCGTACCACGCCGGCCAGCGAACACTCGTCGGTCAGCGCCAGCGCAAAATAATCGAGCTGCACCGCCCGCGCCACCAGCTCTTCCGCGTGCGAGGCCCCTTCGAGAAAGGAGAAGTTCGACAGGCAGAACAATTCTGCATACGGCGGCAAGGCCTGGGGCGGCGGTGAAAACAGATCGGTCATCGGCAGCTGGTCTGCGAGCGTGCTACTGTGCTCGATAGACGAATAATACTGTATAAAAACACAGTATAACCGAGCCGACCCCGGCCACAAGGAAAAGTCGAAGGCGACAACGCGCCGTTGTCCCTACAGGCCCGCCGAGGCTGTCCGTGGCAGGCAAGCTGGTATACACTTCCGCGCACTTTCACCGAGCTACTGCCTACCGCGGACATGAAAACACTACTGGCCTACGCCCTCCCCCTGATCCTGTTCGGCGCTGCTGCTACTGCGCGCGCCGACGTCGACTACCAGCTGCGCATCACCGACGCGGCCCAGCACCTGGCCGAAGTGCGCGCCAGCTTCCCGGCCACTTCCGGCACCACGCTCGACGTGCAGATGCCGACCTGGCGCACCGGCCGCTACAACGTACTGAACCTGGCCAACGGCGTGCGCCTGTTCAAGGCCTTCGATGCCAAGGGCGCGCCGCTGCCGGTGGCCAAGACCGACAAGGGCACCTGGCAAGTCCAGACCAAGCCGGGCGACGCGGTGACCGTGCAGTACGAGCTGTATGCCAACACGCTGGGCGAACGCACCCGCCACATCGACGACACCCACGCCTATCTCGACGCCAGCGGTGTGTTCGTCTACGCCGCACCGTTTCGCAAGGAGCCGGTAACGGTAAAACTGGAGGTGCCGCAGGGCTGGCAATCGCGCTCGGGCATGGACGCGGGCGCCTGCGGCCACTGCTTCGTGGCGCCCGACTACGACGTGCTGGTCGACGCACCGATCGAGACCGGCATCCATGAGTTCTACACCGGGCAGGTAGATGGGCGCACGATCGAACTGGCGATCTGGGGCCAGGGCAATCACGACGGCAAGCAGATGATGCTTGACTTGAAGAAGATCGTGCTTGAAACCGCGAAGCTCTACGGCGGCAAGTATCCGTTCCAGCGCTACCTGTTCATCGTCCACGCCACCGACGGCGTTGGCGGCGCCACCGAGCACGCCAATTCCACCGTGATCCAGAAATCGCGCTGGGGCTTCGCGCCACGCAAGCCCTACCTGGACTTTTTGCGCACCGCCGCGCACGAGTTCTATCACACCTGGAACGTCAAGGCCTACCGTCCGAAAGAGATGGTTCCGTACGATTACCAGAACGAGAACTACAACCGCCTGCTGTGGGTCGCCGAAGGCCATACCTCGTATTTCGAGGAGCTGATCATGCTGCGCGCCGGCCTGGAAAAGCGCGACGAGTTCATGGAAGAATATGCCAAGCTGATCGACGACTACCTGCGCCAGCCGGGACGCTTCCAGCAAAGCGCGGCCGACGCCAGCTTCGACGAATGGATCGCGGTCGGCGGCGAACGCGCGCGCAATGCCTCGGTCAGCATCTATTCCAAGGGCCAGGTGCTGGCACTGATGATGGACATCGAGTTGCGTCGCCAGACCGGCGGCAAGAAGGGCCTCGAAGACGTGCACCGCATCCTGTTCGAGCAGCATTCGACCGCGCAGGGCGGCTACGACATCGCCGCGGTGCAGGCCGCGCTGCGTTCTGTCAGCGGCCAGGACTGGACCGGCTGGTGGAGTCGGTATGTAGACGGCACTGCCGACATCCCGTTCGACACGCTGCTGGCGCGGGTGGGGCTGCAAAAACTGGTCGACGTGCCCAAAGACCAGGAACAAAAAACCGAATGGTGGGCGGGCTGGACCCTGCGCGAAGGCAGTGACCCGGCGCTGGTCACCGCCGTCGAGCGCGACGGGCCGGCCTGGAAGGCCGGCGTGGTGGCGGGCGACACCCTGGTGGCGGTGAACGGGCTGCGCGTGTCGGCCAAGGACATCGGCGACCGGATGTCGCTCGCGAGCGCCGGCCCGTTCAAGCTGCACCTGTTTCGCCGCGACGCGCTGATGCAGCTGCCGCTCGCGCCCGTGCAGCAGCCAAAAGGCAAGGCCAAGCTCAAGGCGCTGGACAATGCCACTGGCGCGCAAAAGGCATTGAACGCGGCATGGCTGGGCGTGGCCTGGCCCCGGGACGAAGCAGCGAAAAAGCCTTAAAGGGCCGGCACCGACCATAAAACACGGTTATACGGGAATAATGTTGTGCTAATGGTACATAGACATTGGTTGCCGCATGGATAATGATTAGTATTCAATTTTGCCTTTGGAGATGTCTGTGTTCAAACTGAAACTGTTACCGCATTCGGTCCTGCTTGCCCTCTATGGCAGTGTCACCCTTGCCGCCGCGCCGGCCGCCGTCGCCCAGACTGCCGCGCCGGCCGCCCAGGAAGCATTTATCCCGAGCGTGACCGTGGTCGGATCGCGCCGCGTCGGCAATGCTTCGTCGGTCGATACCGCGGTGCCAGTGGACTTCATTCCGATGACCAAGGCGACCGAACAGGGTGGCCAGTTCGACCTGGCACAGGTACTCAACAACGTCTCGCCTTCGTTCAACTCCACGCGCCAGACCGGCGCCGACGGCGCCGACCTGGTCGATTCCGCCGCGCTGCGCGGCCTGGGTTCGGACCAGACCCTGGTACTGGTCAACGGCAAGCGCCGCCACACCACCGCCCTGGTCAACCTGTTCGGCGCCCGCAATCGCGGCAACACCGGCACCGACATGAACGCGCTGCCGCTGATGGCGATCCGTAACGTGCAGGTGCTGCGCGACGGCGCCGCCGCGCAATACGGCTCGGACGCGATCGCCGGCGTGATCAACATCGAACTGAAGAAAAACCTGGGCTGCGAATCGGTGCTGGGCTATGGCCAGTACAGCGAAGGCGACGGCGAAAACTGGCTGGCCTCGGCCTATTGCGGCGTCGCCGTGGCCGACGGCGTGCTGGGCATCACCGGCGAATACTACGACCGCGGGCGTTCGAACCGTGCCGAAGAAGGCAACCCGCGCATCATCGGCGACACCAAGGCCCAGAACAAGACCCTGTACGTGAACGGCGAATTCCCGGCCGGTCCGGGCAAGCTCTACCTGACCGCCGGCGTACAGACGCGCGACGCCTCGTCGGCAGCCTTTGCGCGCGGAGGCCTCGGCTCGGACGACATCCCATCGCGTAATTCGGCGGCCATGTACCCGAACGGTTTCGTGCCTTTCATCAACGGCGACGTCGATGACCGCTGGGGCACGCTCGGCTACCGCTGGCAGCTGGGCGAATGGAATGCCGACCTGTCGCAGACCTACGGCTACAACCGCCTGATGTACAACATCGCGAACACGCTCAACGCGTCGATCGCCAATCGCGACCTGGCAAATGGCGGCAAAGGCATCAGCGCCAGCCAGTTCGATGCCGGCGGTTTCTCGTTCCGCCAGGCGACCACCAACGTCGACGTCAGCCGCTTCTACAGTGGCGTGATGAACGGCATGAACCTTGCCTTCGGCCTCGAGCACCGCCGCGAGAACTACAAGATCTTCGCCGGCGAAGCCGGCTCCTGGATCGACGTCGACGGCGTAGGTATGGGGGGCAACGCCGGCAGCCAGGGCTTCCCGGGCTTCCAGCCAGCCGACCAGACCGATGCCAAGCGCGATTCGAGCGCCGGTTATGTGGACATCGAAACCGACGTCACCGACCGCTTCAAGCTGCAAGCCGCGCTGCGTCACGAGCGCTATTCGGACTTCGGCTCGACCACCACCGGCAAGCTGGCCGGCGCCTACCGCATCAACCCGCAGGTGCTGCTGCGCGGCTCGGTCAGCACGGGCTTCCGTGCGCCCTCGCTGCAGCAGGTCTACTTCTCGTCGACCTTCACCGACTTTGTCAGCGGCCAGCCGCTGGACGTGGTGCTGGCGCCGAACGGCGGCCCGGTGGCAAATGCCGCCGGCATTCCGCAGCTCAAGGACGAACAGTCGAACAGCGCGACGCTGGGCCTGACCTGGTCGCCGACCCAGGCGCTTTCAGTCACCGCCGACCTGTACCGCATCAATATCGACGACCGCATCGTGCTGTCGGGGCGTTTTGATGCCGACAACTACCCTGCCCTGGGCGCCACTTTGCAGCAGCTGGGCGTTGGTCAAGCGCAGTTCTTCGTCAATTCGGTCGATACCAAAACCCAGGGCCTGGATGTGACGGTGTCGCACCGCGCCGACCTGGGCGCGGGCAAGCTCAATACCTTCCTCGCCCTGAATTTCGGCAAGACCGAAGTGACCGGCGTGCACGCCCCGAGCGCGCTCACCGGCTTCGAAGATGTCCTGCTGTCCGAGCGCGAGCGCCTGTTCATCGAAGAAGGCGCGCCGCGCCGCAAGGCCACGCTGGGCTTCGAATACGCGCTGGGCAAGCTGGAAAGCGCGCTGCGCATCGTGCACTTCGGCCCGCAAACCTTGGGCACCTTCTCGGGCCCGCCGGTACCAAACCAGTACTACGAGGCCAAGACCTCGGCCGATTTGTCGTTCACCTGGTCGTTCACCAACAAGACCAAGTTCACCGTTGGCGGCACCAACATCTTCAACGTCAAGCCGACGCTGCAGGATGCGAACGAGACCGACAACGGCTTCAAGTACGAGAGCGTGCAGTTCGGCCTGAACGGCGCGGCCTTGTTTGCAAGGCTGTCGCACCGGTTCTGATCGACTTCGCTTGATAAAAAGGTTCCGCATGCGGAACCTTTTTTTTCGGGCAACTGTCGGGCGGTTGCACACTGCCAACACGTCGGGTGCGTAATGTTCGCTCCAGCACAGAAGCAGTGCGCCAATTGCGTATAATTCTTTAAGTAATGCTAGTTATCTTTTTGCAATATTTTTACAGTGCCCCCGTACCAGGTGCGTGGCCAGGATAAGTCGTTTATGAATACCGCTACCAACACCCGCATCTCCACCGGCATCGCCGGACTCGACGACATCCTGGGCGGCGGCCTGACGCCGCAGCGCGTCTACCTGGTAGAAGGTTCGCCCGGCGCCGGCAAGACCACGCTCGGGCTGCAGTTCCTGCTCGACGGCGTGGCCCAGGGCGAGTCCGGCCTGTACATCACCTTGTCCGAAACTGCCGACGAGCTCAAGGCGGTTGCGGCCAGCCATGGCTGGAGCATCGATGCGCTGGCGCTGTTCGAGCTGGCCGACGACTCCGAACTCGATCTCGATGCGCAGCAGTCAGTGTTCCACCCCTCCGAAGTCGAACTGGGCGAGACCACCCGCAAGGTCATGGACCAGGTCGACCAGATCAAGCCGGTGCGGGTCGTGTTTGACAGCCTGTCCGAGATGCGCCTGCTGGCCCAGAACCCGCTGCGCTATCGCCGCCAGATTTTGGCACTGAAGCAGTTCTTCTCCTCGCGCGCCTGTACCGTGCTGCTGCTCGACGACAAGACCAGCCAGGCCGACCAGCACCTGCACAGCATCGCGCACGGTGTCATCAGCCTGGAGCAGATCGCCAAGGAATTCGGCAAGGAGCGCCGGCGCGTCCACATCATCAAGATGCGGGGCCTGCGTTTTCGTGGCGGCTACCACGACTACACGCTCGACACCGGCGGCATCACGATCTATCCGCGTCTGGTGGCGGCCGAACACTCGAGCGCGTTCACGCCCGAGGTCGGGTCTTCGGGGTCGGACAGTTTCGACGCGCTGCTCGGCGGCGGCCTGGTGCGCGGCACCAATACCCTGATGGTCGGTCCTTCCGGAATCGGCAAGACCACGCTGTCGACCCGCTGCCTGCTGTCGGCACTCGAACGCGGCGAAAAGGCATCGTTCTACCTGTTCGACGAGGGCCTTGGCACCTATTTCGCACGCAGCAGCGCGCTTGGCATGGATATGCGGCCTTACGCCGCCAGTGGCCAGCTCAGTATCCACCATATCGATCCGGCCGAGCTCTCGCCAGGAGAATTCGCGCAAATGCTGCGCAACGCGGTCGAGACGAGCGGGGTCAGCTTCATCATCATCGACAGCCTCAACGCCTACCTGCAGGCCATGCCGGGCGAGCAGTTCCTGATCCTGCAGATGCACGAACTGCTGTCCTACCTGAACCAGCAGGGCGTGACCACCATCCTGGTGCTTGGACAGCACGGATTGATCGGCGAAGTCAAATCCGACGTCGACCTGAGCTACCTGAGCGACAGCACGGTACTGCTGCGCTTTTTCGAGACCAACGGCCGCCTGCGCCGCGCCATTACCGTGATCAAGAGCCGCGCGGCCGAACATGCCCAGACCATCCACGAACTGCAGCTGACCCGCGACGGGATTCGCATCGGCAATCCACTCGAAGGCTTCGAAGGCGTCTTGAGCGGCCTGCCGACCTATCGCGGCATTACCCCGATGATGGGCACCCTGCCGCATGCCGAGAGCTAGCCTGCACGACGAACGCATCCTGATCCTCGCGCCGCGCGGACGCGATGCCGAGGTGATGTGCTCGGTCCTGGCGCGCGACAGCGGCCAGTGCAAGGTCGTGCATGGCTTTGCCGAACTGGCCGCCGGTATCGACCAGGGTGCGGGGACTGCGATCGTAGCCGAAGAAGCGCTGCACGGGATCGACCTCGCTCCCCTATATGCGTGGCTGGCGCGCCAGGAGCCGTGGTCCGACTTCCCGTTTGTGATCCTGCTTGCCAAGGCCATCGGCCTGCCGCAGGAAGGCGCGCGGGCGCGGGTAGAAGAATTGGGCAATATTATCCTGCTCGAGCGTCCGCTCAATGCGCAGACCCTGCGCAGCGCCGCCAATTCCGCGCTGCGCGCACGGCGCCGCCAGTACCAGGCGCGCGACCTGCTGGCCGACCGCGAAAGCACGGCGGCCCGCCTGCAGCAAAGCCAGCACGCCCTGCTGTCGCTGAACGAAACGCTCGAGTCGCGCATCGAAGAACGCACCTGCGCGCTGGCCCAGGCCAACGACCGCCTGATGAACGAAGTGATCGAACGCGAGCGGGTGCAGCAGGCAATGGTGCAATTCCAGAAAATGGAAGCGATCGGCCGCCTTACCGGTGGCATTGCCCACGACTTCAACAACCTGCTCAATGTCATCCAGGGCAGCATGGACCTGATCCTGCTGCTGTCGAACGACGATACCGCGAAGGAGCGCGCCGAGATTGCGCGGCGCGCCTGCCAGCGCGGCGGCAAGCTCACCAGCCAACTGCTGGCGTTCGCCCGCAACCAGAACCTCGACCTGCGCCAGTCCGAAGTCGAGACCCTGTTCGACGGGGTGCGCGAACTGGTGGCCACGTCGGTGGGCTCGGCGATCAGGTTGCGCTTCGAGGTCGCACACCCCTGCGCCAGCGTGCTGGCCGACGCCAACCAGATGGAGATGGCCTTGCTCAACCTGGCCATCAATGCGCGCGATGCGATGGACGGACAAGGCGAGCTGTCCTTCCATGCCAGCAACGCGCCACCGCCGGACGGGCTGCTGCCGCCGGGCGAGTATGTCCGCATCGCGGTGACCGACAACGGCCAGGGCATGGCGCCGGATGTCGTGGCCAAGGTGTTCGAGCCCTTCTTCACCACCAAGGCGGTCGGCAAGGGCACCGGCCTGGGCCTGTCCCAGGTGTACGGCATGGCGCGCCAGTCGGGCGGCGCGGCGCGCATTCTCAGCCAGCCCGGCGCCGGCACGACGGTCGAGATCTGGCTGCCGGCCGCGCATGGCGCGACCGCGCTTGAACCGGCGACGCTGCGGGTCGCCCCGGAAGTGCAGCCAGGCGCGCGCATCCTGATCGTCGAAGACGACAATTTTGTGCGCGAATCGATGGTGTCGTCGCTCGAGGCCTTCGGCCATATGGTCAGCCAGGCGGCCGACGGCGAAGCCGGGCTGCGCGCGCTTGAACACGCCCGCCCCGACCTGATCATCACCGATTACCTGATGCCCGGCATCACCGGGGCGGAGCTGATGCAGCGCGCGCGCCAGATCTACCCGGGAATCCCGATGATCATCGCCACCGGCTATGCCGACATGCACGCGATCGACGAAGTGCTGGGCGACGACATCCTGCTGCGCAAGCCTTTCCAGCTCGCCGAGCTGGCGATCAGCGTCGAGCGCGCGCTCGAACGCGCCGCGCACGATGCACCGGATGCCCAGCCGCGCTAAATGCCTGGGTGCCCGGCATGGGCAGCGCCAGCTGGACGCCGTCGAAAACCTGTCTGTGCCACACTTGGCTCACTGGCCGGACACCTTGTCCTGGCACGCATGAGGAGCAGAACATGGGCATCGAACCGCAAGCACAGCAACAAAGCGCAGACCTGCACGAGCAGACGCACGGCAGCGCAGCCGGACCACACGAAGTCGACGGCCTGAAGCACAAGAAACCCGAAGATCTGACGCCGCAAGAGTTACGCCTGATGGCCGACACGATGCCGGGTGACGGGCCCGGCGACTGAGATGTTTCTGTTCTTTTCGAACAGGCTCGGTTGCCTTGGCTCGATATTGGTGTCGGTCGTGCTGACGCTACTGGTGCTGCTGCTGATCGGCGTATTCTAGTGGGCCAGGCGCTTCAGCCCAGGGTCCGCACATGGGCCAGCACATGGGCCAGCACATCTTCTACGCGGCCCGCGCCCACCGCCTGCGCCGCCGATTGCCCGCCCAGCGCGGCTTGCGGCTGCTCCATCCAGGCGCTGGCCGTGTCGTCGCTTCCGAGCACGCCGCGCACCGCGTGCATCACAGTGTAATACGCTTGGGCCCTGCGCGACTGCTGGCCAAAGCGTGCCTGCAGCGCGGCGAAGGCGCCAGGGTCGAGTGGCTGGTCGTTCGCCATGCGTGCTCCTATTTAGTGACGGCCAGCAGCGAACGCTTGCCGCCCTTGAAGGTGTACAGCGTGATGGTGCCGTCGCGGATATCGCCGCGCGCATCGAAGGCGATCGGTCCGGTAACACCCGTGTACTGGATGCTGGCCAGCACCGGCAGGTAGCGTGCCGGCGCCGCCGAACCGGCTTTTACCATGGCCTCGGCCATGGTCATCACCGCGTCGTAGGCATAGGGCGCGTTGATCTGCACGTCGATGCCGAACCGCTTCTTGTAATCGGCGCGGAAGGTATCCATCGCCGCCCTGGCCTGGCCCTGCACGCCGCCCGCCTCGGCGCACACGACCTGGCTGTCTGCCATGGTGCCGCCGGAGAGCTTGTGGATCTCGTCCGAGCAGATGCCGTCGCCGCCCATCATGCGCACGTTCATGCCAAGCTGCTTCATCTGGCGCAGCATCGGGCCGGCGGTCGCGCTCATGCCCCCGAAGAACACCAGGTCCGGTTTCGTGGCGCGAATGCGCGTGATGATGGCGCTGAAATCGGTCGCCTTGTCATTGGTGAACTCGCGTGCCACCACCGCGCCGCCCTGCTTATGCAGGCTGCGCGTGAATTCCGTTACCAGGCCCTGGCCGTAGGCAGTACGGTCGTCGACCACCGCCACGCGTTTTGCCTTCATGTTGCCGATGGCGTAGCGGCCCAGCGCCTGCCCCAGCTGCACGTCGTTGGCCACCACGCGAAAGGCCGTGTTGAAGCCCTGCTGGGTGTATCTCGGGCTGGTGCTGGACGGCGAAATCTGGGCAATGCCGGCCGCATGGTAGATCTTCGAGGCGGGAATCGTGGTGCCCGAGGTTTCATGCCCGACCATGCCGTGGATTTTGGCGTCGACCAGTTTCTGCGCCACGCTGGTGGCCTGCTTCGGGTCGCCCGCGTCGTCTTCTGCCAGCAGCTGGAAACGCACCTTCTTGCCGCCGATGCTGACACCCCTGGCATTGAGCGCCTCGATCGCCATGCGGGCGCCGTTCTCGGTATCCTTGCCAAAATACGCCACCGGGCCAGTTACCGCGGCCGCGTGGCCAATCTTGACCACGTCCTGGGCCAACGCCGGTTCTGCGGCGGCGACCGACAGCGCGGCCAGCAGGATTGCTTGCTTCTTCATTGATTCCTCGTTTGTCCATGGATCGGGGCGCACGGCCAAGGGGCCGGGCAACCCAAAAGGACATTCTACCGCTCCCGGCCGCGCCTTGCCGGACGGCCAGCGACGAGCCATCGGCGGCCGGGGCGTGCTAGGCCTTGAACGTCACGCTGGCCGCCAGGCCCCCGAGGCGGGTCGACTGGCCCAGCACCAGGCTTGCGCCATGCCGCTCGGCGATGGCCTTGATGATCGCCAGGCCCAGGCCGCTGCCGGCGGCCTCGCTGCCGGCCACGCGGTAGAAACGGTCGAACACGCGTTCGCGTTCTTCGGGCGGGATGCCGGGGCCGCTGTCCTCGACCGTGACCACGATTCTGCCCGGCTCGCTGCGCACCGACAGGTCGGCGCTGCCGCCGCTGGGGGTGTACTTGATCGCATTGTCCACCAGGTTGCGCAGCAGGATCTGCAGCGCGTCGGGCTGGCCTTCGACGCTGGCCGGGGCGGACGGCGACATGTCGAGCTCGACGCCGATGTCCACGCCCTTGGCCGCGGCCACGCCGGCCAGGTCGGCCACGGTGCGGCGCGCCAGGTCGGCCAGGTCGACCTGGCGGCACACCGCGCCGGTGGCGGCGGTCGCCTCCTGGCGCGCCAGCACCAGCAGCTGTTCGACCAGGCGGGTGGCGCGGTCGATGCCGGCGGTCAGGCGCGAGACCGCCAGCTTGCGCGCCTCCTGCGACTCGGCGCGGTCCAGGCTCTGGGCCTGCAGGCGCAAGGCGGCCAGCGGCGTGCGCAGCTCGTGCGCGGCGTCGGCCACGAAATTCTGCTGCGCGTCGAAGGCGGTGCGCACCCGACCGAACAGCAGGTTCAGTTCCTGCACCAGCGGCCGCACTTCGTCCGGCAGGCCGGCTTCGGACACGGGCGAGAGGTCGTCGGCCTGGCGCGAAGCGACCTGCTTGCGCACGCGCGCGACCGGGTCGAGCGAGCCGCTCACCACCCACCACACGACCAGCATCAGGATCGGCATCATCACCGCGATCGGCCCCAGCGTGCGCAAGGCCAGGTTGCCCGCCATGTTGCGGCGCACGGCCAGGTCTTGCGCCACCTGCACGGTCTGGTTCGCGGTCTGGATCGAGAACACGCGGTAGACGGTGTTGTTGGCCTTGACGTTGGAAAAGCCCAGCACCGCGCGCTGCGGCAGCTTGGCGCGCGAGACGCTGTGGAACATCTGCACCCCGTCGGGCGACCACATCTGCACCACCATGTCGTCGCTGCCGCTTTCGGCCTGGACGCGCGCCTTGGCTTCGGTGTTCGACAAGGGCGTGCTCGAGCGCAGCGACAGCGCCATCTGCTGCATGTGGTAGTCGAAGATCTGGTCGGCGTCGTGCAGCGCGGTGCGGTAGGCGATCGAAGCCTGCGCCAGCGCGGCGATCGTAATCGCTGCCAGCAGGTACCACAACAGTCGTCCGCGCAGCGAGTGGGTGACCCTTTTCGGGGTAAACCTCATGCCTTCGGAACCATGTAGCCGACGCCGCGCACGTTCTGGATCACGTCGCTGCCCAGCTTCTTGCGCAGGCCATGGATATAGACTTCGACCGCGTTGCTCGAGACTTCGTCGCGCCAGCTATACAGCTTTTCCTCGAGCTGGGCGCGCGAGAGCACGGCGCCCGGCCGCGCCACCAAGGATTCGAGCACGGCCCATTCGCGCGCCGACAGCGACACGGCAACGCCATCGACCATCACTTCGCGGGTGGCCGGATTGACCGTGAGGTTCTTGTATTCGAAGATGGGCTCGGCCCGGCCGGCGGCGCGGCGCAGCAGCGCGCGGATGCGCGCCAGCATTTCGTCGAGGTCGTAGGGCTTGAGAACGTAATCGTCGGCGCCGGCATCGAGCCCGGCGATGCGCTGCGCGACCGAATCGCGCGCGGTGGCAACCAGCACCGGCGTACGGTCCTTGCGCGCGCGCATGGTGCGCAGCACCTCGAGGCCATCCTTGCGCGGCAGTCCCAGGTCGAGCAGCACCAGGTCGTAATTCTGGTTCTGCAGCAGGGCCGTATCGGCCATTTCGCCGTCTTTCACCCAGTCGACGGCGTAGTGCTCGGCCCGTAACAGGTCGAGCACCACTTCGCCGATCATCGTATCGTCTTCTACCAGCAGTAGCCGCATGAATTCCCCGTTCTTTTGAAACACCTGGTCGAGGACGCGCTGCTCCTTAACCGATCCGCACCGGAATGAAGATTCTGTCATTGCCGCGCTGGATCAGCAAGGCCACCGACTTGGAGGCCTTGGCCACCACGTCGCGGACCTGGTCGAGCGTACTGACTGCCCGGCCGTTGACCGAAATAAGTACATCACCCGCTTCGACGCCGGCGATGGCCGCCGCGCCCGACGCATCTTCGATCACGAGGCCGGATGCGATACCGCTCTGGCGGCGCTCGATCGGCTCGAGCGGGCGCAGGGCCAGCCCCAGTTTCGCGCTGTTGTCGGGCGCTGCCGCCAGTTCTTCGCGCGGCGAGCGCTTCGATTTCTCGGCCGCGTCACCCAGCGTCGCATTGACCCGCACCAGCTTGCCTTCGCGCCAGATGTCGAGCGCCACGCTGTCGCCCGGACGCGCCAGTGCAATGATACTCGGCAAGTCGCCCGAGGAGACGATTTGCCTGCCATCGACGCTGCGGATCACGTCGCCCGACTTCAGGCCGGCGCGCTCGGCCGGACCACCGCGCTCGACCGTCGAAATCAAGGCGCCTTCGGGCGACTCGAGACGGAAGGAATCGGCAAACGCCTGGCCCACTTCCTGGACGCTCACGCCCAGCTTGGCATGCTGCACCTTGCCGGTGGCGATGATCTGTTCCTTGATCTTGACCGCGACATCGATCGGGATCGCGAACGACAGGCCCTGGTAGCCGCCGGTCTGGCTGTAGATCTGCGAGTTGATGCCGATGACTTCGCCGCGGGTGTTGAACAGCGGGCCGCCCGAGTTGCCGGGGTTGACCGCGACGTCGGTCTGGATGAAGGGCACCACGCCGTCCTGCAGCGAGCGCCCGGTGGCGCTGACCACGCCAGCGGTGACGGTGCTCTCCAGGCCATACGGCGAGCCGATCGCCAGTACCCACTCGCCCACCTGCAGCGAGCGTGAACGGCCAACCGGCACGGTCGGCAGGTTCTTGGCATCGATCTTGAGCACGGCCACGTCGGTACGCGAATCGGTGCCCAAGACCCTGGCGCGGAATTCGCGGCGGTCGTGCAGCTTGACGGTGACTTCGTCGGCACCTTGCACGACGTGGGCATTTGTCAGGATGACGCCGTCCGGGCTTACGATGAAGCCCGATCCGGCGCCGAAAACGGGTGCCGGCGCTCCACCGCCGCCGCCTTGGCGGGGGTCCTGGAACTGCCGGAAGAATTCGTAGAGCGGATGGTTCGGATCGATCCGCGGCACATTGCCGCGGTTCGCGGTCTTCATGCCGCCCATGACCCGGATGTTCACCACCGCCTTGCCATTGCTGGCGGCGATGCGGGTGAAATCGGGCAGGGTGACCGTGGCCGCCGGTGCGCCCGCTGCCACGGCGGGCGCGGGCTGCACGGCCGGCAAGGGCGCGGCGACAGCCGTCGGCGCGGCCTGGGCCAGCACGTTGTTGTGATTGACTGCAAGCGCACCGACCGCTCCGCCAACGATGCCCGCGGCGCACAGGGCCAGCGTCAGACCTTTGGCAGTGATGGCAGTTACGGTAGCTTCCTTACGCATATTTTGTGCTCCTGATGAAAATGGTTGATCGACGTTCGGTCTATCGATGGCGGTATCTTCCCAAAGCTGGCTTAGACCCTGCTTAAGTTGGCAGCCTGAACGCTTAGGAAGGTCTTAACGCAGCGTCAAAAAGGGCGCCCCGCGGGACGCCCTCTTTTACACGACTACCTGCAGCTTAGGCTGCGTCGCGCTGTTCCAGCGTTTGCACCCTGGAGACGGCGCCGCTGGCATCCGCGATGTTGATCTTGCGCGGCTTGAACGCTTCCGGCACTTCGCGCACCAGTTCGATGGTCAGCATGCCGTTGTCGAACGAGGCGGCGGTGACCTTGACGTGGTTCGCCAGCTGGAAACGCTGTTCGAAATCGCGCGCCGCGATGCCGCGGTGCAGGAAGGTACGCTGGGTCTCGTCCTTCTGCTTGCGGCCGGTGACGTGCAGGGTGTCGCGCTCGGTCACGATGTCCACTTCGTCGCGGGTAAAGCCGGCCAGCGCCATCACGATGCGGTATTCGTCTTCGCTCACCAGTTCGATGTTGTAGGGCGGGTAGCTTGGCTCGCCACGCTGCTCGAGCAGGTTGGCCAGGCGATCGAAACCGATGGCGGAACGGTACAGGGGAGTCAGGTCGAAAGTACGCATGATATCTATCCTTTTTCAGTTAAGCGATAAGTTGCCGGACCTCATCGTGAGCATCCGGTGACTCCAATCTAGTGCCATGCGATTCGGTTTCAAGCCATGGAAAATATGGTTTTTTAAATAATTTTGCAAATTTTATTTAGCATGGTGCCATCCATCTTTTTATCCCGATCGATTGCAATACCGTTGCCTGCGGCGCGCCCGCACCCATGCGCACGCAGCGCCCGGGTTTACGCTACCGTGGCGGCCCCATCCAAGATTCTGCATTCCATGTTCTCGATCGTCCTCAACATCATCGGCACGCTGCTGCACCTGTACGTCGCGGCGCGCCTGGCAACGCTTCCGGCCATCGGCAGCCGTATTGCGCCGCGCGCCTGGTGGAGCGGCGTGTTGTTCATCTGGCTGGTGTATATCGCCGGCGTACACATTGGCGACGAGGCACTCGACTGGCGCTGGTGGCCGGGGCAGTTCGCGCTGACCTGGCTGGGCATCGTGGTCGTGATGGCGCTGCCACTGCTGGCCGTCGACATCGTTACCGGCTTTGGTGCCTGGTGGCGCGCCGCCGTGCCGGCGCTGCGCGGTGGCGCGGCGCTGGCCGGCCTGCTGCTGGCGGCATTCGCCCTGTTCCAGGGCATGCGCGCGCCGGTCGTGGTCGAACACGAGGTGGTGCTGAGAAACCTGCCCGGGGCGCTCGACGGCACCGTCATCGTGGCGCTGAGCGACATCCACCTGGGCGCGCAGCGCCGCTCGCAATGGCTGGGACAGCGGGTACAGCAAATCAATGCCCTGCAACCGGCGGCAGTGCTGATGCTGGGCGACCTGGTCGAGAACGATCCGGTGCGCGACGCGCGGCTGGCCCCCACCCTGCGCGCGCTGGAAGCGCCGCTGGGCGTCTGGGCGGTGACGGGCAACCACGAATTCTATGGCGATGTGGATGCCACCGTGCGCGAGTTCCAGGAAGGCGGCGTGCGCTGGCTGCGCGACCGCCAGGTAGAGCTAGCCCCGGGCCTGATGCTGGCGGGGATCGACGATATCGGCGCTGCCATGCGCCGCGGCGACAAGCTCACCACCGGCCTGGCGCGCACGCTTGCTGTGCCGGCCGCGGCCGTGGCTGGCACAGGCACTGGCACCCGTGCCGCGACCATCCTGATGGCGCATATTCCGGCCACCGGGGTCGTCGACGCGGCCGGCGCCCTCGGGGTGGACCTGATGCTGTCGGGGCACACGCACGGCGGCCAGATCTGGCCCTTCAGCTATGCGGTGCAGCGCCGCTTTCCCAGGTTTGTCGGTGCCCACGACATCGGCGGCATGATCCTGTACGTCACGCGCGGCGCAGGCAGCTGGGGCCCGCGCATGCGTTTGTGGCAGCCGGGCGAGATCATCAAGCTGACCTTGCGCGCGCCATCCTGAGGCGGCGCGCCAGGGGTCAGTACTGCATCCTGGCGCCGCTGCATACCATCCGCTGCAGCCTTTCCTGCGACAGCGCCGGGCTGAAATAAAAGCCCTGCATCTGGTCGCAATCGTGCTCGCGCAAGAAGCTGAGCTGCTCGCGCGTCTCGACGCCTTCGGCGATGACCTTCATCTTGAGGTTGTGTCCGAGTGCGATGATGGCGCGCGTGATCACGGCATGCCCGTCGACCAGGCCGTTACCCAGGAAGGAGCGGTCGATCTTGATGAAATCGACCGGGAATTTCTGCAGGTGGCTCAGGCTGGAATAACCGGTGCCGAAGTCGTCGATGGACAGGCGCACGCCAAGCGCCTTGAGCTGGGCCAGCGCTTCCATGGCGTCGGCCGGCTGGTCCATCAGGTGGCTCTCGGTGACCTCGAGTTCGAGGCTGCCGGGATGGACGCCCTGGCGCGCCAGGGTGCGTGCCAGGCGCTCGGCAAAGTCGCGCTGGCGCAGCTGGCGTGCGGACAGGTTGACCGAGATGACGAAGTCGTCGATGCCGAGCGCGCCGAGTGTCTTGAGCGCGGCGCAGGCCTCGTCGATCACCCATTCGCCCATCGGGACGATCAGGCCGGTTTCCTCGGCCACCGGGATGAAGCGGTCGGGCAGGATCAGGCCCTGGGTCGGGTGCTGCCAGCGCACCAGCGCTTCGGCCCCGACCACCCTGCCGGACTTGATGTCCACCTTGGGCTGGTAGCCCAGCACCAGCTCGCGCTCGCGGATGGCGCGGCCCAGGCTCGCTTCGAGCATCAGGTGTTCGTGCACGATCTGGTTCAGGCGCTCGGAATAGAACTGGAAGTTGTTCTTGCCCAGCGTCTTGGCGTGGTACATCGCGGCATCGGCGGCGCGCATGACCTTTTCGGCGCTGTCGCCGTCGTCGGGAAACACGCTCACGCCAATGCTGGTTCCGGGGATGATGTGCTGCCGCTCCCAGGCGATCGGCGCGTTGACGCTGCGCCGCACCCGCTCGACCAGATCGGCGATGTCGTCCAGGCTGGCCTGGTTGGTAATGACCAGCACGAATTCGTCGCCGCCCACGCGCGCGACCGTGTCTTCGTCGCGCATGTTCTCGCGCAGCCGGCCAGCCACTTCGCGCAGCACATGGTCGCCCGCGTCGTGGCCGAAGTTGTCGTTGATGTGCTTGAAATTATCCAGGTCGAGGAAAGCCAGGGCGCCGCGCGCCGCGTTCCCGACCGCGAACTCGACCGCGGACTTGAGGCGCTCCTGCAGCAGCGTGCGATTGGCCAGCCCGGTGAGCGGATCGTGGTGAGCCATGTGGTGCAGGCGGCGTTCGTAGTGGCGCGCCTCGGTAATGTCGTTGATCACGCCGACGAAGTGGGTGACTTCGCCGTCGAGGTTTGCCACCGGGTCGATGCGCAGGTCGTTCCAGAAAATCTCGCCGTTCTTGCGCTGGTTGCGCAGCACTGCGCGCACGCTTTCCTTGCGCTCGAGCGCGGCGCTGATGCGCATGTGTTCGTGCTCGTCGCAATGCTCGATGCGCATGAAGCGCGGATCGAGGCCCTTGATCTCGGCCAGCTTGTAGCCGGTGATTTCCTCGAAGGCGGGGTTGACGTATTCGATGCGGTGCCCGCCCCCTTCGCAGTGGGTGATGACGATGGCATTGATGCTCGAATAGATGGCCCGTTCGCGCACCCGCAGTCCATGCTCGGCCTGCCTGCGGGCGGAGATGTCGAGGCCGGTGCCGACGATGCAGGGCAGATTACCCAGGTTGGTGCGGGCGCAATGAAACAGAAAGGCGGTGCGCTTGCCGTTCTTGCCGACCACCTCGGCTTCGTGCGAGGACCAGCCATCTTCGAAGGCCCGGAGTATCTTTTCCACGATCATGGGACGGTCGCGCTCGTCGAAGAAAGCCTGGACGTCGCTGGTAGGCATGTCCTGGCTTGCCATTTCGAGCGCTTCCTCGAGCTGGTGATTCCACAGCAGCAGGTGGCCACTGCGGTCGATCACGTAGAACACGCAGGGCAGGTCTTCGATCAGGTCGGCAACCGGGAGGTCCTGGATCAGCGCATAGCGTGGCGGAGCCTGGCCGGCACGGGGGATCACGATCACGCTGAAGGTGCCGCTCTGGCCGGGGCCGAACGACTGCTCGGCCACCAGCACGCGCACCGCCAGCCGGCGGCCGTCGGCGCATTTCAGGCAGGCCGCGGCCTCGATCTCGGCGCGCTGGGCGATCGATGGCGCCGGGCCGGGCGGGTCGTCGAATTCGATGATCGAATCGAGCGTGCCGCCATGGATGTCGGCGAGGCCATAGCCAGCAAGTTTCTCGCAAGCTTTGTTCCAGCTCGTTAGCTTGCCCGACGCATCGACCACGAACACTGCCAGGGGCATGGGTGAAAGATTCACGGTGTCGCCTTCTTGCGGCGCGGGCGCTTCCGCAGCGGAAGCGTCGGCCGGCAAAGCGATCATACCGCATGTCGTAAATACATGTTTTGCAGATCCTGCGGTGCGCGCCGCCCATGGCCCCGGCCGCTCACTTAGAATGCAGCATGGCCGCAGCGGCGGCCCAACCAGCCAGGGAAGCAAGATGGGAGCGGTGATCGATCCGGCGCAAGTGCAGTTCAGCGCGATCCGGGCGCAGGGGCCCGGCGGCCAGAACGTCAACAAGGTGTCGTGCGCGGTGCATGCGCGCTTCGATATCGCGGCCTCGTCGCTGCCGGACTACGTCAAGGCGCGCCTGCTGGAAATGCGCGACGGACGCATCACCCGCGACGGCGTACTGGTGCTCAAGGCGCAGGCGTCGCGCAGCCTCGAGCAGAACAAGGACGACGCCCTGCAGCGCCTGCAGGCGCTGGTCGACCAGGCCGCGCTGGTCGAGACCGTGCGCCGCCCTACCCGGCCGACGCGCGGCTCGCAGCGCCGCCGGCTCGACGGCAAGACGCGCAGCGGGCAGGTCAAGGCCTTGCGTGGCAAGGTGACCGAGTAAGGCCGGGCAGCGTACCAACAACACCATGTGCGAGACCGCGCCAGCTGGCCGAGTTGCCGGCTAGCCGAACAGCCCATGCAAATACCAGCGCGGCTCGGCATCGTCGCCGGCGCCGACCATGCGCTCGCGATAGATCCAGTACAGCGCATGATCTTGCCCCTCGGCGATGAAATAGTCGCGCGCCTGGGTGTCGCTCCACCAGCCGGCCTCGATGCGTTCCGGGGTCGAGGCGACCTTCAGCGGCGAGCCATAAAAGGGCCGGTGGTTGCGCATCAGCAGTGCGATCGGCTTGGCCAGCAGCCAGCTCGGGCGCGGCAGGCTGTGCACATCTGGCGGCAGCCGCGCCGCGCGCTCGGCGGCGCGCACCTTCTGCTGCACCGGCACCCATTCGTTGGCCACTTCGGGCCGGTAGTCGGCCTGCGGCAGCGCCTGCAAGACATTGTCGGCCCCCAGCCGCGCCACCAACAGTTCGAGCATGCGCATCCGGTCTTCTTCGCTGCCGCCTGGTTCGGGAAACAGCGACTCGGTAGGCGGCGCCATCGGCTGTAGCTGCTGCGCTTGGAGCACCAGCCCGATCACCGGCGCCGGCAGCTCCAGCTTGGCCAGCCGCTCGCGCAGCAGGCGCACCAGGTGCTCGTCGCGCCAGACCGGTTCGGCCAGGACGATCTCGAGCGGGGTCGGCGGCATGGCCACCCGGCCGCGCTCGTGCTCGATCAGCAGCGTGATGCGTTCCACCGCAAGCTGGTGCGCGCACAGCCAGCCGACCAGCTGCAGCACCAGGTGGTGCGCGCCGGCCAGCAGCAGGTCGGCCTGTTCGATGCGGTCGAACAGTTCCAGCCGGGCCCGGAAACTCTCGGGCGGCACGATCCATTCGAACAGCTCCGGTCCCATGCCGTAGGCTGCATCGAGGGTATCGAGCAGCGCACGGCCGCAGCGCCGCTGCAGGCCGGGCCGCGGCAGGCAGCGCAACTGGCCCAGCCGCTCGCAGCCGATGCCCTCGAACCAGGCCAGGTAAGACCGGGCCGGCGGCAACAAGGCCACCGGCAGGCGGTCGAGGCGGCGGCCGAGCGAGTCCATTTTTACCGTACGGCCGCCCTTGCCACCGCGGCGTGCCAGCAGCCAGGCCGCCCGCGCCGTCGGCGCGCAGCTGACCGAGGCGGTGAAGCCGAGCGTGCGCAGGCTGGCCCGGACCCGGGCGCACAGCGCGCGGATACCGCCGAACAGGCGCAGGCTGGCGCCGATGTCCATCAGCAGCGTCGCTTCGTCGTCTTGCGCGACCTGCGGCGTGTACTGCAGCATGGCCAGCGCGACCGCGTTCAGCGCCTCGGCTTCGCGCGCGGGACTGCGCTCGAGCAGGCGGGCCTCGGGCAGGAGCATGAGCACGCCTCCGCGCCGCATGCCGGGCTGGACGCCCGCCGCCCGCGCCGCCGGCGACAGCGCCAGCACACGTTCTTGCTCGAGGACGACGCTACCCGGGTCATTGCACCAGTTGGGGCTGAAGACTTCGAGCGCCAACTGGGGCAGGGACAGGCCGATCCACAAACGCATGTCGTTGCAGTAAGGAAGGAGTAAGGGGCAGGAACAGCGGCGCGTCGCGCTGCGGTCCCCGGCGTTTGACGAAGCCGATGTTCATGCCGCCGGCCGCCGGGCGCAGCGCCAGGCGCAAGGGCGCGGGCGAAGCGTCTTGCGCCGCGGCCAGCGGGCGGAGCATAAAAAACAGGGTTTCGCCGCTTTGCGCCGCCATGTGCAGGCGGCGCAGGCTTTCGCCGCGTGCGTGGCCGGCCCAGAACAGCAGCGCGCCGCAACTGCCGCTGCGTAGCACCTGTTCGGCCGCCCACAGCGCGTCGGCGCCCCGGTTACTGCGCAGCCACAGCAGTTGCGACGGCGGCAGGCCGAGCGCGGCCAGCGCCAGGGCTTGCGGTGCATGGGGCGGTTGCAGCAGGACGATGCGGCGCTCGGCGCAGGCTTGCAGGGCCGGACGCAGCAGGCGCATTTCGCCAATGCCGGGCTGCTGTTGCAATAGTTCGACCAGCATGCCGACCGGCCAGCCGCCGCCAGGCAGCTGGGAAGAAAGTGCCGCGTGTCCGGTGTCGACACAGCGCGTGCCAGCCTGCGCCAGTTGCGATGCGCGCCACAGCGAAGGATGCAAGGCCTCTGGCGCAATCGGGACGGATGAGCCCGGGATAGGTGAGCAGTTCATGATGTTCTAGCAAAAATACTGTATAAACGTACAGTACTCTGGTGGTGCGGATTTGGCAAGCCGTATTCATGTTCACCACACCAATCCCGGCATCGGTATTGACATGGATTCAAGCCGCAGTCGCGCTTGGCGCGGCCGCGAAACATGAAATAATGGGGCTTCTTCTCTGTGCATCCAGATAATGAACATCCCATTTTCCGCACCCCACGGAGCCCTCCCGTGACCACGCTCGAGCTCGTCGGCGCCGTGCTGTTCGCGATCGCCCTAATCCATACCTTTTCCACCAAGTTGTTTCACTCGCTGGCGCGGCGCCACCCGCGCCATGCCGGCCTGTTCCACCTGCTGGGCGAAGTCGAGGTGGTATTCGGCTTCTGGGCCTTCGTGCTGATACTGGCCATGGCCCTGGTTGCCGGTGGCGAAGCCGCCATTAACTATGCCCAAACGCGCCACTACACCGAGCCGCTGTTCGTCTTCGTGGTGATGGTGATCGCCGCATCCAGGCCGGTACTCGATGCCGTGCGCGACCTGCTGGCCTTCCTGGCCCGGCTGGCGCCGGTGCGTGCCGAAGTGGCGCTGTGCTGGCTTGGCCTGGCGCTGGTGCCCCTGGGCGGCTCCCTGATCACGGAACCGGCCGCGATGACCCTGGCCGCCCTCATGCTGGCGCCGCAGGCGTTTCGCCCTGGTATTCCCAACACACTCAAGTACGGCGCGCTCGGGGTCCTGTTCGTGAACATCTCGATCGGCGGCACGCTCACTTCGTATGCGGCGCCGCCGGTGCTGATGGTGGCATCGGCCTGGGGCTGGGACAGCGCCTTCATGGCCAGCACCTTCGGCTGGCGCGCCGCACTGGCGGTGCTCATCAACGCAACCGTCATGACCATGCTGCTGCGCCCTCACCTGACGCCGCACGATACCGTCGCCGACGTGCAGATGCCCGTGCTGGTCTCCTTGGTCCACCTGTCGCTGCTCGCGGGCGTCGTGCTACTGGCGCACTATCCGGTGCTGTTCATCGGCCTGTTCCTGCTGTTTCTCGGCTATACCCAGGCCTACCCCAAGCACCAGTCGCCGCTGATCCTGAAAGAAGGCCTGCTGGTGGGATTTTTCTTGGCCGGACTAGTGGTCCTGGGCGGCATGCAGCAGTGGTGGCTGCAACCGCTGGTCTCGAGCCTGGAGCCGACCGCCCTGTTCTTTGGCGCGCTGGCCCTGACGGCAATCACCGATAATGCAGCCCTGACCTATCTCGGCTCGCTGATCGACGGGCTGTCCGACCACGCGAAATACATGCTGGTGGCCGGCGCGGTGGGTGGCGGTGGACTGACCATCATTGCCAATGCGCCCAACCCGGCCGGCGCCGCCCTGCTGCGCGACGGCTTTCGCGACGGCTCGATCGGCATGGGCGGCCTGTTCCTGGGAGCGCTGGCCCCGACCTGCGTGGCGGCGGCCATGTTCCTGATCTAGCCCGACGGAGGACAACATGGACGACGACATCCTGCTCGCCAAGGCCGGCATCATCGAACGCTGCTGCCGGCGCGCGCGCGACGAATACGACAAGGACCCAGCCACCTTCGCCGACGACCCGACGCGCCAGGATGCCGCCACGCTCAACGTGATCCGCGCCTGGGAAGCCGCCATTGAGATGGGCGACTACGTGATCGGCAACGCCGGTCTCGGCCAGCCGCGCGACGAGCGCGACGTCATTACCCTATTGGCCGAACACGGCTGGATCGAGGCCGCGCTGGCCGAAAACCTCAAGCGCAGCGGCGAATTCTGCCGCGCCGAATGGGATTACCAGGCCGCGCCACTACCGGCGCTGGTCACCATCATCAAGCGCGGGCTGGACGATTTCACCGGCTATGCGCAGGCATTGGTAGCGGGCGCCGCCACGGTGTAGCTGCCGGCAAGGGAAGTGAGCGTGTTCAGGACTGGGGCTCGTGCACATCATCCACCTCGGCATCTTCGGCCGCGATCTTTTCCTCGGCCAGGGCGTGGTCTTGCGCGTCCGCCGCCAAGCCTTCCTGTTCGGCGCCACGCGCCGCGTCGTAGGTCAGTTCGACCAGCATCGGAAAATGATCAGAACCGAAAGCCGGCAGCCGCTTGATGAAGGACAGCGTGAAGTGCTCGCTGTGGAACAGGTGGTCGAGCGGCCAGCGCGCAAACCAGTATTCGGCATGGAAGGTATTGAACATGCCGCGCCCGATGCGCGGGTCGAGCAGGCCGCTGATCTTGCGGAACAGCCGCGTGGTGGTCGACCACGCCACGTCGTTGAGGTCGCCCGCGACAATCACCGGGGTGTCGAGCCCGGCTTCGCCCACGCTCTTGGCCACCACCAGCAGTTCGGCGTCGCGCTGGGTGGATTCCTCGTGCTCGGTCGGGCTGGGCGGCGTCGGATGCAAGAAGTGCATCCGCACTTTTTTTCCAGTTGGCAAAATTACCAGCGTGTGGATCGACGGAATGTCGTCCTCGACCAGGAATTGCAGGGCGCTGTCTTCCAGCGGCAGGCGCGAATACACGTGCATCCCGTATAAATTCTCGAGCGGGCATTTAATGGTATGCGGATAGTCTTTTTCCAGCACATCCAGCTTTTCCTGCCACCATGTGTTGGTTTCGAGAGTCACGAAGATATCGGGCTGGTGTTCGCGAATCATCGCAATCAAGCCATCGGCGTTGCGGTTCGGCATCAGGACATTCGAGGTCAGGATCCGGAACTGGCGCTGCGTCTCGGCCCTGACTGCCGCCTTGACCTCACGCGGGAAGGCTTTGGTGTAGGGAATGATCCACCAGGCCTGGTAGACCAGGCAGGCCAGGTTGGCCACCAGCATCAGGTGGTGCATCGGATCTTTCCAGCCGAAAAAGACGAGCTGCCCCACCAGTAAGGCAAACGACAGGATCGCCAGCTGCAGGCGCGGAAAATCCCAGTCGCGCACCCACCACACCGGACTGCGTAGCAACGGCAGCAGCGTTGCCAGGACGATCACGGCAACCAGGGTCGCGAAAATAGGTAGCAGCATGGCAGTCTCGAGGGCAGTTGATCAATTCATCGCACAATGCAATGGCATGAGTATGCCCACTCCAGGCCCGGCAGTCTGTGCGCTAGCGTGCAAAACGCCGACGATAATCAATTACCAAGGCGCTGTCACCGTTGGCTATGGATGACTCCGAATGCGATGCGCAGCAAGTGCTCGACGGAAGTGACCCGCCCGCCATCGAGTGCCCAATGCCAGCCCAGGTAGTTGGGCAGCCAACGCGAGGCAACCCCGTGGAACCGCGCCAGCCATTGGCGCAAGCGCCGGTGGTAGGCGTTCACGTTTTGGACATGGATCGCACCCCACTCACTGAACCGAACCCGCTCGCCGGAGCGCAGGTTGACCGCCTGGTGGGCGATGCCCTGCTGGCGGGCAAACGCACGGTAGGCGGCATGCGAATCGGTGACCAGGAGCGCTTGTGGGGCCAGTTTCGGCAACAGGTGCCGCACCAGTTGGGCTACCTTCAGCGCTCCGCGTCCGGTAACGGCGTCGATGGTCTGTCCACTGCGGTCGCGCGCGATCAGGATGCAGTCGAGGTGACGCGAAATGCCAGGCAGACTGGCCCGGCCGCCTCGCTTGCGCGGCGGACGCTCGAGTGTGCGCGATCCTTTTTGCGATTCCAGCAAAAACATTTCGTCGGCCTCGACGATGCCGCCGAGCTGCGCTGGACGGTCATGCTTGACCCGGTCCAGGAAGCGATGGCGCCAGCGAAATGCCGTATTGCGATGGACGCCGACGCGCTTGGCGGCGTCGCGCACCGGGCGAGAATCGAGCAGGGCGCCGAGGTAGTCGAGCCACTTGCCGCGCAGTCTGAGCCGCGCCAGCGGCGTGCCGGACAGGTCGTTAAATGTGCGCCGGCACCGGCAGCAGCGAAAACGTTGCAGGTCGTTGGCCTGCCCGTGCCGGTGGTAGCGCTGACAGCTGCACTGCGGACAGCGCCGCCCTGTCGAGCGTATCTGCCCAATCAGGGCGATCACCCGGTCGAGGCCGGCTGCTGGGTGCAGGGCATCGAGCATCTGCAGCCGCTGGGCCTGGTTAAGCATGGGAAGCTGCGAAAACAGCTTGGCAAACCTGGGCGTTTTCACAGATGACTCCTATCGAGATCGACCGGGGTTGGACCGCGAAATAGCTCAGCAGTTCAGCTCAACAGTTCAGTGCTCATCCATAGCTAACGGGAACAGCGCCATTACCAACGAATCGACCTCATGCAGGTTCGCGCTACCGACGCATTCCGGATTTCTTCATTACAGCTGCTTACACAAACCACCCGAGCCTGCCTTCTCAAGGGCGCACCGGGCTTGTACCATAAGCCCATCCGGTTTTATTCCAGAAAGCAGTCCATGACTTCCAGCGCCACTTCCAGCCCCGCATTGCGCGCCCTCCTGCGCGCATCCCGCCTGGCCGCCGCAACGTTCGCCATCGCCGCCTGCGCCATTCCGGCCCAGGCCACCAGCTTCACCTCGTCGGCTTCCAGCGCCGGTTCGGCCTCGTCGGGCAGCGTTTCCGACTCGATCGGCAGTTCCAGCAACAGTTCCAGCGACGACGACAAGGTGGCCGCCGGCAACTACCGTGTGATCAATGTCGCGCAAGCCCCGGGCAAGCCCGGCGTCACCCGCATGACCCTGCGCGCCGCCGCCGGGCCGGCCCGCGAGTTCCACCTCGACGTGCCAGAGCGCGCCCTGGCCCAGCGCCCGGTGGCCACCGGCGAACTGGTGCAGGTCAGCGAACGCATGTACGGTTACGAATTCGCCCATGCCGATACCAAACGTGCCTTCTTTTTGGCACTGCAAGACGACTGGCAGCGCGACCTCGGCTCGCGCAAAGTCACGATCTGATGCGCCTGCGCGCTGCCGTCGCCGCCCTGCTGCTGGCCGCCAGCGCGGGCGCGGCGGCAGGCTTGCCGGTCTTTTGCGAACGCACGCTCGACATTGGCGCCGCCGACCAGGACCGCGTGCTGCGCTTCGCCGGCGTGGTCAAGCAAGAACTGGAGCGTTCCGGCTCCAACGTCGCGCTGATTGCCCGCGCGGGCCTGGACCTGAGTCGCTTCGGCCAGCTGTATTCGCATGCCGGCGTCGCCCTGCGCGAGCATCCCGGCGGCGCCTGGTCGGTACGCCAGCTGTACTACGCCTGCGACGAGTCGCGCCCGCGCCTGTTCGACCAGGGCATTTCCGGTTTCGCGCTGGGCGCCGATGCGCCGGCGCGTGGCCATATTGCGCTGCTGTTCCTGCCCGCCCAAGACGGCGCCCGGCTGGCGGCGGCCGCGCAAGACAGGCAGCTTGGCCTGGCCCTGCTGTCGGACCACTACAGCGCCAATGCCTACGCCTGGAGCACCCGCTACCAGAACTGCAACGGCTGGGTGGCAGAACTGATTGCCAGCGCCTGGGGCCGCCAAGATGGCCAGGCGCACCGGCCCGGGCACGCGCGTGAACAGGCCCAGGCCTGGCTGCGCACCCAGGGCTATACCGCCGGTCCGATCAGGATACCCTCGCACGCGATGATGTTTGCCGGCCAATTTGTGCCGCTGGTACACATGAACGACCATCCGATCGAAGACACGCATGCGCTCGCACTGCACGTGAGCGTACCGGCCTCGATCGAGCAGTTCGTGCGCCGCCAGGCGCCGCAGACCCAGCGTGTGGAGCTATGCCACGACCGCGGCCGCATCGTGGTGCGGCGGGGTTGGGAGCCGATCGGCGCGCAGTGCGAACCCGGCCCGGACGATACGGTGATCAGCCTGGCGCCGTGACCGGCAGGCTGAAAGACACGATCTTCCTGACGGCCCAACATGGGCTAGCCTCGGTATGCGCCGCGCGAGATAGAAATCGGATCAAGGTCTAGACTGATCATCATTCACCGTTCGACTATCTTCGGCAATCCGTGCGTGCCCTCCTATAAAATGAACTGGTATCATGCGCGTTTTCCGGACGTTGGCCCCGGCGCTGTCTGACAGCGCGCCCGTCCTTCACCCTACAGAAGATCAAGAATGAGCACACCATCCAACCTGCCCTCTTTCTGGAGCCGGCTCTCGATCGCTTTCGGCAGTTTTTTCAAGTCGCTGGGCGACGCCGAATTTGCCGCGCGCGTGCGCGATGACGGGGTCGGCCCGGTCGTGTCCCGCCCCAGCGCGCCAGAACCGGCGCCCGCTCCAGGCCCGGCAGCGCCGGTACTGCGCGCCGCCAGCGGCGAATCGGCGCTGCAGCTGCTGACCCTGTTCCAGCGCGAAGCGCGCCTGATCGACTTCGCCCACGAAAACCTGGGTGCCTATACCGATGCCGACATCGGCGCCGCGGCGCGCGTGGTGCACGAAGGCTGCGCGCGCGTCCTGCGCGAGCACTTCACGATCGAGCCGGTACGCAGCGAAGCCGAAGGCTCGCGCATCACGCTCGACGCCGGCTTCGACGCCGCCAGCGTGCGCCTGACCGGCAACGTCGTCGGCTCGGCGCCATTCAAGGGCGTGCTGTCGCACCGCGGCTGGCGCGCCGCCCGGGTCCAGCTGCCGCAGCTGGCCGAACAACACGATGCGCGCGTGCTGGCTCCGGCGGAGGTGGAACTGTGAGCGATCCCCAACACGCACGCTATGCCATCGGCATCGACCTGGGCACTACCCACAGCGCGCTGTCGTACGTCGACCTGCAGGCCAGCGACGGCGAAACCACCCACGACGGCGTGCTGGCCATCCCGCAGCTGACCGCTCCCGGCACGGTCGAGGCGCTGCCGCTGCTGCCTTCTTTCCTGTATCTGCCGCACCCCGACGAACTGGCGCCGGGCGAACTGACCCTGCCCTGGCATGCCGACGGCGACAGCGCCGGGGCGATCGCGGGTGAAATGGCCCGCAGCCGCGGCGCCACCACCCCGATCCGCCTGGTATCCTCGGCCAAGAGCTGGCTGAGCCACCCGAGCGTGGACCGGCGCGCGGCGATCCTGCCGCACGACGCGCCCGAAGAAGTCGCGCGCGTCTCGCCGCTCGAAGCCTCGGCGCGCTACCTGGCGCACCTGGCCCAGGCCTGGAACGCGGCCAACCCCGACGCGCCGTTCGAGCAGCAGTCGGTCACCGTCACCATACCGGCCTCGTTCGACCCTGGCGCACGCGAACTGACCCTGGAAGCGGCGCGCCAGGCCGGCTTCGTGCCGACCCTGCTGGAAGAGCCGCAAGCGGCCCTGTACAGCTGGATCCAGGGCAGCGGCGGCACCTGGCGCAAGCAGGTCAAGGCCGGCGACATCGTGCTGGTGGTGGACGTCGGCGGCGGCACCAGCGACTTTTCGCTGATCGCCATCCTCGAACGCGACGGCAAGCTCGAGCCGCACCGGGTCGCCGTGGGCGACCATATCCTGCTCGGCGGCGACAACATGGACCTGGCGCTGGCCCACCTGGTCGCGCGCAAGCTGCAGGCAGCCGGCACCCAGCTCGATGCGTGGCAGATGCGCGCCCTCACCTACGGCTGCCGCGGCGCCAAGGAACACCTGCTGGCCGATGCCGACGCCACCACCTGGCCGATCGTGGTGCCAAGCCGCGGCTCGAAGCTTATCGGCGGCTCGATCCGCACCGAACTCACGCGCGAGGAAGTCACCAGCTTCATTACCGACGGCTTCTTCCCGCGCGTAGAGGCATCCGCCCGGCCGGCGGTGCGCACCCGCGCCGGCCTGACCCAGGTCGGCCTGCCCTATGCGCAGGATGCCGCCATCACCCGCCACCTGGCAGCCTTCCTGGCGCGCCAGGAAGGCGCCACCGCCGAGCTCGAGGGCTTCGATGCGCAGGCCAACGACGGACACCACGACGGCGCAGCGAGCTTCCTGCACCCGAGCGCGGTGCTGTTCAATGGCGGCGTGTTCAAATCAAGCATCCTGTCCCAGCGCGTGATGGACACCCTCAACGACTGGCTCTACATGGAAGGCGCGGAGCCGGCGCGCATGCTCGCGGGCGCCGATCTCGACCTGGCGGTGGCGCGCGGCGCCGCCTATTACAGCTACGCGCGGCGTGGCGGGGGCGTGCGCATCCGCGGCGGAACGGCCCGTTCGTATTACGTGGGCGTTGAGTCGTCGATGCCGGCCATCCCCGGATTGGCCCCGCCAATCGAAGCGTTGTGCGTGGCGCCGTTCGGCATGGAAGAAGGCAGCGAACTCGAACTGCCAGGGCAGGAATTCGGCCTGGTGGTGGGCGAACCGGTCACCTTCCGCTTCTTCGGCTCCACCACCCGCCGCCAGGACCGCATCGGCGAGGTGCTGGACTACTGGGGCCCGGAAGAGCTGCACGAACTGGGCGAAATCCAGGCGACCCTGCCGGCAGAGGGACGTGTGGCGGGCGACGTGGTCCAGGTCAGGCTGCATGCGCTGGCGCTTGACACCGGCACCCTGGCCCTGGCCGCCGTCGCGCGCGACGGCCAGCGCTGGAAGATCGAGTTCGACGTGCGCGGCACGCCGCAGTAAGCCAGTGAAGCAAACTCAGTGAAGCAAACCCAGTGAAGCAATACCGCGTCAGCATCGACCTGGGCACCACCAATACGGTGCTGGCCTATGCCGCCCCGGGCAGCGGCGAAGTCGAGCTGCTGGCGATCGAGCAGCTGGTCGCGCCGGGCGAAGTCGCCGCCGCGCCGCTGCTGCCGTCGATGCGCTACCACCCGCTCGAAGACGAACTGGCCCCCGGCGAACTGCAGTTGCCATGGCCCGCGCAAGACCCGGCCGGAATCGAACGCGTCGCCATCGGGCACCTGGCGCGCATGCTCGGCGCGCAGGCGCCCGGACGGCTGGTGGCCAGCGCCAAGAGCTGGCTTTCACACTCCGGCGTGGACCGCATGGCGCCCATCCTGCCGTGGGGCGCGAGCGATGCCGAGGTGCCGAAGCTGTCGCCGGTAGCGGCCAGCGCCAGTTACCTGGCGCACCTGCGCGCCGCCTGGCACTGGCGCTTCCCGGATGCGCCGCTGGAACACCAGCAGATCGTCCTGACTGTCCCCGCCTCTTTCGACGAAGGCGCGCGTGCGCTTACGCTGGAGGCGGCGCGCATGGCCGGCCTGCCCGAGCTGCGCCTGCTGGAAGAACCGCAAGCCGCCCTGTATGACTGGCTGTACCGGCATCGCGCCACGCTGGCCGCCGACCTGGCGCAGGCGCGGCTGGTGCTGGTGGCCGACGTTGGCGGCGGCACCACCGACTTCAGCCTGGTCAAGGTCGAGCTCAACGACGCCAGCACAGACGGACAACCAACGCTCACCCGCATTGGCGTGGGCAACCACCTGATCCTCGGCGGTGACAACATGGACCTGGCCTTGGCGCACCTGGCAGAGTCGCGCCTGGGCGGGCACGATGCCCAGCCGGGCGCGCACCCCGAGCGCCTCTCCGCCGGGCGCCTGGCCCAGCTCACCGAACGCTGCCGCGCCGCGAAAGAACAACTGCTGGCGCTGGATGGGCCGGACCAGGTCAACGTTACTCTGCTCGGCACCGGTGCGCGCCTGATCGGGGCCAGCCGCTCGGCGACGCTCACGCGCGAAGACGCGCGGCGCCTGATCATGGACGGCTTTTTCCCCGCCAACGACACGCAGGAGCCGGCCCGGCGCACGCGCTCTGGCATCGTCGAATTCGGCCTGCCATATGCAAGCGACCCGGCCATCACGCGCCACCTGGCCGGGTTCCTGCGCCAGCACGCGCAGGCCGCACGCGAAGCGCTCGGCATCGGCGATGACGGCACGCTGCCGGTGCCCGATACCTTGCTATTGAATGGCGGCGTGTTTCGCGGCCAGGCGCTGGCGCAGCGCCTGGCCGACGTGCTGTGCGCCTGGCGCGGCGCCCCGCTTAGGGTGCTACACACTGACGACCCGGACGTGGCCGTCGCGCGCGGCGGCGTTGCCTATTCGCTGGCGCGCGCGGGCCAGGCCCCGGCCATCGAAAGCGGCTCGGCGCGCAATTACTACCTGCTGCTCGATGCCGAGCAGTCCGGCGAGACGCTGCGCGCCGTCTGCCTGTTGCCGCGCGGCGCGGCGGCTGACGAAGAACTCCGCCTCGAAGGCCGCAGCTTCGCGCTGCGCCTCGGTCGCCCGGTGCGCTTTCACCTGGTCTCCTCGACTGCCGATCCGGGCGGCCGATTGCCGCAGCCGGGTGAACTGATCGACCTTTTCGGCGCCGATATCGTGCGCCTGCCGGCCATTTCCACGGTGCTGCGGGGCGCCGACACGACGCGCATGACGGAGATTCCGGTGCAGCTGGCCGCGACCTTGTCCGAGGTCGGCACCCTCGAGGTGTTCTGCGTGGCGCAAGAAGACGCCGCGCGGCGCTGGCGCCTCGAATTCCAGCTGCGTGGCGATGGCGAAGATGCCGTCGACGATGCCGAGCTGCCGCCCCAGCTCGATGAGGCCATCGTGCGTATCGACCGCATCTTCGGCAACCGTTCGCAGCAGGTCGATCCGCGCGAAGTGCGCCAGCTGCGCGGCGCGCTCGAACACCTGTTGGGCGCGCGCGAGCGCTGGACCACGCCACTGCTGCGGCGCCTGTTCGACGCGCTGCTGGCGCGCGCCAGGGGCCGCCGCAGGTCGAGCGAGCACGAACGCGCCTGGCTGAACCTGGCCGGTTACTGCCTGCGCCCCGGCTTTGGCCACCCGCTCGACGCATGGCGCATCGAGCAGCTATGGGCAATGTTCGACACCGGCGTCCAGTACCACAAAGACAGCCAGGTACGGGCGCAATGGTGGACCCTGTGGCGGCGCGTGGCCGGCGGCCTGCCGCTCGAGGCCCAGCTGCGGCTGCTGGACGATTTCGCCTTCAATCTGCAGGCCGATGCCGCCGAGCGCGGACGCCGTCCCGTCACGCTGGTGGATGGCACCGAAGACGACCTGCTGCGGATGGGCGCCTCGCTCGAACGCATCCCTTCCGCCTACAAGACCGAGATCGGCGAATGGCTGCTCGAGCAGGTTTCGGAGATGCCGATGGGCGCGAAGATCGATGCCCGCGCCGCAGCCAGGTACGCGCGCTATCTGGGCGCCCTGGGCCGGGTTGGCGCGCGCCAGTCCTTGCATGGCGCCGCGCACGAAGTAGCGCCGGCCGCGTCGGCCGAAGCCTGGCTGGCCCAGCTTCTAAAGCTCGACTGGAAACGCATCGAGCCGGCTGGCTTCGCCGCCGCTCACATCGCGCGCATGACGGGCGACCGCTCGCGCGATATCGGCCAGCCGATGCGCGACGAGGTAATGCGCCGCCTTGCCTCGATCGGTGCCCCGCCGGCCTGGACGGCGATGGTGCGCGAGGTCGTCGAACTCGACCAGGCTGTCGAGACGCGCATGCTGGGCGATGCGCTGCCACCGGGCCTGAAGCTGTTGGGCTGACGCAAAAGATCTTTACAGGGCTAGCCAGCTAGCACCATAGGTGCCGAGCATGGCGCGCGGGCTGGGGCCAGCCCGCGCGCCGGGCCCTGGCTCAGCGGCGGCCGAGCCAGCTCAGGCGGGCGAAAACGGTATCGATCAGCGACATGACCGTACGGGTCGGGATCAGTTTGCCCAGCGGGCCAGCGTAGTTGCAGCGCGAGTTGACGGTCATTTGTTTTATCTCCGAAACATTACTTGGTAGATTAACCAGACTCGGTAGCAATTTCTGTGCGCTAGTTCGCTTAGCGAAAGGCGATGTCACCGTTGGCTATGGATGACTCCGAATGCGATGCGCAGCAAGTGCTCGACGGAAGTGACCCGCTCGCCATCAATTGCCCAATGCCAGCCCAGGTAGTTGGGTAGCCAACGCGAGGCAACCCCGTGGAACCGCGCCAGCCATTGGCGCAAGCGTCCGTGGTAGGCGTTGACATTTTGAACATGGATCGCGCCGCCCATACTGGACCGGACCCGCTCGCCGGAGCGCAGGTTGACCGCCTGGTGCGCGATGCCCCGCTGGCGGGCGAATGCACGGTAGGCGGCGTGCGAATCGGTGAACAGGAGTGCTTGCGGTGCCAGTTTCGGCAACAGGTGCCGCACCAGTTGGGCTACCTTCAGCGCGCCGCGTCCGGTAACCGCGTCGATGGTCTGTCCACTGCGGTCGCGCGCGACCAGGATGCAGTCGAGGTGGCGCGAGGTAGTGTGAGATTCGCCGGGCAGGCTGGCCCTGCCGCCTCGCTTGCGCGGCGGGCGATCGAGTGTGCGCGAGCCTTTTTGCGATTCCAGCAAAAACATTTCGTCGGCTTCGACGATGCCGCCGAGCTGCGCTGGCCGGTCATGCTTGACCCGGTCCAGGAAGCGATGGCGCCAGCGAAACGCCGTGTTGCGATGGATGCCAACGCGCCTGGCGGCTTCGCGCACCGGCCTGGAATCGAGCACGGCGCCGAGGTAGTCGAGCCACTTGCCGCGCAGCCTGAGCCGCGCCAGCGGCGTGCCGGACAGGTCATTAAACGTGCGCCGGCACTGGCAGCAGCGAAAACGTTGCAGGTCGTTGGCCTGGCCGTGCCGGTGGTAGCGCTGGCAGCCGCACTGCGGACAGCGCCGCCGTGCTGAACGGATCTGCCCGATCAGGGCGATTACCCGGTCGAGGCCGGCTGCGGGATGCAGGACATCGAGCACCTGCAGCCGCTGGGCCTGGTTAAGCATGGGAAGCTGGGCAAACAGCTTGGCAAACCTGGGCCTTTTCACAGATGACTCCCATCGAGATCGACCGGGGTTGGACCGCGAAATAACTCAGCAGTTCAATGCTCATCCATAGCTAATGGGTACAGCGCCTAGCGAAACGACGCACTCCAACTCGGTCATTTCTGTCGCGCGCGGCGTCACACCATTGAGTCATATCATGCAAGCAGCAAAGCTGCGGCCTACCCTTGACAGGTAATCCGACTGGCTTTGCCGGCAAACCAACCAACCATTGGAGGTAAGCGATGAGCTATGCAGATCGTGACAAATATGGCATGTACCGGGATATCCGCGGCACCGGCCCGGGTCCCGCGCTGATGGGCGCCGAGACGCTGATCGGTGACAGTGTGGTCAACGCATCAGAAGAAGATCTCGGCGACATCAAGGAAATCATGCTGGACATGCAGACCGGCCAGGTCGCCTATGCCGTGCTGGCCTTTGGCGGCTTTCTCGGGCTCGGCGAAAAACTGTTTGCCGTTCCCTGGCAGGCATTGCACCTCGACACCGTCAACAAGCGCATGGTGCTCGATGTAGAAAAAGAAAGGCTGAAATCGGCCCCAGGCTTCGACAAGGACTCCTGGCCCGACATGAGCGACGTCAACTGGGCCAGCGGCATCCACAGCTTCTACGGCACTGACCCCAACCATTCTGGGGCACCCAGCATGGGGCCGGGTTCGTCGATGCGCGGCACGGGCAGCGGCACCGGCGCCAGGAGCGGAGCCGGTTCGGCCATGGGCGGCAGCATGGGATCGAGCATGAGCGCAGGATCGGCTGGCGCCAGCAGTTCCGGCGGCGCGGGCAGCAGCCAGGGGGTCAGCGTCGGCTCGGGCAGCGTGCATGGCGACTCGTACGGCGTGGGCGGCAGCGCCGATCCACGGCCGGGCCATGAAGGTGACGACAAAGACATCAGCCGTATCCGGGGCAGCAATATCGGCTGATCACCCGATCATTCGATCATCCCGGGGTAGGCGCATGGCAGGCGACCAGCCTGTCATGCCCTGCCTACCCCACACGGCTCGACGCGCCTGTCGATCAGCGTATCATCGACTCCCACACCTTTTGCAGCCGCTTGGCCGACACCGGCATGGGCGTGCGCAACTCCTGCGCGAACAGCGACACCCGCAGTTCTTCCAGCATCCAGCGATATTCCAGCATGCGCGGATCGGTGTTTTTGCCAGAGAAGTTCTTGAGCGAGCGCTGGAACTGGCTGGCCGCCGCTTGCCATTCGGCCATCAACTGCGCATCGCGCGAGGGATTGCCGCGCAGCTTTTCTAACCGCACATTGATCGCCTTCAGGTAGCGCGGGAAGTGCGCCAGCTGGCCGTAGTCGTTGTCGGCGATAAAGCGCTTGTGTACCAGGCCTTGCAGCTGCGCCTGGATGTCCGCCGCCACCGCCGGCGCCAGTCCCTGGATGCGCTTGGGCATGCCATGGAATTCCGCCAGCACCGATCCGACCAGGCGCGCCGTCTCGTTGATCAGGAGTCCGATACGGCCCTTGCCTTCGTCCCTGCGCTTGTTGAACGAAGCGGCATCTTTCGGCAACGGATCCTGCAGGCAGGCGATGTCGATCGCCTTGGCGATGATCTGGTCGCGCAAGTCTTCCTGCGAGCCCACGCTCATGAACTGCATGCCCATGTTCTGCAGGCCGGGGATGTTCTTCTCGGCGAACTTGAGCTGCTCTTTCAGTTGCAGCATGAACAGGCGGCGCAGGCCGACGCGGTGGGTGCGCGCCGCCACGTTCGGATCGTCGAACACGTCCAGGTCGGAGTGGGTGGTCTTGTCCACCAGTGCCGGGAAACCGATCAAGGTCAGCTTGCCCTGGTTGATCTCGAGCAGCTCGGGCAGCTCGCCGAAGCTCCAGGTAGTCAAGCCGGTATGCTGGCTGGCGCCTGCCGGTGCCGCCGCCGGCACGGCTTTGGCTGGCGTTGCCGGCCCCTTGCCCTTGGCCACGGTCGCGCCAGTTGCCGGTGCGGCCGGCTGCAGGCGTGCAGGGGCCGACGCCGGCGTGGCTTCGGCCAGCTTCTGGAAGCTCTCGCGCGCCTGCCCGCCCAGCTCCGCCTGCAGCGTAGCCAGGTTGCGCCCCATGTCGAGCTGGCGCCCGTGCTCGTCGAGCACCTTGAAATTCATGGACAGGTGCACCGGCAGCGTCTCGAGCTTGAAGTCGCCGGTCAGCACGGCTACGCCCGTCTGTTCGCGCACGTCCGCGATCAGGACATCGACCAGATCGCCGCGCCCGAAACTGCCCGCGCGGTCGATGCGTTCGACAAACTTCGCCGCGTAGTCCGGCAGCGGCACGCAGTGGCGGCGCAGCTTCTGCGGCAGCGATTTGAGCATCAGGTGCACTTTCTCCTTGAGCATGCCCGGCACCAGCCAGCCCGCGCGCTCATGCGGAATCTGGTTCAGTGCGAACAGCGGCACGGCGAGGGTCACTCCATCGCGCAGGCTGCCCGGCTCGAAGTGGTAACTCAAGCCCATCTCGATGCCGGTGACGTTCATCGTCTTCGGGAACAGCTCGGTGGTGACGCCCGCCGCCTCGTGCCGCATCAGCTCTTCGCGGTTCAAGAACAGCAGCTTCGGGTTCTCGCGCGCGGCGTCCTTGTACCACTTCTCGAAGCCGGCGCCGTTCACGACCGTCCGGGGAATTTCCTTGTCGTAGAACGCCGCGATCAGCTGCTCGTCCACCAGCACGTCCAGCCGGCGCGACTTGTGCTCGAGGTTCTCGATGTCTTTTACCAGCTTGTGATTGTGGGCGAAGAACGGCGCGCGCGTCTCGTAGTCGCCCGCGACCAGGGCGTCACGGATGAAGATCTCGCGCGCCTCGACCGGGTTGAACTGGCTGTAATTGATGCGCCGGTTGCTGTAGATGACGATGCCGTACATCGTCGCGCGCTCCAGTGCCGTCACCTGTGCCTGGCGTTTCTCCCAGCGCGGCTCGCCCCAGGATTTCTTCAGCAGGTGGGCGCCCACCTTCTCCACCCATTCGGGCTGGATCTGCGCGATGGTGCGCGCATACAGGCGGGTGGTCTCGACCAGTTCGGCCGCCATTACCCAGCGCCCCGCCTTCTTGCCCAGGGTCGAGCCGGGCCAGATATGGAACTTGATGCCGCGCGCACCGAGGTAGACCGGCTCGTCCTCGGCCTTGAAGCCGATGTTCCCAAGCAGGCCGGTGAGCAGCGCCAGGTGCAGCTGGTCGTAGGTGGCAGGCGCTCCGTTCAGGCGCCAGCCCTGCTCGCGCGCGACCGTCAGCAGCTGCGAATGCACGTCGCGCCATTCGCGCAGGCGCAGCTGCGACAAGAAGTTGGCGCGGCAGTTTTCCTGCAACTGGCGGTTGGTCTTCTTGTGCTCGATGGCGTCCTCGAACCAGGCCCAGATCTTGAGATAACTGAGAAATTCCGACTTTTCGTCGGCAAACTTCTTGTGCTTTTCGTCGGCCTGCTGCTGGTATTCGATCGGCCGGTCGCGCGGGTCTTGCGTCGACAGTGCCGACGCCACCACCAGCATCTCGCTCAGGCAGTCGTTGTCGACCGCGGCCAGGATCATGCGGCCCACCCGCGGGTCGAGCGGCAGCTTGGCCAGCTTTACGCCCAGCGGCGTCAGCGCGTTGAGCTCATCGACTGCGCCGACTTCTTGCAGCAGCTGATAGCCGTCCGCGATTGCGCGCCCCTGTGGCGGCTCGATAAAGGGGAAGGTCTCGACATCGGTCAGATGCAGCGACTTCATGCGCAAGATGACCGATGCCAGCGACGAACGCAGGATCTCCGGGTCGGCGAATTTGGGGCGCTTGTTGAAATCGTCTTCTTCGTACAGGCGGATGCAGACGCCGTCGGCCACGCGGCCGCACCGGCCGGCACGCTGGTTGGCGGACGACTGCGCCACCGGTTCGACCTGCAACTGCTCGACCTTGTTGCGGAAGCTGTAGCGTTTTACGCGCGCCAAGCCGGTATCGACCACGTAACGAATGCCCGGCACGGTCAGCGAGGTCTCGGCCACGTTGGTGGCCAGCACCACGCGCCGCGCGCTCGAGGTCTTGAAGACACGGTCCTGCTCCTCGCTTGATAAACGAGCGAACAGCGGCAGGATATCGACATGCGGCGGATGGTGCTTGCGCAGGCTTTCGGCGCAATCGCGGATCTCGCGCTCGCCCGGCAGGAACACCAGCACGTCGCCCGGGCCGATGCGGCATAACTCGTCGACCGCGTCGACCACCGCTTCCATCAGGTCGCGCTTGTCGCGCGCCGCCTGCGCCTTTGGCGCAGGCTCGCCTGGCCTGGCATTGGCCGCCGTGACGGGATCGCGATCCACCGGGCGGTAGCGCACTTCCACCTTATACAGGCGGCCGGACACTTCGATCACAGGCGCCGGCTTGCCCGGCGTGCCGAAATGGCGCGAGAAGCGGTCGGCGTCGATGGTGGCCGAAGTGATGATGATCTTCAGGTCCGGACGACGCGGCAGCAACTGCTTCAGGTAGCCGAGCAAAAAGTCGATGTTCAGGCTGCGCTCGTGCGCCTCGTCGATGATGATGGTGTCGTAGTTGCGCAGCAGCGGGTCGGTCTGGGTCTCGGCCAGCAAGATACCGTCGGTCATCAGCTTGACCGAGGCGCCGCGCTGCAGCGTGTCGTTGAAGCGCACTTTAAAGCCCACATGTTCGCCCAGCGGCGAGCCGAGTTCCTGCGCGATGCGCTTGGCGGTGGACGACGCGGCGATACGGCGTGGCTGGGTATGGCCGATCATGCCGGCCTGGCCGCGGCCCAGCTCCAGGCAGATCTTCGGCAGCTGGGTGGTCTTGCCCGAGCCGGTCTCGCCCGAGACGATGACCACCTGGTTTTCCGCGATCGCCTTGGCGATTTCGGCGCGGCGGCCAGAGACCGGCAGGTCTTCCGGATAGACGATCGGCGGCAACGGATTGCGAAACGGCGGGCTCCGGCCCTGCGGGTCACGTGCGGCCCTGGCGGGACGCGCTGGTGCGTCGTTCTTTACCCCGCCTTTCCCCTCCCCTTGCCGGCGCGGTGCGCGCGCTTCGCCCGCCGGGCGCGGCTTGCGTGGCTCGGTGGCGGAAGAATCGGGGGAAGACTCGGGGGAAGCGGCGCGCGCCGGTGGCTGCGAAGGCTTGTTACTCTGTTCAGACATTAGTTTTTACAAGGTATTTGGTGCGCACGTCGCGCAGCGAATTATAATGCGGCAAATGGAAAATCCTACCCAATTCGTCCAGTGGCTGCGCTCTGTCGCGCCGTATATCCATGCCTTTGGCGGCAAGACCTTCGTGGTCGCCTTTCCGGGTGAACTGGTCGCTGCCGGCGCCCTGCCGGTGCTGGCGCAAGACCTGTCACTGCTGGTGGCGCTCGGCATCCGGGTGGTACTGGTGCACGGCTCGCGTCCGCAGGTGGCCGAACAGCTCGAGCTGCGCAATGTCGAAGGCCGTTTCCATGACGGCATCCGCATCACCGACCCCGCCGCGCTCGAATGCGCGAAAGAAGCCGCCGGCGAACTGCGCCTGGACATCGAAGCGGCCTTCAGCCAGGGCTTGCCGAACACTCCGATGTCGCACGCCCAGATCAGCATCGTATCGGGCAATTTCGTCGTCGCCCGCCCGCTTGGCGTGATCGACGGCGTCGATTTCGAACTCACCGGCGTCACCCGCAAGATCGCGGCCGAGAAAATCCACCCGATCCTGCAGACCGAAGACAGCCTGGTGCTGCTGTCGCCGCTGGGTTTCTCGCCTACCGGCGAGATCTTCAACCTGACCATGGAAGACGTGGCCGCCGCAACCGCGATCGCCCTGCACGCCGACAAGCTGATCTTCATCACCGAGACCACGATGATGACGGACGCCGCCGGCACCGAGATCCGCGAACTGTCGTCGCACCAGGCCGAAGCCGTGCTGCAGGCCGACTTCTTGCCGGCGGACGCCGCGTATTACCTGCAGCATGCGGTCAAAGCCTGTAACAGCGGCGTGGACCGGGTGCACGTGGTTCCGTTCGAGATGGATGGCTCGGCCCTGCTCGAGCTGTTCACCCACGATGGCGTCGGCACCATGATCAGCCACGAGAACCTCGAAAGCCTGCGCCAGGCCACAATTGAGGACGTTGGCGGAATTATCAAGCTGATCGAGCCACTCGAAGCCGACGGCACCCTGGTGTACCGCGGCCGCGAGCTGATCGAGCGCGAGATCGACCAGTTCTCCGTCATCGACCACGATGGCGTGATCTTCGGCTGCGCCGCGCTGTATCCGTTCCCGGAAACCAAGATGGGCGAGATGGCCTGCCTGACCGTGAGCGCCGAAGCCCAGACCCAGGGCGACGGCGAACGCATCCTCAAGCACATGGAAAACCGCGCCCGGGCCGCCGGCCTGACCAAGCTGTTCGTGCTGACCACCCGCACCTCGCACTGGTTCAAGAAACGCGGCTTCGTCCCGGCCTCGGTGGACGACCTGCCCAAGGACCGCCAGCACATGTATAACTGGCAGCGCCGGTCACAGGTCTTGATCAAGACCTTATAATGTCGGATTCACGCCAAACCGCGTTTCACACGAAAACAGGAGTACACGATGGCCCGCACCGTCCAATGCATCAAACTCAATAAAGAAGCCGAAGGCCTGGACTTCCCGCCGGTCCCAGGCGAGATGGGCAAGAAGCTCTACCTGTCGGTCTCGAAAGAAGCCTGGCAGGCCTGGCTCAAGCACCAGACCATGCTGATCAACGAGAACCGCCTGAACCTGGCCGACGACCGCGCCCGCAAATACCTGGCGACGCAGATGGAAAAGCACTTCTTTGGCGATGGCGCCGACGCGGCGGTGGGTTACGTACCACCGACGGCGTAAGTTCTCTTTTTACGCAGGCCAGGCAGAAGACCTGCCCAGCCTGCGCACAACAGGCACTTCGCGCAGCAACTACATCCGCACGCACTGCCTCAACTCGCAGCGCGCGGTAAACACCTTGCCCCGCATTGCGCCATCTTCGCAGCGCATCCGGTACACCTCCACCGGCCCCGCCGCCGTCATCAAGCCCGCACCCTGCCCGCCCTTGCAGCCCTGCGCCTGCGCCATCTTCTCGACGGTCCTTGACGAAACGCCAATGCGAAACGGCACCCGCTCGATCGGCGCTCCGCCCGGGTCGGTCAAGGCTGGCGCCGCCGGCATGGCGCGCACGACCTCCGTCGCCGGCGCCGCAGGCATCTGGCTCGGCAGCAGGGAACAACCGCTCAACCACACGGCCGTGGATGCGGCCACCAACGCCAGCGCATGTTTCATCGTGCGTTCTCCAGTCGACACCTAGAAAGTCAGGGTCTTGACGCCTTCAGGGGTGCCGAGCAGGCAGACATCGGCCCCAGCCTTGGCAAACAGGCCAACCGCGATCACACCGACGATCTGGTTGATCTGCTCTTCCAGGGCGACCGGGTCGGTGATCGACAAACCAAGCACGTCGATCAGCTCGCCGCCGTTATCGGTGATGAAAGGCTCGGCGCTTCCGGCCTTGGTGCGCAGGCGTGGTTCGCCGCCCAGCGCCGCCAGCTCGCGCATCACCGCGGCGCGTGCCATCGGGATCACTTCCACCGGCAGCGGAAACTTGCCGAGCGTGTCGACCAGCTTGGAGCCATCGGCGATGCAGACGAATTTCCTGGCCACCGAGGCCACGATCTTTTCGCGCGTCAGGGCCGCGCCGCCGCCCTTGATCATCGCGCCGCTGGCGGTGATCTCGTCGGCGCCGTCGATATACACCGCCATCGAGGTGACGTCGTTCAGGTCGAATACCGCGATGCCGTGACCGCGCAGGCGCGCCGCGGTCGCTTCGCTCGATGCCACCGTGCCCTTGATGCGGTCCTTGATCCGGGCCAGCTCGTCGATGAAGAAATTGGCGGTCGAGCCGGTGCCGACACCGATGATCTCGCCGTCCACCACGTACTGGATGGCGGCGCGGGCTACTTCTTGCTTGAGTTCGTCCTGGGTCATGATGCTTTTGAAGTGAGAGGGAAAGACGCCATTTTAACCTGCGCCCGTGGCGGTAGCACTGGCATGCCCCGCTCTGTCTGCCATTGATCGGTCCGCGCGCGTCGGAGTATGGCCGATTCAGCTAGTCACGCGCGAATACTTTGCCAACATGCCAAGGCCATCACCCGCGCCTCGACTCCATATGCCGTGCATAACCGGCGCATTCCCATAAGCGCGGGGCATAATCTGCACGATTTACTTTTACGATAATCACCCTGCATGGACAAACAACGACATCTATCGGACTATTAACTCGCGCACTGTGCAATTCGACATGGCGAAGCAGTACGGCGCAAGCCGTATATTAAATAGCGACCATAACCAGGGTAATCATGGATCTTGTCAAGACCCGGCTGGTTATACATGCGCTTCCTGAACAATTCAGGACGTTTCTCGTGCCATTCCTCGAGTGCCTGAAATCCCGGGACGCAGCCACCCGGCGTCTGCGGTCGCGCGCGCGATTGCCGACGCCGGCTCGGAAGCGATGGACATCATGCTCGATGTGCGCTCGCAGATCGCCATCCCGCACGTGATCGACGAACCCCTGCACCGCTTCGGCCGCCTCGACATCCTGGTCAATAGCGCCGGCACCCAGGTGTACAAACCGGCACTCGAGATCACCGCCGAGGAGTTCGACGATGTCCTCGACATCAACCTGCGCGGCGCCTTCCTGTGCGCGCAAGCCGTTGCGCCGATCATGCGCGAGCAGGCACGCGGCTGCATCGTGAACGTGTCGTCGCAGCATGGCGTGGTCGGAAACCGCATGCGCGCGCCGTCGAATGGGCGGGATACGGGATCCGCGTGAATGCGGCCAGTCCGACCTTCGTGGTGAACGACGGTAACCGGAAGCTGCTCGAAGCGTCGCCGCTGCGCGAGGAAATAAGACGCGGCGTCCTGCTGGGCAGGCCGGCCCCCTGTGAGGAAGTCGCCGCCGGCATCTGCTACCTGGTCTCGCCCGCCGCCGCCATGGTTACAGGACACAACCTGATGATAGACGGCGGCTGGACAGCGCATTAAGAGGACCAACACCACATGTACACGACGATTTCTCCAGCCATGCGGCGCCTTGCGGTCGGGCTGGCACTGGCTGCACTCACCGGCTTCGCGCCAGCGGCCGTATCGGCCCAGGAAACCGGCGCACAGGTCGTCAAGGAGCTGTCGCCGATCGAGATCAGCCGGAAGAAAAATCCGGGAGACCTGCCCTATACGTTCTTTTTCAAGGCCCAGTCCCTGCTCCAATCCTTCCTGCCGCCCGAGCCGCGCACGATCGACATCCGCCTCCGGCTTTCATTTACCGGCATCACGGGTGCCGCGCGTGACGAGTATTTTCCGGATACCTGGGCGGTCGCCGTCGTCGGGGACACGGTCGACCACACCATTCCGATCAGCCGCGGCGGGTATTTCCTGATTCCCGCGCTGGAACAGGCGCTGGAAGAGAAAGCGACCCTGATGTTCAATACCCAGACCCGCAAGAACTACCTGAGCACCGCGTGGAAGCTGCGCATCGCGCAAGGGCAACGGCTCGCGTATGCAGATTTCGCCAAGGCCTTCGATGAAGTCAAGGTCGTGCAGAAACAGATCCCGTGGTACCGGATCGGCCTTCGCGATGAACGAACCGCCCGCTTCGATGGCCTGAAGGCCTGCTTCCTTGAAGCTGGCGGCCGCATCGACATCGATGGCCGACCCGCTGCGACGTCCACGGAGGGGACTTGCCAGATACTGAAGTTTGACCCGTCGGCAGCCGGCGCCGGTGCCGGCGCCGGCGGGGCCGAAATCGTATTTTCCGAACCGCTCGACATCGTGACGCTGCATGAAGTGGACCAATGATGCCGTTCTCCCGTCCCTTGGCCAGCGCACTGGGTGCCGCGCGCCCTAGCAGCGCGAGCGCTTGTTCAGCAGAGCCTGCTTGAGCGCATCTTCCAGATCCGCATGCGACACCGGCTTGACCAGGTGCTCGTCGAAGCCAGCCGCGGCCGACTCGCGCCGGTCGCTCTCCTGCCCGTAGCCTGACAAGGCAATGCATACCGTATGCGCGATCGCCGGATCGCTACGGATAGCCCGCACCACGTCGTAGCCGCTCATCGAGCCCGGCAAGCCGATATCGCACACGACCACGTCGGGCCGGATGCGCCCGACCAGTGCGAGTCCGCTTGCACCGTCACAGGCCGTGCTCACGTCGTGGCCGCTGGCGCCGAGCAGCAGGCCGAGCATTTCCAGGGCATCCTGGTTGTCATCGATGGCAACGATCTTCAAATGGTCGAGATGCACCGGCTTGCGCTCGTCGATGTCGCCAGAGGCTACCGGCGCCATGCTCGGAAGGCGCACGGTAAACGCGGCACCGAATCCGATCCCCATGCTATGCGCGCTGACCACCCCTCCATGCAATTGGGTCAAGCCCTTGACCAGGGCCAGTCCCAGCCCAAGGCCGCCGGCGCCGCGCCCCAGGTCCTGTACCGCCTGGACGAAGGGCTCGAACAGTGAGTCGATCAGTTCCGGCGCCAGGCCGATGCCGTCGTCCGCGACAGTGACAACCGCTTGGACGCCTGCCGCCACCGCTTCTTGGTGCACGCTGACCGTGACCCGGCCGCCCTTGCTGGAGAACTTGGCGGCGTTATGCAGCAGGTTGCCGACAATCTGGGCCAGCCGCGCGCTGTCGCCGTCGACCCAGACGGGCACTGGCGCAACCTCGATGTGCAAGGAGACGCCCTTGTCCTGGATCGACTGGCGGTAGTCTTCGGCCGTTAGCGCCACGACCTGGGCAAGGTCGCAGGCGCTGCGCCGCAGCTCGATCCTGCCGCGCGAAATGCGGGCGACGTCGAGCAGGTCGTCGACCAGCCGGGTGATATGGGTGACCTGGCGCCCCATTGCCTCGGTGGCGCGCCGGAGCACCGGGTTGCCGGGATCAAACAACTTGAACAGGTCGACCGCGGCGCGGATCGGCGCCAGCGGATTGCGCAATTCATGCGCCAGCACAGCGATAAAGTCTTCCTTGTTCTTGTCGGCCCGTCGCAATGCCTGCTCGGCCTGCTTCTGTAAAGTAATGTCTACCTGTGCCACCACGCCACCCCGGATCACCCCGAGCTCGTCGTGGATCGGGCGGGCCGACAGCGCAATGGTCTTGCGCAAGTCAGGCTGGTCGAAGGGGGCGATTTCCACGATGTCGTTATCGACGCTTTCCCCTTGCAAGGCGCGCGCCAATCCCCAATCCCCGGCTTGCAGGCGCTGGCCGTGGTGTTCTGCGCCGTCGGCCCACCAGCCCTGGAACTCGCGGTACTGCGCCGTCTCGTTGACCGCGGCCATGCTCTGGCCCCAGAGCTCCCGGTTGGCCCGGTTTACCAGTATCAGCTTGCCATGGACGTCGGCCATGCCGATCCCGACCGGGGCAGCGTCGAGCAGGGCATCGAGCTGGCGCCGGCGCTCCTCGGCCGCGTCGGCCAACTGCACCGCCCGCCGCTCGTTGTCGATGCGTTCCCTGGCCTGCTGCTTTTGCTCGGTCACGTCGCGAATCTCGATGACGGTCGCCACCGGCCTGCCGTCCTGGAAGATCGGGCTGGCGGCGCAGGCAACCTCGAAGGTCGAGCCATCCTTGCGAAAGAACACGTCTTCGTGGGCGCGCACAGCGAAGTTTTCCGGGAGCGCACGGTCGATCGGGCACTCTTCCATGGGATAGGGCCTGCCGTCCGGATGATGGTGGTGCACCAGGTAATGCAGGGGCTTCGAGCCAATTTCCTCGGCAGAATAGCCGGTCATGGCCAACCAGGTCTTGTTGGCATAGATGCAAAAGCCATGCCGATCCATCATCGCGAAACCCTGGGTCGAGTTCTCGGCAATTGTCTTGGCGATCTCGCTGCTGTCGAACAAATCCTCGCCTTGCCCTGGAAGGTTTGAGCCTTGCGAAAAAGCCAGGTCGGCATGTCGCTCCAGGGTATCGGACCACTGCGCGACCAGCTCTGGCGACACCGAAAACCTTGCCCCGAGCTCTTGCATCGATTGCCCATCCCGCAGCGCCGCCAGCGCGACCGCGGCCTTGAACGAATGAGGATAGTAAGTGTCGTCTGAGGCCATGGTTGTTCCACTGTGGCAATGGGTTGCCGAATTTCCACAGTTTAACAAATTACCGAAGATGCTCGTCGCGGCATTGGTGTGGGCACCTCCAGCACAGGCATCCGACGCCCCATCGACTCGGCCTTGTAATAGAATCGGTCTCATGGATCCTGCCTCGCCCATCCCGATCGCCAGTATTCCCGATCTTCTGCTCGATGCCGTCTGCCTGGTCGACGCCCGGGGACGCTTCGTCTTCGTGAATGCCGCCTGCGAGCGCATTTTTGGCTACACGCCACAGGAAATGGTAGGAAAATCCATGATCGACATGGTCGCGCCAGCCGACCGGGAACGCACCCTGGCCGCGGCGCAGGCCGTGATGGATGGCCGCGAGCACGTCGACTTCGAGAACCGGTACGTACGCAAGGACGGCACGCTGGTGCACCTGATGTGGTCGGCGCGCTGGTCCGAGCCCGACCAGCTGCGCGTGGCGGTGGCACGCGACGTGACGCTCCAGAGACGGGCCGGCGCCCTGCGCGAAGCGCTCGACGGCTTGTGCGACGCGGCGCTGGCAGACAACGACATGGCCGGCCTGTTCCGGCGCAGCCACGCGCTCATCGGCACCCTGCTGCCCGCAGCCAGCGTCGTGCTTGCCCTGCCCGAAGGCCCCGAGCCGACCTTGCGGTTTGTGTTCCAGGGCGGCCAGCGGGTGCCCGAAGGCGGGGCGCTGCGCCGCCTGTGCGACGATGCCTTCCATAGCAATGCAGCGCAATGGCGCGAGCCTGGCACGGACGACGCCTGCGGCCAGGCGCTGGCGCTTCCGCTGGCCGGCCCTGCCGGCGCAATCGGCGCCATCGGCGTACTTGCACTGCGCAATCCCGCCACTGCCGCCCGCTTCACCGAGGCCGACTGCGCGCTGTTGGCACCGGTCGCGCAGCAGCTGGCCGTCGCGATCCAGCGCAACCAGGAGCAGGCGCGCTTGCATTTTCTGGCCATGCACGACGACCTGACTGGCCTACCCAACCGCCGGCTGCTGCGCGAGCGGCTCGACGCCGCGCTGGCGCGCGCGCGCCGCCAGCAAGCCATGCTGGCACTGCTTTTCATCGACCTCGACCGCTTCAAACAGATCAACGACCAGCATGGCCATGCCTGTGGCGACCGCCTGCTGCAGCAAGTGGCCGCACGCATCGGCGCCGCCGTGCGCGATACCGACACCGTGGCGCGCATCGGTGGCGACGAGTTCGTGGTGCTGCTAGAGGATATTGCGTCGACGGCCGACGCCGACGCGGTCGCAGGCAAGATCCATGCGGCGCTGGCGCTATCCTTCGATCTCGGCGACGGGATCCACTTGCCGGTCGGGGCCAGTATCGGCAGTGCGCACTATCCGGGCCAGGCCGACGCCATCGACAGCCTGCTCGATGCCGCCGACGCGGCGATGTACGCCGCCAAGGCACGCCGCAAGGCCGCCGCAGGCTGCGCTTGACGCCAGGCGCTTGCCGGCGCGCTGCCGGCGCTCAAGTGGATTGCGCACGCCGCCATGCCAGTGCCCGCGGCAGGTTGAGCTGGCTGGCCGGATCGGCCAGAAAGGCCGCCAGCACCTGACGGTAGAGCGCAGCATCGTCCCGGTAGCCCTGCTGGCGCATCGCGCACGGCAGGCGCAGGACGTCCAGCAAGAAGTAATCGGCCAGCAGGTCTGCCTGCGCTTCCATGTTGTAGTCGGCCAGCGTCCGGTCAGGGCCCAGCGTGTAGTGGTACGACAGCCCGATCCGGAACGCGCCGCGCAGGCGCACCGGATAGCCGAGCTGGTGCTGCCAGACGTGCGCCATCTCGTGCATGAACCAGTGGATGACCGCGGGGTCGCCGCGCGTATAGTCGGGCAAGAAGCAGGAACGATGGAAGTACATGCTGCCGTTGGGCGTCATGCAGCAGTTCTTCGGCTGCAGCGGCATGTAGCGCCGGCCGTGGATACGAACGCGCCGGTAGTCGATGGCGCCGCCGAACAGCCGCGACGCCATCGCGATCTCGGCCTCGGTCAGGGCACGGGATCGGGGGCGCTTCATGACACCCGTGCCTAGGCGGCGCGCAGTGCGGCCGCAGCGCGGGCCAGTGCGGTGATGCCCGCCC